>NZ_JBEYTJ010000021.1:27399-187077 GCF_040642995.1 Nonomuraea sp. NPDC047529 | reverse complement strand
GGCCCGCCCCCCCCCCCCGCGGTGGGGGGTGCGGGCCGGCCGGGGGGGGGGGAGCCGTCGCCGCGGGCCGGGGAGCTCAGTGGATGCCGAGGAGGGGGAGGCGGGATCGGGCGGCCTGGGCCGAGGTGGCGTACCAGACGCCGATCAGGCCGACCAGGCTGGAGGGGTCGGCGACCTCGCAGGTCACGCTCGTCTCGTCCACCCGGTACGCCCCCGGCACGCCCGCCGCCAGCTCGGCCGCCGCCGCCGTCTGGAAGCCGCCGGTCAGCACCAGTCGCTCCGGGATCGGCACCGGACGCAGGGTGGAGGCGTTCCGCACGGCCTCGGCCGCGGCCGAGGCGACCAGTGCCCGGGCCCGCCGCGGATGCAGGCTGTCGGCCGCCGTCACGCCCTCGGCCCGCTTGACCGTCACCGTCAGCGCCCCGGGCAGCCGCCGTCCGGCCAGCTCGCAGATCTGGTCGTCGCCGGTCACCAGGCCCACGGGCACGCCGTGCTCGGCCGCGAGCAGCGCGTTGACCTCGGCCTCGGAGACGTACTCGCCGTTGAGCTTGAGCCAGGCGAACAGCGACGAGAAGCTGTGCGCGAGCACCCCCGGGCAGCCGCCGGGCGCGTGGTAGCCGACGAACAGCGCGACCCCGTGCCGCTCGCCGATCCCGTGCGCCATGCACTGCGCCTTCGGGCTGCCGGTGATCAGCCGGGCCCGCTCGTCGAGGGCGTCCTGAAGGAAGTTGTCCATCGTGCCGTGGCTGTCGTTGACCGTGACGCTGTCCGCGCCGGCCTCGAACGCCCCGGCGATCGCGGCGTTCGCCTCGGCGGTCATCAGCTCCTGGGCGCGCGGATATCCGTGTCCGCCACGCGAGACCTGGTCGATCGTCGCAATGCCGGAGATGCCTTCCATGTCCACGGATATATAGACGTCCATTGGATTCCTCTCACACGGGGGGTTGGCCAGCTTCCCCCAGAAGCGTCGCCGTGTCTTCGGACCACCGCACAACGCGGCGGCCCGCGTTTTCGTGTGCGCGCACGATCCGGCGCCTGCGGCTGATCCCGCCCGGGGGCGTGCCGGATCAGCTGCAAGCCGGGAGCAATCGCCGCGCAAGGGGCGGATCCTAGCGTCGGAGCGTGTCCAGACGACTGCTTCTCGGCGGCGCCGCCCTCGCGACGACCGTCACGCTGACGCTCGGCCTTCCCGCCGTCGCCCCGGCTCTCGCCGCCACCCCGGCCTCCTCCGCCGCCGCCCCCGCGCCCGGCAAGGTGGCGGGCAAGCTGTTCCGCGCCTGGCTGGCCCGCGACCGCGCCGCCGCGGCCGCGGTCGCCACCCCCGCCGCGGTGAGCACGATCTTCACCTACGCCTACCGCGCCCCCGACCGCTTCGACGGCTGCTCGAACGGCGTGTGCCGGTACGTGCACACCAGCGTGCGCGTGCCCGGCGGCCTGAACGGCATCGCGATGGCCGTGACCGGCTCCAAGGTCACCAAGGTCTACCTGTCACGGCACGTCGAGCGGCCGTCCGCCGCGGCCGGGCACCTGTTCGCCGCCTGGAAGCGCGGCGACAGGTACGCGGCCCTGGAGGTCGGCGCCGAGGGCGCGGTGCGGACGCTGTTCCGGGTCAGGTACGACCCGCGCGGCGTCGTCCACCAGTTCCAGGGGTGCACCAAGGAGCCGAAGGGCTACGGGTGCGCCTGGTCCTACGAGGGCGGCGCGATGTTCATGCACGTGCGCGGTTCGAGGACGACCGGCTACGACGTGCGCTCGATCAGCTACACGGCCGACTGACGGTCAGCCGCCGGCCAGGTCGTTCGCGGCCACGTAGCCGAAGGTCATGGCCGGTCCGATGGTCGAGCCCGAGCCCGCGTAGCTGTGGCCCATGACGGCGCCGCTGGCGTTCCCGGCGGCGTACAGGCCGGGGACGACCGAGCCGTCGGCGCGCAGCACGCGGGCCCGGGCGTCGGTGCGCAGGCCGCCCTTCGTGCCCAGGTCACCGGGGACGATCTTGAAGGCGTAGAACGGCGGCAGCCAGAGCGGCGCCAGACACGGGTTGGGCCGGACGTACGGGTCGGCGTAGTAGTGGTCGTAGGCGCTGTCGCCGCGGTGGAAGTCGGCGTCCCGCCCGGCCAGGGCGAACCCGTTGAACCGGGTGACCGTGGCCCGCAGGGCGGCCTCCGGCACCCCGATCTTCCGGGCGAGCTGCTCGATCGTCGGGGCTCTGAACACGGCGCCGCTGTCGTACCAGGAGTCGGGGAAGGGCAGCAGCGGGGCGATGTCCTTGAACAGGTACTTGTCGCGGTACTGCTGGTCGATGATCAGCCAGGCGGGGATGTGCGGGTCGGACGGGGTGTTGCGGTCGTACATGACGTGCACGACGTCGCTGTAGGGCGCGGCCTCGTTGACGAAACGCCGGCCGGCGCCGTTGACGATGACGCAGCCCGGCAGGGTCCGCTCGGCCAGGCAGAAGTACGGCTCGCCGGGCAGCGGGATCACCGGCCCCCACCAGGCGTCGTCCATCAGGTCCAGCGCGGCGCCGGCCCGCTCGCCGGCCTCGATGCCGTCGCCGGTGTTCTCCTTGGCGCCGACGGTCCAGCTCGTCCCGATGGGCTGGCGCTGGAACTCGGCCCGCATCGCCGCGCTGTGCTCGAACCCGCCCGACCCGACGATCACTCCGCGCCTGGCCCTGACCACCCCGGCCGGGGTGACCACGCCCGCGACCCGGCCGTCCTCGACGTGCAGGCCGAGCAGCGGCGTGTTCAGCCACACCGGCACGCCGGCGGCCAGCAGCCCGGCGCGCAGCCCGGCGGCCAGCGCCTGCCCCATCGTCAGCGGCTTCTCGCCGCGCAGCGCGGCCTCGGTGCCCCGCAGCAGGCACGCCGCCGACACCGCCGCCCCCTTCGGGTTGACCAGGGCGAGCGTCAGCCACTTGTAGTCGGCGCTGAAGACCACCATGCCCGCCGGGGTCGCCATGTACGGCGGGTTCAGCCGGGCCAGCTCCGGGCCGAGGAGGTTGCCGTCGAACTGGTCCGGCTCGATGGAGCGCCCGCCCGGCATCCCGCCGGGGAACTCCGGGTAGTAGTCGGAGTACCCCTCCATGAACCGGAAGCGCAGCGGGCTGTTGCGCGTCACGAACGAGATCATCTGCGGCCCCGCGTTCAGGAACGCCTGCTGCCGCGCGGCCGGGACGGTGTCGCCCACCACGCGGGCCAGGTACGCGGCGGCCTTGGCGGGCGTGTCCGGCACCCCGGCGGCCAGGATCACCTCGTTGCACGGGATCCAGATGCCCGCCCCCGACCGCGCGGCGGACCCGCCGAACGTCGGCGCCTTCTCCAGCACGACGGTGCTCAGGCCGCGCTTGGCGGCGGTGAGGGCGGCGGTCATCCCGGCGGCCCCGGAGCCGACCACCACCACGTCGTAGTCGGCCTCGGCGTAGGCCGGGTCCTGGCCGAGCGCCGCGCCGGTGACCAGGATCCCGCCCGCGATGAGCAGGGAACGGCGGCTGCGCCCCTGGGGGGTGAGGTCGTCGGAGGCCGCTGAGGCAGGTCGCATCGGTGATCCCTTCGACAGGGGAGAGCCGGTCGGCCCCCTCGCCGAAACGAGCATGCGCTTGGTTGGTTACCCTGTCAACGGCCCCGCCGGACGCCCAGATCCTTGACGTGGCCCGCCGTGCCGGTCGCCGTCAGGGCGGTGGCGAACAGGATGAGCTGGTTGAGCACCTTCAGGAACAGCAGCATGCCCGCCGCGCCCGCGACGACCCGGTAGGCGGGGTTGGCCGCGGTGAGGTTGACGTAGACCTGGCCGATCGTCTTGAGGATCTCCAGCCCGGCGGTGATGACCAGCGCCGGGCCCATCACGCGGCGCAGCGGCACCCGCAACCGGGGCGGCGCGGTCAGCAGCGCCATGGCCAGCAGCGTGTTCACGCCGAGGCCGAGCACGATCCCGGCCGCGGTGAGCACCCACTGCGCCGGCAGGGCCTCCACGCCCACGGTGAGCACCGCCAGCCAGGTCAGCAGCCGCTCGGCGGCGAAGGCGACGGCGAGGCACAGGGCGAGCAGCAGCCCGAGCCCGGCCATCACGCCCAGGTCGATGAGCTGGCGCAGGAGGAAGCGCCCCGGGTACTCGTCGAGCTGCCAGATCGCCCGGGTGGCCGAGCGCAGGGTGTCCATCCAGAACAGCCCGGTCACCGGCAGCGCGACGAAGGCCACCGCGCCGGCCGTGCCCCCGGCCTCCCGGATCGCCTGGACGTCGAGGCGCGGGAAGTTCTCGCTCAGGTAGTGCTGGACCGTGGCGAGGACCGTCGGGTCGTCCATGACGTGGCCGAGGATGCCGAAGGCCAGCAGGGCCAGGGCGAAGGTGGCGAAGAAGGAGTAGTAGGTGAGGGCCGCCGACAGCCGGCCGGCGTCGGCCTTGTCGTAGCGCACCACGGCGCGGGACAGGTGGTCGAGCCAGCCGTGCCGGTCGCGGGCCCGCTGCCAGGCCGCCGCCAGGCGCTTGTGCGGTCTGGTGGCGTTCATGGCGCGGGGTCCCCTTCGCTCGCGTCCCGGTGGCCGTACGCCGCCGGGTGCTCACCGTACCGCCATGAGCCGATCAGCAGGGGAACGGGCGGGGTACCGTCGGGCCCGCCCGGCGGGGTGACCGCGGCCACCGGGCGTGCGGGCCGGCCCGGCGGGTGACCGCGGTCGCCGGGCGGGCGGCCGCGGTCGTCGCGGTCAGCGGAGGTCGAAGGCGCGGAGGGTGGTCTGCCTGACGCGGTTGCCCGCCGCGTCCCACGCCTCCACCTTCAGGCTCACCGCGCCCTTGGTGGCGCGATGGGCCGGGTACTTCGCGCCGGCGGTGTAGACGCCGTCCCGGCCCTTCTTGAGGTCGGCGGGCTGCCAGGTGGCGCCGTCGTCGGTGCTGGTCCACAGCCGCACGCCGGTGATCGCCGGCATCTTCGCCGCCGACGGCCCGTGGTAGGCCTCCAGCTCGAACGTGTGCCTGCGCCCGGCCGCGACCGTGTTCCCGGCGGACAGGCTGTCACCGAGGTCGTAGCTGACGTAGACCGCCGGCGTGGTGCGGCACTGCTCGACCAGGCCGTCCAGGAACCAGGCGTAGCAGTTGACGCCCGGCCTGAGCTGCTCCTTGGCCGGCGGCGCGGTGAACGTCCACTCGATGTCCTGCTGGGCGTTCTTGGCCGTCAGCCGGTAGACGCCCGGCTCCTTGGGCAGCGGGTAGCGCGGCAGCGTGTCGAACCCCGGCACGGGGGCGTTCGGCAGCTCCTTGCCGTCGCGGTACAGGTGCAGCTCGTACCGCGGCGCGAGGTCGCCGAACGAGCTGCCGTCGTCGCGCCGTTCCCCGACCCCGTTGACCAGGGACGGCGTCACCCACAGGTTGCCGTCGTGCACGCAGATCGCGCACGGCACGCCGATGACGTTCTGCTTGAGCGGGGGCGCGTCCGGGTCGCCGCCGAGCGCGTACAGCTTGTCGGAGGCCGTCGAGGCGCCCGGCGTGCTCGGGGTGGCGAACCACTTCTGGACGGTGGTGCCCGGCCGGTCGAACACCTCGTCCCGGTAGCGGGTCTCCTGGATCTCCGCACCCGGCTCGGACCCGACGAGCGCCGACAGGCCCGCCTCGCTCACGGTCCTGGCATCGAGCGGCCAGATGTACTGCGACCTGCGCTCGGGCATCGGCATCGACCAGTGCATGAGGTCGGTGTTGGTCGTCGTGTAGGAGATGTCGTCGGTCCGCCAGGACGCGCGCCAGCTCATGTACTTCGTGTACGGCGCGCCATGCACGTCGAGGTCGACCTGGTGCAGCCGGCGCTCGCTCACCTCGTACCGCATCGAGTCCGGGACGCGCCCGTCGGCGGACGGCCTGAACACGTACGAGTACGGCGTGACCGGCGTGCCCTCGACCCGGACGGTCACCTTGCCCCGCCCGGCCTCCTCGCGGATCTTCACGCCCTCGGCGTTGGAGACGTAGGCGACGGGGATGTTGACCGGCTTGAACGGCCCGCTGAACGGCTTCTGCGAGATGGGCAGCGGGATCGGGCAGGAGGCGGCCTGCTCGTTGAAGGCCAGGACACCGGCGGCGCCCGCGTCCCTGATCGGCCCCACGCGCTCGATCTGCAGGCCGCACACCGGCCCGAGGACGCCCTCGGCGGGCTCGGCGTCGATCAGCACGAGCGCGCCGCGCAGGTCCTTGCCCGCCAGCTCCTCGGGACGGCCCTTGCCCGCGTCGACCACCCGCAGGTCCTTGCTTCCCGCGAACGGGACGTACCCGGGATGGATCTCGCCCGAGTCGATCACGTGGACGCGGGTGACCGGGTGCAGGGTCGTGCGCTTGGAGGCGCGCATGGTCATGGTGACCTCGGGCACGCCCAGCTCCCACTGGCCGGTGAAGCGGAAGCCGCCCTTGGTGACCTTCCTGGTCGGCAGCGCCCACGTCTTCTCCCACGCGCCGACCGGACGGCTCGCCAGCAGCGTGCCGCCGTAGACCTTGCCGTTGGGCAGGGTGCGCTGGAAGAAGACGTCGTGGGCGTTGTTCAGCGGCTGCGCGGTCTTCGGGGCGCTGAAGCTGATCTCGGTGGCCTTGCGGGCGTCGAGGGTGACCTCGGTGTCGCCGGTGACGGTCAGCTCGGGCTCGAACAGCCAGGCCCGGTTGGCGCGGTCGTCACCGTCCACCCAGTCGAGCACCTGGAGCAGGCTGACGGTGCCCGCCGGGACGCGGGTCACGACCAGGCCCGTGTCGTCGATGCGGTGGGGGCCGAGCACGCCCTTGTTGCCGTCGACGTCCAGGACGCTCATGGCCGACGGGGTGCGCGGCTTGCCGTCCCGGTCGAGGGTGCGGATGGTCAGGTCGTACTTGGGGACGTCGCGGACCGCGCCGAGCGGCGTGGTGAGCCGGACGCCGTCGGCCTCGGCCGTCACGGCCCCGCTGTAGGTGCCGACGGCCAGCTCGGCCGGGTCGAGGGTGACGGTGGTGGCGGCCGTGCCGCCGGCGGGGACGGTCAGCGTCGCGTCGGCGAGCACCGGCTTCGCGGCGCCCATCGCCGCCTTCAGCGTGAGCGTGACGGGCCGGTCGCCCAGGTTGCGGTAGGAGACCTCGCCGGTCTTCGCCGCGCTGCCGGCCTCCAGCAGGCCGAAGTCCACGCCGCCGCCGGCGAACACCTGCTGGCTGGTCGCGCGGTCCAGGTCCACCCGGCCGGCGCCCTGCTCGTAGACGGTGAAGCCGTCGTCCTTGGAGGTGGACATCAGGGCCGTCTTGAGCTGCTGGCCCGTCCAGTCGGGGTGCTGCTGTGCCAGGATCGCCACGGCGCCGGCCACGTGCGGCGTGGCCATGGAGGTGCCGGAGGCGCCGGTGTAGCTGGCGTCCACCGGGGAGCCCATGGCGGTGCCGGCCGCCCGCGCGGCCACGATGTCCACGCCGGGCGCGGCGATGTCGGGCTTGAGCCCGCCGCCGGGGCGCGGCCCGCGGCTGGAGAACGCGGCGAGCTGGTCCTTCTTGTCCACCGCGGCCACGGTCAGCGCGGCGTCGGCGGCGCCGGGCATGCTGATCGTCTCGGCCTCGTACAGGTTGCCCGCGGCGACCACGAACAGGGTGCCGGTCTCGGCGGTCAGGTCGTTCACGGCCTGGCTGAGCGGGTCGGTGCCGTCGCTGGGCGGGCCGCCGAGGCTCATGCTGACGGCCTTGGCGCCGCTGCGCGCGGCCCACTCCATGCCCTCGATGATCCACGACTCCTGGCCGGAGCCGGTGTTGTCGAGCACCTTGCCGACGACGAGCTGCGCGCCGGGGGCGACGCCCTTGTACTTGCCGCCCGAGGCCGCGCCGGTGCCGGCGATGGTGGAGGCGACGTGGGTGCCGTGCCCGTGCCCGTCCTTGACGGGCTCCTCCGGGACGAACGACTTGCTGTCGGCGATCTTCCCGGCCAGGTCGGGGTGGCCGGTGTCGGCGCCGGTGTCCAGGACGGCGATCTTCACGCCGGTCCCGTCCTGGCCGCGTTCCCATGCCTGGTGTGCGCCGATCATGGGGACGCTCACGTCCAGGTCGGCCTTGACCTTGGCGTCCAGCCACAGCTTGGCGATGCCGCCGTTCAGCTTGCCGGGCGCCTTGGCCAGGCCCTCCCCGGCGCTCTGCCCGCCGCGTACGGCCTGCCAGAACGCGCCCGCCTCGGCCTTGGTGACGTCGAGGGCGGAGGCGTGGATGCTCTCCAGCGTCCGGGTGGGGTCGCTGGCGGGGACGGCGGCGGCCGACCGCTTGACCGCGGCCTCGGGCTGGTCGCCCGGGTACTGCACGATGACCGGCAGCCGCTTGGCCACGTCGTCGGCGTAGCCGTTCTCGGCCAGGTACTTGACGTCGAACAGCCGCCGGTCCACCAGCCCCGCCTGGACGGCGGCGATCGCGTCGTCCGGCAGCACGAAGACGCCGTCCGGGGTGAACTGGGTGAACAGGTTGATCCGGCGGCCGTCCTGGCGGGTGCCGGGGGCCGGCTCGACGTGGTACCGGCCGGCGGCCGACCGGGTGAGCTGCACCTTGTCGCCCGTGATCAGCGTGACGGTGACCTTCTGGGCGCGCACCCCGGACAGGGCGACGTCCTTGGCGGCCTGCGCGGGGACAGCGGGGACGGCGGGGACAGCGGGGGAGGCGGGGGCGGGGGTGTCCGGCGCCGCGGCGGTCGCCGGTCCGGCGGTCAGCACGCCGGCGAGCGCGGTGACCGCGGTCAGCAGGACGCCTGTCCGGCGCGCCAGCGGGGGGCGGGGCAGTGCCATGGTGGCCTTTCTGGCGGGGGGGGAGGGGGTCAGACGGGCTCGAAGCCGTCCGGGGGGCGAGGAGGTTCCGGGGTCTCCTCGTGGAGGGAGGAGGCGTCGGGGACGGGGTCGTCCGGGTCCGGCCGGCCGGGGTCGTGGGTGCTTTCGGACATGCCGAAAGTGTCGCGGCAGCCGTATGGGGTGGGGTATGGGGTGCCCTATGGGGAAAAATCCCCAACTTGCCGATTCAGTCGCCGGGGAGGAGGTGGCGGGCCAGCTCCGTCCGCGACCGCGCCCCCACCTTCCGCATGGCCGCGCTCACGTGCTTGTCCACCGTCTTCGGCGACAGGAACAGCTCCCTGGCGATCTCCTGGTTGGTCAGCCCCTCGGCCGCCAGCCGGGCGACCTGCTCCTGCCGGGCCGACAGCGCGTGGTCGTTCCCCGCCTGCGCGGGAGCGCTCTGCGCGGCCGGGCGCACGCCCCATCTGCGGCCCAGCCCGGTCGCGCGGTCGAGGTCCCAGCGTGCCCCGAGGTCGGCGTACACGGCGACGGCCCGGCCCAGCCGGACGGCGGCCTCGGGGTCGTCGAGGGCGAACAGGCACGCGGCGGCCTGCTCGCTCGCCTGCGCGGCCTCGTACCGGGCCGGGACCGTCTCGAAGGCGTCGGCGGCGGCGGCGAACTCGGCCGCGGCCCGCGCCCACCGCCCCTCGGCGGCGGCCAGCAGGCCGCGGGACTGCGCGAGCGCGGGCGCGGCCAGCGGCGCGTCGAGCCCGTCCACCCGGACGGCGTGCCGCGCCACGACCTCGGCCGCCTCCTCCGGACGGCCCGCCGCCAGCAGCGCCTCGGTCAACCCCGGCAGCGCGCGGACCGCCACCGGCCACAGCTCGCTCGCCTCCCAGTGGCGGCCCGCCTCGACGGCCGCCTCGATCGCCGCCTCCGGCTCGCCCCGCGCGGCGGTCAGCCTGAGCAGCATCGCCAGCGGCAGCACGAGGTCGTCGTACTGCCCCCGGGTACGCGCCTCGGCGGCGGCGTCGAGCAGCGGCGGCAGCGCGGCCTCCTGGCGGCCCTGCACCGCGGCCAGGCAGGCGGTCACGATGTCGACGAGGATGCGCTCGTGCGGCTCGTCGCCGAACTGGTCGCGCAGCTCCTGGAGCCTGGCCGGCAGCCCGTGCCAGGAGCCCTCGAAGTAGTCGGCCGCGGCCAGGTTCACCAGGCAGCGCAGTTCGAGCCGTTCGCGCAGGTCCGGCTCGGCGCCGTCCTCGACCGCCGCGGTCAGCAGGCGGCGGCCCCGGCGGTGGTGCCCGCTGAACAGGGCCGCGCCCCCGATCGAGCGGTAGGCGTTGACCTCGCGGCGCAGCAGCCGCCGCCCGCCGGTCTCCCGCAGCAGGTCGTCGGCGAGCACGGCCCAGCGCGGGTCGCCCATCACCACGAAGATCATCGCGATCTTGCCGAGCACCAGCATGCGCATGGCCGGGTCGGCGACGGCGGGCAGCGTCGCCAGCGCCCGTTCCAGCCACGACATGGTCTCCTCCAGCGGCAGGCCGCTGGGCGGGCGGCCGACCCCGGCCATGGCCCACGCGGCCAGCCCCGGTTCGCCGGCCAGGTCGTCGGCCGCCCGTGCGAACGCCTCGCCGATGCGGGCGCCGTCGATGCGGGTGCGTTCCAGATGCAGCGCCAGCAGCAGCCGCAGGTGGCCGCGGAACGGGGGCGGCACGTCCTGCTCCAGCGCGCCGGTGACCAGGTCGGCGACCGGCGGCGGGCGCAGCAGCTCCAGGGCGGCCCAGCCCAGCTTCACCGTCAGCTCGGCGCGCCGGTCGGCGGGCAGCTCGGCGCCGCGCAGGACGTCCTCCAGCAGGCGCGCGGCCTCGGCGTCGTCACCCAGCCTCGACGCCTGCTCGGCCGCCTCGATCGCGGCCTCCACCCACTGATCGGCCCGGCCGGCCTGGCGCAGGTGGTGGGCCAGGCGGCCCAGCGGGACCGGGCGCAGCTCGCGTACGGTGTCGGCGGCGGCCGCGTGCAGGGCCTGCCGGCGGCCCAGCGGGATCGCCTCGTAGACCGCCTGCGCCGCCAGCACGTGCCGGAACCCGACCAGCCCGCCGGTGTCGGCGAACAGCCCGGAGCCGAGCACCTCGTCGATCGCGCCGACGTCCGGCCCCGACAGCAGGGCGACCGGCACCGGCAGTTGCAGCACGGCGGCCCGTTCCGCCACCTCCTTGGCGCCGGGGGAGAGCCGGGCCACCCGTTCCTGCACCGAGGCGCGCACACCGCTCGGCACGTCCAGCTCCTCCAGGGCCCGCCGCGCCCAGCCGCCCTCCCACCGGATCAGCGTGCCGCGGTCGCGCAGCAGCGCCAGCAGCTCCTGGACGGCGAGCGGCAGCCCGGAGGCCCGCCCGCACAGGTGCTCGGCGAACTCCGCCGTCACCTCCTCGGCCCCGAGGATCACCGAGGCCATCACCCGCGTCTGGGCGGCGTCGAGCGGCGGCAGCACCAGATGCTCGGCCGCGATCGTGTCGGGGGCGCGCGCGGTGATCGCGCGTACCGGCCCGGACGCCTCCTCGCTCCGGTACGTCAGCACCACCCGTAACGTGCCGGGCAGCACCGACATCAGGTACGTCAGGAACTCGACCGTCTGCCCGTCGGCCCAGTGGAGGTCCTCCACCGCCAGGACGGCGGGGCCGAGCGCGGTCAGCACCTCGGCGAGCCCCCGGAAGACCCGGTGCCGCTCGGCCGCCCGGTCGTCGAGCGGCGGCGGCGTCTCCGGCAGCACGCAGGCCAGCTCCGGCAGCAGCTCGCGCAGCGCCCCGGCGACCGGCGACAGCGCCGCCCCGTCCAGCTCGGACGCGCGCCCGCGCAGCGCCTCGACGACGGGCCCCAGCGGGAACGGCTCCCTGATCTGCACGCAGGCCCCGCTCAGCACCCGCAGGCCCGCCACCGCGGGATCGCCGAGCAGCTCGGCCGTCAGCCTGGACTTGCCGATGCCGGCCTCGCCCTCGACGACGGCCACGGCGGGCGCCCCGGAGACCAGCGCGACGAGCCGGGCGAGCTCGCTCTCCCGACCCACCAGAACCGGGGAGACCACCCGCCCAGCACGCACCCGCTCATTCAACTGCACACGAACCCATAGATCAACGTCAGGGCACTCCGCCGCGTCAGGCGGGGGCGATGCCGTCGTAGTCGATCAGCAGGTGGCGCGGGCCGCGCAGCACCGCGCTGGGCCGGTACGGCGGCGGGTCGGCGACCAGCCGCGGATTGCGCACCCTGCGCACCAGCTCGCCCAGCACGACCTGCGCCTCCAGCCGGGCCAGCGGCGCGCCGAAGCAGTAGTGGACGCCGCCGCCGAACCCCAGGTGCTCATTGGGCCTGCGGCACGGGTCGAACCGGTCGGGCTCGCGCACGTGGGCCGGGTCGCGGCTGCCCGCCGCCAGCGCGAGCACGACGGGCGAGCCCGCCGGGATCGTCACGCCGCCGACGACCACGTCGTCCAGGGTGACCCGCGAGGAGACGAGCTGCACGGGCGGCTCGAAGCGCAGCAGCTCCTCGACCGCGGTGATGACGAGGTCGGGGTCGGCGCGCACGCGTTCCAGCAAGATCGGGTCGCGCAGCAGGGTGAGCATGCCGTTGGCGATGAGGTTGATCGTGGTCTCGTGCCCGGCGATGAGCAGCAGCAGGGAGGTGGCGACGACCTCCTCCGGCGTCATGCGGCCGTCGGGGCCCTCGTAGGTGACGAACCCGGACAACATGTCGTCGCCCGGCTCCCGCCGCCGCTCCTCGGCCAGCCCGGCGAGGTAACGTTCCAGGTTCTCCGACACCGCCTGGCGCTCCCGCGCCCGCTCGGCGCGGTCCTCCTCGCCCGGCCCGAGCGTCTCGACGATCTGGTCCGCCCAGGCGTGGAACTGCTGCTCGTCCTCCGCCGGGACGCCGAGCAGCCGGCAGATCACCGCGATCGGCAGCGGGTAGGCGACCTCGTCGACGACGTCGGCCCGGTTCTTGCCCGCCAGGGCGTCGATCAGCTCGGTGGTGGTGGCCAGCATCATCGGGCGCAGGCCGTCCACGACGCCCGGCGAGTGCGGCGGGCCGAAGTGGCGCATGGTCAGGCGGCGCAGCCGGTCGTGCTCCGGCGGGTCGAGCCGGATGAAGGCGGGCGCGTGCTCCGGTGTCTCCGGCGCGTCGGCCAGGTTGCGCCGGTCGGAGCTCACCCGCGGGTCGTGCAGCAGCTCGACGATCTCCCGGTACGTGCTGACCACGTACGAGCCGTCCTTCAGCCGGGTCACCGGGTTCCTGCGCAGCTCCCCGAGGGACGGATAGGGGTCGGCGCGGCCGGCCGGGTCGAGGATGCGCTGGAAGGCGGCGTCCGAGGTCATGTCCTGCACTCCTGTCTGGGTTCCTGCCGGGTCAGCTCTGCGGCGCGTGCAGCAGCGAGGCGCGCCGCTCGGCCGGGTCGTGGCCGGTCACCACGACCGTCGCCCCCTCCGCCGCGATCAGCCGCTCGGGCACCCGGGCCGGTACGGGCCGCGCCTCCCCCCGCTGGTCGACGTGCCGGAAGGATGGCGGGAAGGGCGTGGCCCGCTCGATCAGCCGCTGGTAGAACTCCAGCCACATGCCCTGGTCGAAGGTGACCGCGGCGGTGACCCGGCCCTTGTAGCCGTAGACGGCGACGAAGCGGCGCTCGTCCGTCGAGCCCTGGGTGACGACCAGCTCGTCGGCGAAGGTCGGCACGCCCACCGACTTGATGTTGACCCCGAACTGGCTGGACCAGAACACCGGCACCGACAGATGCGGCCAGCGGTGCGTCTGGTCGCTGACCATGTTGTGGGCCGCGATCTCGGCCTGCGTGACCGCGTTCCCCCAGTGCTCCAGCGTCATGAACTGGTACTGGTACAGCGGGTGCGGGAAACGGGCGATGTCGCCGGCGACGAACACGTCGTCGGTCACCAGGCCGTTGGTGTCCACGGCCCGGCAGCCGGCGTCGCAGGCCACCCCCCACACGCCCGCGGCCAGCCCCGAGTCGCGCAGCCACTCGACGTTGCGCACCGAGCCGAGCGCGACCACGGCGACCTCGGCCTCGACCGTGCTGCCGTCCGACAGGCGGGCGCCGCGCAGCCGCCCGTGCCCGTCGCCCTCCAGCGAGGTGACCGTGGTGCCGCACCGCAGGTCCACGCCGTGCTCGCGGTGGAGCTGGGCGGCCACGTCGCCGATCACGCCGCCGAGCGCGTTGACCAGCGGGGCCTGGCCGCGTTCGACGACCGTCACGGGCAGGTCCAGCTCGCGGCAGACCGAGGCGATCTCGCTGCCGGTGAACCCGGCGCCCAGGATGAGCACCCGGTTGGGACGGGCGGCCAGCGCCTCCCGCAGCCCGGCGGCGTCCCGCATCGAGCGCAGCGTGTGGACGCCCTCCAGCCGGGCCTCCTCCTCGTTCGGCCAGGGCCGGGCGCGGGTGCCGGTGGCCAGCAGCACCCGGTCGAAGCCGACCTCGCGGCCGTCGTCCAGCAGGACGCGCTTGCCGGCCACGTCCAGGCCGGACGCCCGGGTGCCCCACATCCAGTCGGCCTCGACCTCCCGCAGGCGGGGCAGCATGACGTGGTCGGGCGGCACCTGTCCCATGAGGACCTGCTTGGACAGCGGCGGCCGGTCGTACGGTTCGGAGGACTCGTCCCCGATCACCGTCAGCGACCCGGTGAAGCCCTCCCGCCTGAGCACACCGGCGGCCCGTGCCCCGGCCAGGGACGCGCCGACGATGACGATGCGCCCGTCGGTCATCCCGCGCGCCGGCGGGCTGGGCGGCTCGGACGTGAGCCGGGTCGCCGTCCAGTCGAGGTGGATGGCCTGGACGGGGCAGGCCGCCGCCGCGCGCAGCACGTGCTCGCGCCGTTCGTCGCCGGGGTCCAGGTCGTACAGGAGGGACTCCTCGCGCATGGTGAAGACGTCGGGCGCGAGGAAGGCACACTGCCCGTACCCCTGGCAACGCGTCAGATCGACGACGACTTTCACCGGCCATCCCCCCGTCGAGCGAGCCGCGCGCCCGTTCCCCGGTCGGCGCGCCCGGCCCGGAATGGCCTACCCTCGCCGCCCGCGCCCGTAGCCCGCGCGCGGCGATCCTGCCCTGGTCTTTAGGCGCCGGGGAGGGAAAACACGCCGTTCCCTCCCCGGCGGGACCCGGTGCCGTAACCGGGCCTTTGAGCAGCCGGTAGGCATTTGTCAGTGATCGCCGATAACGTTCCGCGCAACGTGGCGGCGGGAGATCCGCGCCTCGACACATTCCCATGGCTTCATGACGAGAGGCGGCGGCAATTGGGCTGGCTGGCGGCGGGCGACGCGTACGAGATCGCCCTGATAGATGGCCGGGTCACGGCCAGGGCCACGTCCGGCCGCTCGGCCGGGCGGCAGCTGAAGACGCTGCCGAAGGCGGTGCGCGAGCACCCCGAGGCGGACCGGCTGCGCCGCTTCGCCGAATGGCTCGACCGGCACGCCGCGTCCTGCGTGGCGCACGTGGACGCCTGGATGGTGTCCTCGCTGCCCGTGCCGACCGAGCTGATCGCCCGGGTCTGGCCCGACGAGGCGTGGCAGGCGGCGCTGCGTGACGTGGCGGTCGTCGGCGACGACCCCGACGAGGTGGGCTTCCTGCGGGACGCGACCTCCTCCGGCGAGCTGCGCGCCGTCAACCTCGACGGCGAGACCGTCCGGCTCTCCGCGCGCACGGTGACGCTGCCGCACCCGGTGCTCCTGCCCGACCTCGACGACCTGCGCGAGTTCGCCGCGGAGCTGGGCATCACGCAGAAGGTCGAGCAGATCCACCGGGCCATCTGGCGCAAGCCCGCCGAACAGGGCGAAGGGGTGCGCCAGGTGAAGGAGTTCGCGGGCGGCACGTACGCCTCCAGGTTCGGCGTGGCGGCCCGCGCCACCCAGCTCGGCTACCGCGTCTCCGGCGGCTTCGCCACCTGCCAGGTGCGCGACGGCGGCCGGCTCACCGAGGCCGCCGTCTGGATCGGCGAGCCCTACTGGGACAGCGAGACGTCCACGGGCGATCTCACCTGGCGCGACCAGGACGGCAAGACGCTCACGCTGCGCGAGGTCGGCCCGGTCGCCTGGTCCGAAGGCATGCGAATGGCCGCCGCGCTGTACGCCGGGCGGCAGGTAGAAGAGGGGAAGAACGCATGACCGGCAACACGTCCGACAGGACCGTCTCCGAGGCGGGCGAGCTGCTCGACGCCGGCGCGGTGCTGCCGCCCGGCACCGAGGGGGCGGGGGAGCGGGCCGTGCCGCTGGTCGCCCGCGCCTACCGGCACCCCGGGCTGGACGACCGGGTGATCGTCCGCCTGGTCACCGAGGAGCTGAGCACCGCCGAGGACGCGGTGGGCGGCTTCCTCGGCCTGGTGCCCGAAGGCGAGCCCGCGGTGGTCGGCCTGGGCCTGCGCCGCTCGCTCGGCTTCCCCGAATGGGTGCTGGTCCACCACCCGCAGGACGGGCACCACGCCCTGGCCGTCGTGCCGGAGCTGGAGCGCGTCGCCCGGCAGACCAGGACCAAGCCCAAGATGGCGCTCGACGCCTACCAGAAGCTGGCCGGGCAGCTCGCCGCGTCCGTCCCGCACTTCCTGCCGACCTTCTACGAGCAGGCCGCCCGCGTGTTCGCCGCGGCCGACAACACCCAGTACGCCGGGCAGCTCTTCTCCGCCGCCCGCCGGGCCGAGGCCCAGCACGGCCTCGCCGTGGACGACGACCGGCTCGACGCGGTGTTCCTGGAGTTCGCGCTGGCCGGTGCGCTGCCGGTCAAGGTGCTGTCCGGGTACGCCAAGGAGCTGACCGCCCGCCTGCCCGCCGCGGAGGCGCTGAGCAGGTTCGCGCGGTTGTGCGTACGCAGGACCGCGGGCGGCCTGGCCCCCTCGGCGCAGATGGCCGCCGACATCCGCAGGCTCGCCAGGGCCGCCGGCGTGGACGCCGAGACGGCCGAGCAGGACTACCTGGCCGAGGTGCTGACGCTGCCGGCCGTCATGCAGGCCCCGACCGGCTGGTGGAAGTCCCACGCCCCGGCCGTCGCGGCGCTGGCCCGGCAGCGGCCCGAGCTGAGGGGCACGCTGCTGAACGTCATCCCCGAGGGCCGCGACCGGGAGCTGCCGGGCATCTGGCTCGACATCCTGGAGAGCGCGGACGCGACCGCCGGCCTGCACACCGACGTGCCGGAGGAGGAACGCTCGGCCGACGGCGCCGCCGGCTGGCTGCGCAGGTTCCTGGCCGCCCGGCAACGGACCTGGGGCGTCCCGCCGCACCTGCCCGCGCTGCACGCCCTGATCGAGCGCATGGCCGACCGGCTGCGCGACGAGCTGACCGCGACCGGCGGCACGCTCGCGGTCGACGACGACGCCGACCTGATCGACCTGCTGCTTTCCCGCGGCGTGCCCGTGGCCGACCCCGGCGACGGCGCCCGGCTGCGCCTGGACGTCTGGGCCGGGCACGAGGACCGGCGCGACCTGCACGCCCTGGCCGCCGACGGCCGCTTCCACGTCGCCTTCCGGCGCGGCGCAGACCACCTGGACGCCGACGACGAGGGCAGGGCCGCCGTCCGGGCCCTGGCCGGCTCCCTGGGCGGAGGGCCGATGCTGGCCGAATGGGTACGCCTGGTCGCCCGCCGCTCGGCCGCCGCCGGCCTGCCCACCCTGCCCGACGCCCTGCGCCGCCTGTCCTGGCTGCCCGGCGAGGCCCTGGCCCTGGCCGAGGACGAGGTGCGCCGGGCGGCGACCGACGCCGACGTGGCCGGGGTGCTGGCCCGCGCCCTGCGGTCCGGGATCATCGACGAGCTGGGCTGGCCCGCCTTCGAGGAGGCCGCCACCCAGCTCGTGCCGGAGAAGGACGTCGACGACCTCGTCGTCTGCGACGCCTGGCCTCACCTGGTCGTCGCGGGCACCGCGCAGGCCCGGGTGCTCTCGGCCGACGGCGTCGTGCTCACCCACGACCTGCGCGTCCCCAGGGACGACACCTGGAGCGATCCCGGCTTCCACTACGTGGACGGCGACCTGCTCGTCTACTGGGACTCCCGCGACCGGACCAACGGGCTGCGCGGCTACTGGCACACCTCCGCCGACCGCGTCCGCGACCTGGACGGGACGGACCGGAGCCGGGGCACCCGCCTGGACTACTACCTGGGCGAGGACCCGGTCAGCCTCGCCGTGCCCGGCGGCGGCCGTACCACCGGGTACGGCACGCTGCACGCCGGCGACACGGCCGTCCCCGACGAGCGGCACCTCATCACCGACGGCACGTCCTTCTGGACGTGGGTCCGGGCGGAACGTGACAGCGGCTGGTACGAGTTCGACCCCGCCGGCGGCGGCATCGGCAGGAGGTCGCTGCCCGCCTTCCTCACCGGCACGTCGGACGACAAGCCCGGCGAGGGCTGGCTGCTGCCCGCCCCCTCCGCCGAGCCCACCCCGGTCGGCGCCCCCGTCGACGGCTTGTACGGCCTGCGCGTGATCGAACTGCCCGACGGCTCCCACCGCGCCGAGGACCTGTCCGGGACCACGGTGACGTTGCCGCCGGACGCCGGCGTCCCGGTGCGCGTGCTGACGTTCCCCGGCGCGGAGCGGCCCTGCGCCGTCGTGCGCACCAGCTACCGGATCAGCCTCGTGGACGCCGACGGCGTCGTGCTGGCCGAGTACCGGACCGACGCCAAGCCGGGCGCGTTCGGCGCGGGCATGCCCATCCTGCCCCCTGAGCGCTACTGGTACTGCCTGCGCCCGCGCGACCTCGACGGCTCGGCGGCGCTGCGCCGCCTGGACCGCGAGACGGCCGCGGCCCTGCTCGAAGCGGCCGAGCCCCAGGGCGCCGACCTGCTCGCGGCGGTCCGCGCGCTGCTGCCGGAGGTCACCCACGAGGCGCTGCGGAAGGGCGTGGCCGGGATCGTCGGCTTCGCCGCCGCCCAGCAGGACGCGGTGCGCACCGTCGTGGCCAACCTCAACCGCGCGCTGGCGGGCGGCCCGGCCGAGGAGCAGGGGCCGTCCGGGCCCTCGGACACGCTGCTGGCGGAGGCGATCAACGGCGTCGGCGAGGGGCACGGCCATCACTACTACAGCCGCGACGCCGCGTTCCAGCAGATCCGGGCGGTGGGCCGGGCCGTGACCGGCGGACAGGACCGCCCGCAGGTGCCCAACCACCTCGGCCTGCCCGGACTGCCCGCCTCGAACCTGCGGTGGGAGCGCCTGCTCGACCACTGCGCCGCCGTGGCGTACCGGCTCGCGGCGCCGACCACGCCGGCCGAGCACCGGGACGCGCTGGGCGTGCTGCTGGGCGAGCTGCGCGACGGCGGCCTGCCCATCGCGGCGGGCTCGTCCCGCTGGCGCCGCATGACGGTGACGCTCAGGCGCGAGCACATGGTCGTCGCGGGCGGCTCCCCGGCGGGCGGCTCTGCGGCGGGGGGCTCGCTGTCGGGCGTGCTGCCGCTGGGCGGCGGCGCGTTCATCGTCTTCCTCGACCTGCGGGAGACGGCCGTCGACGGGCTCGAATGGACCGCTCTGCACCACGATCCCGCCGGGGCGTTCGAGGTGCCCGCGCCCTACACCGTCCGCGACCGCTCGCCCGTCGGCGGGGACCGGGAGGCGGGCTGGCTGGAGTCGTTCCTCACCGAGCTGGCCGCGCGCGGCCCGGCCCCCTGGCAGGAGGCCGCCGCCGCGGAGTTCGCCCGGCTCACCGGGGTCTCCCAGACCGCCGCGCGGCTGATCGTCGCCGGGTTCCCGCAGGTGGACACGTACGAGCGGACCTTCCTCGACAAGGAGGCCCGCGCCGTGATCGGCGTGAAGGTGACCGACGCCGCCGTCGCCAAGGACGAGCTGCGCGCCCTCGGCCCGGACGTGCGGCGGGCCGTCACCGGGGCGCTGCTGCCCGCCGACCCGGCCCGCCTGTGGACCGACGGTCCCGACGTCGCCGCCGCCGCGCGGGTGTGGAACGACCACGTCGGGCAGCGGCTCGCCCTGCCCGAATGGCTGCTCGGCGAGGCCGCGGGCGCGCTGCGCGCCGCCGGGGACGACGCGGCGCAATGCCTGCGCGCGGTGCTCGACCCCGCCACCGCTCCCGAACTGGGCGTGGACCTGGAGTGGGAGGTGCGCGGCGACCGCGTCCACCCCGTCGGCCAGGGCACCGGGTTCAGCGGGCGGTCGCTGGTCATGGCCGTCGCCACGGCCGCCTGGCTGGCCCACCGGCTGCCCGCCGGGCACCCGCTGCGCGCCGGGCTGCCCGCCGTGCTGTCGGCGGTCCGCGACCGGCTCGCCAACCCCCGGCTGCTGATCGACCTCGACCGGTACGTCGGCCTGCCCGGCTTCAGGAAGGTCGCCGGGACGCCCACCGAGGTCGGCGAAGGCTACGAGCGGTACGGGGCCGTCGTCATGGCGACCTACGACAGCCAGCCCTCGCCCGCGCTCCGCCCCGGCCTGCTCGACGCGGCCGGCGAGGACCCCTACCTGCGGGCCCTGATCGGGCTCAACGGCTCCTTCCCCGCCGTGTCCGCGCTGCGCACCGCCCTTGACCCCGGCTTCGCGGCGCTGCTGGCCGACCCCGGCGACCCGCGCCAGGGCGACCGGGACGCCGACGGCACCTGGTGGCCGCAGGACCCCACCCGCTCGGTGCCCGACCTCGTCGTGGACGTCGCCAAGGCGCACGGCCTCGGCGAGGACGCCGCCGCGGTCTACCTCATGCTGCTGGCCATGCCCGACCCCACCGACCGCAACGCCGCCCGGTGGACCGGCTGGAAGCCGGCCCGGCTCAAGGCCGCGCGGGCCGAGCTGGCCGGCGCCGACCTGGTCGTCCAGGCCGTGCGCGCCCGCGCCGGGCGCTCGCTGTTCCTGTCCGGCGGCTGGTCGGAGCAGCGGACGCCGCGGCTCCCGCTGGAGCAGTGGAAGCTGCCCATGTTCAGCCCGAACGCGGGCCTCGACGGCCCCCTCGTGCCCGGCGAGCCCGTGGCCGACCTGTACGCCAGGGCGTGGCGGCGCGTCCAGGACGGCGACGTACCCCGCTTCGAGCAGCTCGACGTCAAACGCGGCCGCCGCCGCTGACCTCCCTCCTACTCCCTTAAGGACCTGAATTCGATGACCCTCACCGACGAGGCGACCTCCGCCACGCAGGTGGTCTCCGCCGAGCAGCGGTACGCCACCGAGCTGGCCTTCCTCGCCGCCCACGACGACGGCCCGCGCCCGCCCGGCTGGCTGCTGACGCCGCGCGCCGTCGTCACCTTCATCTGCGGCAGCGGCGAGGAGACCCTCTCCCTGCCCGCCCGCGACGGCCTGCCGTCCAAGTTGAAGGTGGCGCCCAAGTTCGTCGGCGAACGCGCGCTGGTCGAGCGCTGCGTCGTGACGCTCGCCGGCGAACGCGGCCTGCTGCTGGTCGGCGAGCCCGGCACGGCCAAGTCGATGTTGTCGGAGCTGCTGGCCGCCGCGGTCTGCGGCACCAGCGCGCTCACCGTCCAGGGCACCGCCGGCACCACCGAGGACGCCTTCCGCTACGGCTGGAACTACGCGCTGCTGCTGGCCCAGGGGCCGAGCCGGGGCGCGCTGGTGGACTCACCGGTGCTGACGGCCATGCGGTCCGGGCGGGTGGCCAGGGTCGAGGAGATCACCCGCTGCCTGCCCGAGGTGCAGGACGCCCTGGTGTCGATCCTGTCCGACCGGCGGGTCAGCGTCCCCGAGCTGGCCGGGACCGGCGACGCGCAGGTGGCCGCCGTCCCCGGGTTCACGGTGATCGCCACGGCCAACCTCCGCGACCGTGGCGTGTCGGAGATGTCGGCCGCGCTCAAGCGGCGCTTCAACTTCGAGACCGTCGATCCCATCTCCGACGCCGCGGCCGAGACGTCCCTGGTGCGGCGGCAGGCCACGGCGGTCGTCCAGCGTGCCGGGGCCGGGTTCGCCGTGGACGACGCGGTGCTGGAGGCCCTGGTCACGGTCTTCCGCGACCTGCGGACCGGGCGGTCCGGCGAGGGCTGGGACGTGGAGCGGCCCGGCACCGTGATGTCCACCGCCGAGGCGGTGCAGGTGGCGGCCTCGCTCGGCGTGGCGGCCGCCTACCTGCCGGGCGGCGACGTCCTCGACCTGGTGCCGGGCCACCTGCTGGGCGTCGTGCGCAAGGACGACCCCGCCGACCACGGACGGCTGCTCGGCTACTGGGACGGGCCGGTGCGGCGGCGCGCCGAGGACGGCTCCGCCATGTGGCGCCGCCTCTGGGACCTGCGGGAGACCCTCCGTTGACCCCTCCCATGAACCCCCCTGCCGGTCCTGGGACGGCGACGGCCGGGTCGGCTGATCCGCGGGTGGCGGTGGCCGGGCTGGCTGCTGCCACCCGGCCGTACCTGGTGGGGGTGCGTCACCACAGTCCGGCCCTGGCCGTGGTGCTGCCCGAGCTGCTGGAGGCGGCCGATCCGGAGACGGTGTGCGTCGAGCTGCCTGCCGACTTCCAGCAGTGGCTGCCGCACCTGGCCGACCCCGCCACCGTCGCCCCGGTCGCCCTGGCCGGGAACGGCGCGGGCGGCCTCGGGTTCTACCCGTTCGCGGACTTCTCCCCGGAGCTGGTGGCGATCCGGTGGGCGGCCAAGCGCGGCGTGGAGGTGCTGTGCTGCGACCTCCCACTGTCGCACTCGGGCTGGCAGACGACCGTCCCCGAGGCCGTCGTTCCCGAGGGGGGCGTCCCCGACGAGGCCGGGGCCGCCGGCCTGGGCGGCGGCCCCACGTACGCCCCCAGGTTCGCCGACGCGCTGGCCGCGGCGGGCACCGGGCGGGTGGGGGACGACATGTGGGACCGGGCCGTGGAGGTCCTGGCACCGGGCTGCGAGCCGGAGGCCGTGCGCCGGGCCGCGCTCGGCGTCGGCTGGGCGCTGCGGCGCGACGCGGCGGCGGGCGACGGCGTCCAGGCCAGGGACCTGGCGCGGGAGGCGCACATGCGGCGCGTCGTGGCCGCCGCCGCA
Source organism: Nonomuraea sp. NPDC047529 (assembly GCF_040642995.1). NCBI lineage: Bacteria > Bacillati > Actinomycetota > Actinomycetes > Streptosporangiales > Streptosporangiaceae > Nonomuraea > Nonomuraea sp. NPDC047529. Next base: position 164,436 of record NZ_JBEYTJ010000021.1, on the reverse strand, counting down.
TCCGGCGGACGCCGGGTCACCGCGGTGATCGGCGCCTTCCACGCCCCCGCCCTGCTCACCACCGACGACCCCACCGCCCCCACCCCCACACCGCCGACCACCGCACAGCTCACCGGCGAGGCGGCCGGGCAGGCGGCGGCCCCCGTCCCCGGCACGTCGAAGGACGTCACGTCGGAGGCCGTCACCTCGCTCGTCCCGTACGCCTTCGACCTGCTCGACTCCCGGTCCGGCTACCCGGCCGGGATCCGGGACCCGCGCTGGCAGCAGGCGGTGTTCGAGGCGGACGGCGTACCGGACCGGGTCAGGGACGGCGCCGCCCGCGCGATCACCGACCTGTGCAGGGAGCTGCGAGCAGCCGGGCACACGGCCGGCACCGGCGAGGCCGTCGAGACGCTGCGCCTGGCGTGCGACCTGGCCCGCCTGCGCGGCCTGCCCGCCCCCGGCCGCGGCGAACTGCTGGAGGCGGTGACGACCGTCCTCGGCCAGGGCGAGCCCCTGGGACGCGGACGCGCGCTGGCCAAGGCGCTCGACGCGGTGTTCGTCGGGACGGCCAGGGGCCGCACCGCGCCCGGCACGCCGCGCTCCGGCCTCGGCCCCGCGGTCGAGGAGGAGCTCGCCGCGCTCAGGCTGCCCTGCCCGGACGACCCCGACCCGCGCGAGGTACGCCTCGACCCCCTCCGCTCGGAGCTGGACGCGCGCCGGGAGGTGCTGCTGCGCCGCCTGCACGTGTGCGGCGTCGGTTACGGCGAGCCGATCCAGGTCGCGGGCACCGGCGACGGCACCGCGCTCAGCACCAAATGGCGCCTGTCCTGGACGCCCGCCGTCCCGGCGCTGCTGGACCTGGCCGGTGTCCGGGGCGTGACCGCGGCCCAGGCGGCGGCGGGGACGCTGCGGGAGACCTACCGGCGCGAGTCCGCGGACGGCGGGCCCACCTGCCGCGTCATCCTGGACGGGCTGCGCGCCGCCGCCCACTGCGACCTGCCGGAACTGGTCGAGCGGCGGCTGGAGGACGCCGCCGGCACGCTGCCCGCCACGGCCACCCTCTCCGAGCTGCTCGACGCCCTCGACCTGCTGGAGGCGCTGCGTCGCGAGCACCTTCCCGGCACCACGCCGGAGGGGCGTGAGCAGGCGGGCGAGCTGGCGGTCACGCTGCTGGAGGCGGCGGTCCGGTCCCTGCCCGGCCTGGCCGGCAGCGACCGGCCCGAGGACGCGGTGGCGCTGGTCGCCCTCGCCACGCGGGCCGGCGAGGACCGGCTGGGCCTGCGGATGGACGACGCGCTGGGCGCGCTCGCGCGTACCGGGGCGCCGCTCGTCCAGGGGGCCGCGCTGGCCGCCCGCGTGCTGCTCGACCTGGACGGTCCCGACCTGCTGGGCGCGCGGGCCGCCGGCTGGATCGACGCCGCCACGACCCCGGACGGCCGTCGCCGGCTGAGCCTGCTCCTGACCGGCGTGCTCACGGCAGCCGGACCGCTGCTCCAGGCGGCGCCCGCCGCGCTCGACCCGCTGATGGACCGGGTGGACGAGCTGGCGGACAAGGAGTTCCTCGACCGGCTGCCCGCCCTGCGCGGAGGGTTCGACACGCTGGCTCCGGCAGCACGCGGGCGGCTGCTGGCCGCGGTGTCCGAACGGCTCGGCGACCGGCCGGACCTCGTACTGGGCGCGCCGGCCGACCTGCTGGCCGTCTGGACCGCCGCCGACCTGGCCGGCCTCACGGCCCTGACCACCCTCGGCCTCCCGACCCCGGAAAACGCCCAGCTCCAGCCACCGGCCGAGAAGTCGCCCGCCGAGGAGGACCGGCTCCGGCCATCCGCTGAAGGGCCGTCCGCCGAGGGCGGCGCGCTCACGGGTCGGGAAGCGGCCGGCGAGGAGGAGCCTGGGGTGTCGGGGGTGGTGCGCGGTCCGGGAGGCAGGTCGCTGATCGGTCCGTCCGACCGGTGGCGGTTGCTGCTCGGACGGGAGCACGAACGGCTGCCCGCCGGCGCCCGCCCGTACGCCCGCGCCCTGGACGAGCTCTACGGCGCCGGACGCGGCGAGGGCGCCGACGACTTCGAGCAGGGCGACGCCGGCGGCCAGAGAGCCCCGTTCCCCACGGCCCGCGAATGGGCCGACGAGCTGGAGTCCCTGTTCGGCGGCGACGTACGCGAGGAGGTGCTGGCCAGGGCCGCCGACGCCGGACGCCACGACGTGCTCGCCGAGCTGGACCCCGCCGCCGTGCGGCCGTCCGTCGAGCTGCTGACCTCGGTGTTGTCGCTGGCCGGCGGGCTGCCCGAGCAGCAGGTCGCCAAGCTCAGACCGCTCGTCCGCCGCCTGGTCGCCGAGCTCACCCGCGAGCTGGCGACCCGGCTGAGACCCGCGTTGACCGGCCTGGCCAACCCGCGTCCGACCAGCAGGCCCGGCGGACGGCTCGACCTGCCGCGCACGTTGCGCGCCAACCTGGCCCACACCCGCCGCCTCGACGACGGGCGGCTCGTGGTGGTGCCGGAACGGCCGGTGTTCAGCACGCGGGCCAGGAAGGAGGCCGACTGGCGGCTGATCCTCGTGGTGGACGTGTCGGGATCGATGGAGGCCTCGGTCGTGTGGTCGGCGCTGACCGCCGCCGTCCTCGCGGGCGTGCCGACGCTCTCGACGCACTTCCTGACGTTCTCCACGCAGGTGATCGACCTGACCGACCGGGTGGACGACCCGCTGTCCCTGCTGCTCGAAGTGCGGGTCGGCGGCGGTACGCACATCGCCGCCGGGCTCGCGCACGCCCGGACGCTGGTCACCGTGCCGAGCCGTACGCTCGTGGTCGTCGTCAGCGACTTCGAGGAGGGTTACCCCGTGGGCGGCCTGCTCGCGGAGGTGCGCTCGCTGGCCGGGTCCGGCGTGCACCTGATGGGTTGCGCGGCGCTGGACGACCAGGGCGTGCCCCGTTACTCGCTGCCCATCGCCCAGCAGCTCGTCGCGGCCGGCATGCCCGTCGCCGCGCTCAGCCCGCTCGCCCTCGCCCGCTGGGTGGGCGACCGCCTCCGGGGAGAAGTCCGGTGAACAGCTCTGCAACGCTCCCGCCCGTCGCGCCGCACGTGGTGGCCGCCGCCGTCGATGCCCTGACCAGCAGGTTGCGCAAGAAGCTGGACGCGGCCGTCGGCCAGTACGCCGCCCTCGTCCGGGTGGCCGACGGCGCCGACGTGGTGGTCACGTGCGGGGAGGACGCGGTGGTCACGCTGTCCCCGGGGCCGTCCGGGGTGATCGCGGAGGAGGGGCAGGCACGTTGCTCCTGCCTCCTCGCGCCCCGCTGCCTGCACCGGGCCGCCCTCCTCACCGCCTGCCCCCTGGCCGACCCGGCCGACCTTCCGCTCCCGGACGGCGAGTCGGCCACCCCCGACGACGTTCCCGCGTCACCGGGCTCCCCGCCGTCCCGCCCCGGGCACCCCGGCGCGCCCCCCACCGACGAACGACCCGTTCCCGCGGACCCCGGCCGAACGCCGGAAACCGGGCAGGAGGCCGGACAGGGGGCCGGACAGGGGGCCGGACAGGGCTCCGGACAAAGCTCCGGGCCAGGCTCCGGACAGGGTGACGGGCGGACGGCCGGAGCCGTTGTGCCGGGAGCGGCGCAGGTGGCGGCGGCTGCGGGGTTGTGGCGGGCGGCGGCCGCCGTCCTGTCGGCCGGTGTGCCAGGAGCGGGCGCGGTGCCGCAGGCCGAGCTGCTCCGAGCCGCCCACACCGCCCGCCTGGCCGGGCTGCCCAAGGCCGAGGCCGCGACGTTGCGGGTGGTCCGCGGGCTGCGCGCGGCCCGTGCCCGGTACGACGGCCACCGCCTCGCCGACCTGGTGTCCGCCCTGCGGGAGCTGCTGCTCACCGTGGGCCGGCTGGCCGCGTCCGATCCCGACCCGGCGCTGGTCGGCACCGTACGGCGCGGCTACCGTCCGAACGGCGGCCTGAAGGTGTACGGCGTCTTCCGCGAGCCGGTGATCAGCAGCACCGGCTACGGCGGGGTGGTCACGCACCTCGTCACCGACGACGGACGCTGGTTCTCGGTCGCCGACGTCAAACCCGGCGGCCCCGCCCGTGCCCGCGGCGCGGCCACCGCGACCGTCGCGATCGGGGCGGCCATGATGAGCCACGCGCAACTGGCCCGCGGCGGCCTGCTGATCGCGGGGGCCACCGTCTCCCCGGACGGCCGCCTCGGCGCGGGCAAGGGCGTGCAGGCCACCCCGGTCACCGGCCTGGCCTGGACGGACGGGCCGCTCGGCGCGCTGTTCACCCGGCCGCTGGCCGAGGCGGCGGGGGAGCGGTTGTCGGCGGGGGCGTGGAGCGAGGAGGAGTCGGCCGAGCAGGTACGGGAGCCGGTCGGCTGCGACCTGGTGATCGTCGGCGCGGCGGGCGACCACGTCCTCGCCCGCCAGTTCCTGACCGCCGGCCCGGCGCCGGCCGAGGGCGAAGGGCCGGTGGTCCGGCTGGTCCCGGCGAGCCGTCATCCCGATCTCGCGCACGTCGAGAACCTGCGGCGGCTCGCCTCGCGGCCCGGCCTGCGGGTACGGGTGGTGGCCAGGGTCGAGCCCGGCCGGGCGGCGACGCTGGTCCCGCTCGCCGTGGGGCCGGTCGCGGGCGAGGAGGCGACGCTGAGGCTGCCGCCCGAGTGGCAGGGGCGGGCCGACCTCGGCTACGACCGCCTCCAGGGCTCCCACCTCCCGGCCGCCGACGCGTGCCCGCCGCCCGGCCAGGACGCGTACGGCGAGGCGGACCCGCTGGAAGGCGCGCCGCTCTGGCGGGTGCGCCGGCTGGTCGAGCTGGCCGTCTCCGGCGGGCGCAGGGCGGTCGCCGAGTCCGCGCGCGGCGGCGACGCCCGCCGGCAGGCCGCGTCCCTGCGCGACGCCGGCTTCCGTACGGCCGCCGGCCTGGCCGTCGCGCTCGCCGACGAGGCCGACCGCCGCGAACGGGACGTCTTCGGCAGGCTGACCGAGGCCGGTCCGGACGGGTACGCGCGGGCCTGGCTCGCCGCGGCCACCCACCTGGCCGCCACCGAACGCGCCCTCGTCCGCACCTCCTGGCAGGCCACCCCCTGACCGGCCGCCTGCGGGCCACCCCACCCACGGGCGGCCCGCAGGCGGGGGTGACCGAAAGGAAGGCGCCGCTTGCCGGCCCGTGGTGGTGGTGAAGGTCGGGCCCGCGGTCAGGCGGGGTGGCGGGTGACCGGGAGGAAGACGCCGGTCGCCGCTTCGCGGGCCGTGACGGTGAAGGTCAGACCGGCGTCCACGGCGAACGTGACCTCGATCCGCGGCTCCCCGCGCCGCGCGGCGGGGATGCCGCCCACCATGTACGTCCCCAGCACCGCGTTGAGCGCGGCCGTCTCCTGCTCGCCCTCGTAGACCTCGACCCGCAGCGACGACTGGTGATCGGCGGTCGTGGTGAACGTGACCGTCCGCTCGGCGGGGACCGGGCTGCCGCGCTCGATGACCTTCCGCAGGACGCCGCCCTTGCCCCGGAGACCGAGCGTCACCGGCGTCAGGTCGGCCTTGAGCACGCTCGCCTGCCGCGCCGCGCCGATCGAGGCGGCCTCCGCCGGGCCGAAGCGCGTAAGGGGCACCTTGCCGCCGGACATCTCCGTGACCAGCGCCGTCACGGCCGGCATCAGGCTCGCGCCACCGGCCAGCACCACGTGCGCGAGGTCGGACACCTTGAGCCCGGAGTCCTGGAGCGCCCCCCGGAACGGCCCCCTGAGCCGGACGAGCAGGTCGGCGGTCAGGCTCTGGAACTCCTGCCGGGTCACCGTCGTGTCCAGGTGGCGCGGGGCCTGCCGGACCGTGGCCAGGTAGGGCAGGTCGACGCGGGCCTCCCGCGCGCCGGTCAGCTCGATCTTCACCCGCTCGGCGGCCTCGCACAGCCGCTGGAGCGCCACATTGTCACCGGTCAGGTCGACGCCGTGGGCCTCCCTGAACCGTCTGACCAACTCGTCCACGATGCGCTGGTCCCAGTCGTCGCCGCCGAGCCGGGTGTCGCCGTGGGTGGCCAGCACCTCGACGTAGCCGTCGCCGATGTGCAGCAAGGACACGTCGTAGGTGCTGCCGCCGAGGTCGAAGACCAGGACGGACCGGTTCTCCTCCTCGTCGAGCCCGTACGCCAGCACCGCGGCGGTCGGCTCGTTGACGAGGCGCAGCACGTTGAGTCCCGCCAGCGTGCCGGCCTCGGTGACGGCCTGGCGCTGGGCGTCGTCGTAGTAGGCCGGGACGGTGAGCACCGCGTCGGTGACCTGCTCGCCCAGGTACGCCTCGGCGTCCCGCTTCAGCTTGCCCAGCACGAGCGCGCCGACCTGCGGCGCCGAGTACGCCGAGCCGTCGATGCGCACCGACCAGTCGCCGCCCATCTCCAGGAGGACCGACCGGACCGTGCGTTCCGCGTTGACGACGGCCTGCCGCTTGGCGGGCTCGCCGACCATGATCTGGCCGTTCTTGCCGAAGGCCACCACGGACGGCGTCGCCGGCGAGCCCTCGGAGCTGGGGACGACGGTGGGCTCGCCGCCGTCGACGACGGTGATCACGGAGTTGCTCGCGCCGAAGGAGATGCCGACGGCCCGGCCCGTCCGGCGCGCGGCCCCGGCCAGGCGGATGCCCGGCGGCGGGGCGGGGGCGGGCCGGGGCCGCGTCCGCGCCGGTTCCGGCCTGTTCCGCACGAGCGGCAGCTCGTCGGCCGCGCCGGCCTGGCTGTACTCGGGCAGCGGCAGCCGCCGGTCGAGCAGCCGGTAGCGCAGCGCGCGGGTGACGTCCCCGATGGACAGGTCGGCGGGCCCGGTGGGGACGCCGTCCTGAAGGATCCTGAGCAGCTCGCCGGTGAAGGCGGTGTGGCGCTCTCCGGGCGGCGCGAGCGACAGGGTGTCCCTGGCCGAGGAGGTCAGGACGTACGCGCTGGTCGTGTCGATCAGCCCGCGCAGCGCCGGGCCGCTCATGCCGTGCGCCATGCCGCTGTAGCAGCAGTCGAGCACGACCACGGCGCGGGGCGCGCGGCGCTCGCGGATGATCTCCCGGATGACCGAGAACCGCACGCCGCCGATCCGCAGCCGGTCGGGCCGGGTGGTGGCGATGGGCAGCAACAGGTCGTTCTCGGTCTTCTCGCCGTGGCCGGAGTAGTAGATGAGGACGGTGTCGGCGGCCTCGGTCGCCGCGTCGTGGATGAGCCCGAGGACGTGGTCGGAGCTGGCCGGGTCGATGAGCTGCGCGCAGTGGTCGGGCCGCAGCCCCCACGAACGCGGGCCGGTGAGCACCTCGGCCAGGTCCGTGACGTTGGCCCGCACCGCCGGCAGGGCGGGCCACATGACCTGGTCGGTGTACGTCGTCGTGCCGACGAGGACGGCCCGGCACCGGGCCGGGTCGGGCCAGGCGCTCATGAGGCGGGCGGCTCCAGCATGTCGGCCAGCAGCCGGGCCACCTCCATCACCTTCGCCGGATCCTTGGCCGCCTCGACGGAGAGCTCCAGCGTGCGCTCGCCGTGGCTGACCTTGACCGTGAAGCTGTGGCGCCGTGTTCTGAGCCAGCCGGCCAGCGCCTGGACGATCGAGACGCCCAGCCCTCCGGACGCGGCGGAGACCGCGACCATGAGGGCGTCGACGGTCCCGTTCATGGCGCCCGGCTCGGGCGGCCCGGCCAGGGGCCGGATCTCCACGCCGCGGAAGGCGCTGTCGCCGCGGAGCTGGCGCTCCAGGGAGGAGAGGGCGGGGGCGGTCGGCGTCTCGCCGTCGAGGCGCACGATTACCTGCATGCCAGCAGTGTGGACCGCCCCCTGTCCCGGCACAACCGCCCGCAGCCACTCGGGAGCGCGGCCTACTCGGGGGTGCGGGCGGTGAAGCGGGGGCGCAGGCGGTTCTCGTACAGGGTGAGGGCGGCGGCAATGGCCATGTGCATGTCGAGGTACTGGTAGGTGCCCAGGCGCCCGCCGAACCAGACGTCCCGCTCGCCCTTGGTCAGGTCCCGGTAGCGGCGCAGCCGGTCGCGGTCCTGCGGGGTGTTGATCGGGTAGTACGGCTCGTCGGCCCGCCCGGCGAAGCGGGAGTACTCGCGCATGACGACGGTGGCGTCGGACGGGTACCAGGTGCGCTCGGGATGCAGGTGGCGGAACTCGTGGATGCGCGTCCACGGCAGGTCCTCGTCGGCGTAGTTGATCACCGACGTGCCCTGGAAGTCGCCGGTCGGCAGCACGGACGTCTCGAAGTCGAGCGTGCGCCAGCCCAGCTCGCCCTCGACGTGGCCGAAGTAGCGGTCCAGGGGCCCGGTGTAGACGACGGGCACCGCGCCGGCCAGGCTCTCCCGCAGGTCGAAGAAGTCGGCGCCGAGCCGGATCTCGATGTTGGGATGGTCGGCCATGCGCTCCAGCCAGGCGGCGTAGCCGTCGGTGGGCAGCCCCTGGTAGAGGTCGTCGAAGTAGCGTCCGTCGAAGGTGTACCGCACCGGCAGCCGGCTGATGATCTCGGCGGGCAGCTCGGCCGGGGCCGTCTGCCACTGCTTGGCGGTGTAGCCCCGGATGAACGCCTCGTACAGCGGCCGGCCGATCAGCGAGATCGCCTTCTCCTCCAGGTTGCCGACGCTGGTGATCTCGGCGGCCTGGCGGGCGACCAGCTCGCGGGCGTCGTCCGGGCCGAGGTGGCGGCCGAAGAAGGCGCAGATCGTGCCCAGGTTGATGGGCATCGGGTAGACCTGGCCCTTGTGCACCGAGTAGACCCGGTGCTCGTACCGCGTGAACGACGTGAACCGCTGGACGTAGTCCCACACGCGCGCGTTGGACGTGTGGAACAGGTGCGACCCGTACCGGTGGACCTCGATGCCGGTCTGCGGCTCCGGCTCGCTGTAGGAGTTGCCGCCGACGTGGTCCCTGCGCTCCAGCACCAGCACGCGCAGCCCCAGCTCGCTCGCGCACCGCTCGGCCACGGTCAGCCCGAACAGGCCGGAGCCGACGACGACCAAGTCGGCGTTCACGCGGCGGCCGGGAGCAGCCGGTCGAGCCATCGCCGCACCGGCAGCGCCAGCACGATCCCGGCCAGGACGAGGTGGACGGCGAAGAAGATCACGGCCACGGCGACGCTCGGCGGCCCGCCGACGAACACCGCGATGTGCGAGGCCCACGTCAGCGTCGCGGGCCGGCCCTCGGGCCAGTCGCCGAGCAACCAGTTCGACAGGTCGTTCAGCCCGGAGATCACGACCAGGACACTGGCGATCCCGACCTTCAGCACCCGGTCCGAGCGGGCGCCGCCCAGCCGGTAGGCGAACAGCACGGCCAGCACGGTGAACGAGTTCATGAAGAGCATGAACTGGTAGAGCTCGGGGAAGGCGGCCTTCTGGTCGGCGGACTCGGCGAAGGAGAAGATGTGCAGCACGTTGATCGTGTCGAGCACGCCCATGTAGCCGACGACCAGCGCGCACATCAGCGCCATCCCCAGCCCGGGACGCCGGGGGAACCCGGCGACGGCCAGCACCGCGAACACCAGCGGGCTGACCTTCCACAGGGCCTCGAACGGGTTGTCCAACGTACGGTCGGGCGGCAGGATCACCATGATCAGTGTCGCCGCCCCGGCGCCCAGTGCGGCGGGCGCCAGCCACAGCCAACGCCTCAACGATCGTCCTTCTCCGTGAAGAACGGTCCCAGCGAGAGGGCGTCCATGTCGGTCTTGAGGTAGCAGCGCACGGCGTCCTCGGGGGTGCACACGATGGGCTCCTCGTTGTCGTTGAACGAGGTGTTGACCACCATGGGCACACCGGTCAGCTCGGCGAAGCGCGAGATCATCGCGTGGTAACGCGGGTTGTCGGCCGCCGTGACCGTCTGGACGCGGGCGGTGCCGTCCTCGTGCGTGATCGCCGGCACCTTGTCCCGCTGGTGCTCCAGCACGTCGAACACGAGCAGCATGACGGGCGAGGGGTAGCCGCTGGCGAAGTACTCGCCGGAGCGTTCGGCCAGGCAGGAGGGCGCGAAGGGACGGAACGGCTCGCGGTGCTTGACCTTCTCGTTGAGCCGGTCCTTGGCGTCGGCGCGACGCGGGTCGGCCAGGATCGAGCGGTTGCCGAGCGCGCGCGGCCCGCACTCCATGCGGCCCTGGAACCAGCCGACGATCTTGCCGTCGGCCAGCGCCTGCGCGGTCGTGTCGTTGATGTCCTCGGTGCGCCGGTACTTGAGGCCGGCGTCCTGGAGCGCCCGCTCCATCTCCTCCTCGGTGAACTCCGGGCCGAGGAAGATGTACTCCTGGTCGCGCGGGCGGCGCATGCCGTACTTCTCCACGCCCAGCAGCAGCGCCGAACCCAGTGCCGAGCCGTCGTCGGCGGCGGCGGGCTGGGCGAAGAAGTCCTCGAACGGCGTCTCCAGCAGGATGCGGCCGTTCATGACGCTGTTCAGCGCGACGCCGCCGGCGGTGACCAGGCGGGTCTGCCCGGTCTTGGCCTGGAGCCAGCGCGCGACGTGCAGGCCGGTGCTCTCCAGCGTGGCCTGCAGCGCGTACGCGACGTCGGCGTAGTGCTGGGAGGGGGTGGCGCGCTCGCGCGGCCTGGCCGGGCCGAAGCGCTCCAGGAACTTGGGCGACATCTGGTGCTTGCCGGTGGCGTGGTGCCGGAACCAGCTCAGGTCCAGCTCGAAGCGGCCGTCGGGGCCGAGGCGGACCAGGTCGGCGAAGTCCTGCACGTACCGGTCGGTGCCGTACGCGGCCAGGCCCATGACCTTGCCCTCGTCCCTGGTGGGGTTGAAGCCGAGGTAGCCGGTGACGCCGGCGTACATGGCGCCCAGCGAGTGCGGGAACTTGATCCGCCGGATGTCGTGGATCCGGCCGCCCTTGCCCAGCCCGAGGTAGGTGGAGGTGCCGTCGCTGCCGATGCCGTCCCAGGTGATGATCGCCGACTCCTGGTACGGCGAGATGAAGAAGGCGCTGGCGGCGTGGGCGCGGTGGTGGTCCATCAGGTGGACCTTGAACTTCGTCCTGCCCCGGAAGTTCTGCGACTCGCGCAGGATCGTCTCCAGGGTGAACCCGCGCCGCAGGTGCAGCAGCAGCGCGCCGCCCACGTTGTAGTCGTCCGGGTGCGCCTGGCCCTTCTGGTCGGAGAGCGTCTCCAGCAGGCCGCTGGCCTTGTCGCCGTAGTCGCCGGCGTCGTTGCGGAAGACGGCCAGCGTCTGGGGCAGGTGCCGGAGGAAGTGGCCGGCCGCGTGCAGCGTCTCGCGTGGCGCCTGCCAGTAGTAGGCGACGTGGTCCACGTCGGCCAGCGTGATGCCGGCCTCCTCCAGGCAGTAGCGCACGGCCTGCGCGGGAAAGCGGCCGTCGTGCTTGACCCTGGTGAAACGCTCCTCCTCGGCGAAGGCCACGATCGTCCCGTCGGCCACCAGGGCCGCCGCCGAGTCGTGGACCTGGCTGATGCCGAGCACAAACATGAATGCCCCCTGACAATGCGCATGACCCAGCGGCCCCGCGTCGGAGATCTTCCTAACAAACCGTCCGGAAAGAAATCAATACCTATCTTTTTTCTGACACGTGCCGATATATTCCGCAACCGGGGTCGTAGCCGGGCGGGAATGCCCGGGCCCCATCGCGGGGTGAACCGGGGTTGATGCACGTGGTGAAGACCGTTCCATGAATGAACATCCGCTTCCAGTTCCGCCGGACGGCCTGGCACTCACCGTGGTCGTTCCGTGCCTGAACGAGGCCGACAACATCCCTGACACCTATCGCGAAATCGCAGACGCGCTGGGTGACCAGGGCGACCTCGAAATACTCTTCGTCGACGACGGCAGCACGGATGACACGCTCGCGCGCATTCGCGCGATCGCCGAGAGTGACAATCGGGTGTCGTTCATATCGTTGTCCAGGAATTTCGGCGTGGAGGCCGCCTTCTCGGCCGGTTATCGGTACGCCCGAAACCCCTGGGTGCTGCACCTGGACGCCGACCTGCAGTTCCCGCCGACCGAGGCCAAGCGGCTGATCGAGCGGGCCGCCGACGGGTACGACGCGGTGTTCGGCATCCGGGTGGACCGCAAGGACCCCTGGCCGCGGCGGACCGCGTCGATCGTGCACGACTGGCTGGCGCGGCGGCTGCTGGGCATCGAGATCCCGCCGCGCGCCACGACGTTCCGGCTGGTCCGTACGGAGATCGCGCGCCGGATCGTGGACCTGCGGCTCGGCACGCCCTACTTCCTGGCCACGCTGCCGCGCCTGACGCGCGCCTGGACGACCGTGCCGACCGCGCACCGGCCGCGGGTGCACGGCTCGTCCAAGGTGACCGTGCGCGGCCTGGCCAGGCACTCCCTGGACCTGTTCTTCGGCTTCTCGACGCGGCCGATCGCGGCCGCGGTCTGGGCGGGGCTGGTCGGCCTGCCCCTGGCGCTGCTGGCCGGGCTCACCGGCAGCACGGCGCTGTTCGGGCTGGCGCTGGCCGCCGCCCTGGCCGGGCTCACCCTGATGGCCCGGACGCTTCTGCACATCTCTCGCGGTCAGGCCCGTCCGCCGCTGTTCCTCGTACGGGAGGCCAACGTGCCGGTCGATTCCGCTGACCTGCTCGCCGGGAGGCTCGCATGACCGGCGACCGCCGCACCATCGCGGTCCTCGGCGGCGCGGACGGCGCCATCAGCACCATCCGCGCCGCGGCCCGCCTCGGCGTGCGCACGATCTGCGTGGACATGCGGGCCGACGCCCCCGGCGTCGCGCACGCCGACGAGTTCCTCGACCTCAGCACCCGCGACGTGCCGCGGGTCGCGCGGGCCCTGGCCGGACGCGCCGGCCTGGCCGGCGTGGTCTCCCCGGCCAGCGACGTCAACCTGCCCTCGCAGCTCGCCCTGGCCGCGCGCCTCGGCCTGCCGTGCGGGCTGTCGGAGGGCGCGGTGCGCGGCTCGGTCGACAAGGGCTGGTTCCGCGCGATGTGCGCCCGGCTCGGCCTGCCCGGCCCCCGCCACGTGAGCGGCGCCGAGGAGGAGGTGCTGCGGGACGCCCCCGGCCTGGGGTTCCCGCTCATGGTCAAGCCGGTGGACTCCTCCGGCAGCCGCGGCGTGTCCCTGTGCGCCGCCCCGGACGAGCTGCCCGAGGCCGTACGGCTGGCCAGGGAGTGGTCGCTGTCCGGGCGGGTCGTGGCCGAGGAGTTCCTGGAGGGCGCCCACTACACGGCCGAGGCGTTCGTGATCGGCGGGAAGGTGGCGCTGATCGGCCTGGCCGAACGGGAGCTGACTCCGCCGCCGCTGTTCATCACCGTCCAGCACACCATGCCGGGCCCGGCCCACGTCACCGACGCCGTGCGTCCGATGCTCGACGCGGTCTGCGCCGAGACCGGGCTGCGCGAGGGGCCGCTCAGCGCCGACGTCCTGGTGACCGGGACGGGCGAGGTCGTGCTCGTCGAGATGGGCGCCCGCCTCGGCGGCAACGGCCTGGCCGAGCTGCTGGGCCTGGTCCACGGCGTGGACGTGGTCGAGCAGTACGTGCTGTCGGCCATGGGCGAGACGCCGTGCCTGACCCCGGCGGCGACCCGGTACGGCGCGGTCCGCGTCCTGGGCGCCGAACGCGACGGGAAGCTGGTCCGGGTGGACGGCGAGGAGCAGGTCAGGGAGCTGCCCGGCGTCGTGGACCTGGTGCTGGCCGCCGCGCCCGGCGACCACGTCGAGCGCTACACCCGGGCCGGCGCCAAGCTCGGCTACCTGACCGCCGCCGCCCCCGACCCGGACGCCCTGACCGGCGTGCTGCGCGAGGCGACCGGGCTGCTCCGCTTCGAGATCGGGGACGGCCTGTGAGCCACGGACTGGGCGTCGCCGTTCGGGAGGTGCGGCACGTCGTGGACGCCTTCCGCGCCATCCGCCGCCCGCGCGCCGAGACCGACCGGCTCACCCTCGACGGCCTGCGCGACCTGCTGGCCTTCGCCCGCGCGCACGTGCCGCACTACGCCGACCCGCGCTACGACGTGCCCCTGGACAGCCTGGCCGACCTGGCCCGGCTGCCGATCCTGGACAAGGCCACCGTGCTGGACGGCGACCTGTCCCGCTTCCACACGCCCGGCCTGGGCGCGAAGGACTACCGGGTGGACCGTACCAGCGGGACCACGGGCCGCGTCCTGGAGGTCCGGCACGACGTGGCCGCCTACGGCTACCACGGCGCGACCATCTTCCGCCGCTTCCTGCTGTCGGGCTACCGGCCGTGGTGGCGGATCGCGCACATCAAGCCGTTCCCGCGCCCGCTGCGCTGGTTCCAGCGGATCGGCCTGTTCCCGCGCACGGTCATCGGCGCCGGTCAGGGCGACGCGAAGATCCTGGCCGACGTGCTGAAGGTGCGCCCGCACCTGATCATGGGCTACCCGGTGGTGCTGCGCGGGCTGCTGCGCGCCGCCGGCCCGCACGACGTGGCCCGGCTGCGGCGCACGCTGCGCATGGTCATGACCGACTCCGAGCTGCTCACCGACGAGGTGCGCGAGCTGCTGGCCAACGGCTTCGGCGTCCCGGTGTACGACGAGTACTCGGCCTACGAGGTGCTGACCGTCTCCACCCAGTGCGACCGGGGCGCGATGCACGTCGACGAGGACCGCGTCCGCCTGGAGATCGTGGACGACGCCGGCGCGCCCGTGCCCGACGGCGAGGACGGCGCGGTCGTGGTGACCCACTTCAGGGAGCGCGCGATGCCGCTGATCCGCTACCGCCTGGGCGACCGCGGCATGATCGTGCCGGGGGAGTGCGGGTGCGGCAACCGGTTCATGCGCATGCGCGTGACCGGCGGCCGGTCCGACGACTACATCACCTTCCCCGGCGGCCACCGCGTCTACACGGCCACCTTCCTGTCGCTGGCCATGTGGACGCCGGGCGTCGCCGAGAGCATGGTCCGCCAGGACGCCGACGGGAACGTCACCGTCCACCTGGTCCCCGACGCGGGCCGGGACTTCGACGAGGTGGCCACGGCCTACCGGCGCGGGCTGTCCCAGCAGGTGGGCGGCCCGGTCGAGGTGCGTTTCGAGCAGGCCGACCGGGTCACGCTCACCCCCGGCGGCAAGGGCAGGTTCGTCGAGTCGGCCCAGGCCGGCCCGTGACCGTGAGCCTGCGCCGCAGGCCCCCGCCACGCCTGGTGGCGGTGACCGCGGCCCTGTTCGCCGGGCGCGGCGCGTTCCGCGCGGCCCTGTGGACCGCCAACCTGGTGCTGCTCGGCCTCTGGGGCGCCGACGAGTTCGCCCTGTACGCCACCGCCAACGGCGTGTCCGGCTGGCTGCTGGCGCTGACGTCCAGCGGGATCGAGAAGGCGGCGCTCGCGCTGGTGCCGCGGCGCGACGGGCAGGCGTTGCGGCCGCTGTTCATGCTGCTGGCGGCCACCCCGTTCGCCCTGGCCGTGCCGGTCTGGCTGGCCCTGGTGGCGGCCGACCCCGGCGGCGCGCCCACCAGGTACGCCGCCGCCGCGGCCTACGCCTGCGGGCTGGGCTGCTGCGCGGTCATGGCGGCGCTGAACCGGCTGCGCGGCCGGGCGCGGATCGACGTGCTGGCCTACCTGACGCTCGCCGTCGCGCAGGCGTCCGGCGTGGGGCTGGTGGCCTGGACGGGCATGCGCGCCAACGCGCTGCTGGCCCTGCACGTCGGCGTGCTGGCCGTGCTCAACATCGTGCTGGCGGCCGGGCTGCTGCGCGGACGCACCGGCAAGGCGGACAAGGGCGCCCACCGGCCGGCGGTACGCGCGGCGGCGCTGCTCAGCGTCGGCGAGGTGACCAGCGTCGCGGCCACCTCGGTGACGTTCGCGTACTTCGCGCACCTGGACGACGCCCAGAAGACCAGCGTCTTCTACGTGTGGTCGGTGGCGCTGTCCGTGGTCGTCATGGGCGTGTCGTACCTGCTGCGGATCCTCCAGCCGCGGGTGGCGGTCTGGATCGAGGGCACGGGCGAGGCCGGCGCCCGGCGGATGGCGCGGCGCATCCTCGCGCCCGCCGTGCCCGCCGGGGCCGTGGCGGTGGTCGTGCTCGCGGTGGTGCTGGCGGGCGGCCAGCGGGGTGTGGTGGCGACCGGTGCCGCGCTGCTGGCCGAGGCGGCGCTGACGGCGGCCGTGCTGCCCGCGTTCCTGCTGGTGGAGAACACCGACGACCGGGGACGGCGGCTCGCGGCGGTGGCCGCGTGCCTGCAGTTCGCGGTGGTCGCCGCCGCCGGATGGTTCCTGGTGCCCGCCGCGGCGGCGTTCGGCGCGCTGCTGGCGTACTGCGCGGGCGAGGTGGTCAAGGGCGGCGTCATGCTGGCCACGCTGAAGAAGGAGACCTCATGAAGGGCTTGCCCAGCACGATCCCGGTGGTGCCGGTGCTGCGGAACCTGTACCTGGCGCGCTCGCGGGACCGGCTGGACCCGGCCCGGCTCAAGGTCGTGCAGGACCGGCTGCTGACCGGGCTCGTCCGCCACGCGCACGCCAACGTGCCGTACTACCGCCGCGTGCTGCCGGCCGACGCCGTGGCCGCGCTGTCCACCGCCGCCGACCTGGCCGCCCTGCCGCTGCTGGACCGGGCGACGCTGCGCGACCTGCCGCCCGCCGAACTGATGGCCACCGGGTTCACCCCGGACAACACCCGCGAGGCGCCCACCAGCGGGTCCTCCGGCGTGCCCATCCGCCCCTTCTACTCCGAGGGCGACCTCGGCTACCTGCGCGCCACCTACCTCCAGGACCTGCTGGCCTCGGGCCTGCGTCCCTGGGACCGGATCGGCTACTTCCGGGTGGGCGAGTTCCGGCCACACCGGCTGCAGCGGCTCGGCCTGGCCCGCACCTCGCACGTCAACACCAGCCGGAGCCTGGACGAGCAGGTCGACGCGTTCCTGCGCGGGCGGCCGACGTTCCTGTGGGGCTTCCCGGGCTGCATCGTCACCCTCGTGGACGAGCTGCGCCGCAGGAAGGTCGACTACCGCGGCGTGCACACCGTCATCTTCGCCGGGGAGACGCTCACCCCCGAGGCGCGCGAGCACGTGCTGGGCTACTTCGGGGCGCGCGGCCACGAGGTGTACGCCTCGGTGGAGGCGTACACGATCGGCCGCACCTGCCCCGAGGGCGCCATGCACCTGCGCTCGGCCGACGTGGTGGTGGAGGTGCTGCACGACGACGGCAGCGTGTCGCTGGCCGACGGCGAGGGCGAGATCGTGGTGACCCGGCTGCACGCCGAGGCGATGCCGCTGATCCGCTACCGGCTCGGCGACCGCGTGCTCATCGAGCCGGACGACTGCCCGTGCCGCGCGTTCCACACCCCGATCATCCGGCGGATCCAGGGCCGGACCGAGGACCGGGTGGTGGCCGCCGACGGACGTACGGTGCACGCCAACTTCCTCACCAACCCGGCCGTGATGCCGACGGAGGGCGTGCGCGGTGTGCAGGTCCTCCAGTACCGGCCGGGCGCGGTGGAGATCCTGCTGGTGCCCTCGCCGACGGCCCCCGCCGACCTGGCCGGCAGGATCCGGGACGCCGTGGCCGCCGTCGCCACGGACTTCGAGGTGACCGCGCGCACGGTGGACGTGATCACCCCGGAGCCCAACGGCAAGGTGCGCATGGTCAAGATCATGCACAACACGCCCACCTCCTGACCCCCGGCCCTCAGCTCGGCCCCAGCCATTCGCGCAGGCCGCGGGAGCCTGCGCGCCGTGCCTGCGCACGGCCGACTTCAGGGCCCGGTACGCCTGCAGGTCGTCGTTCTTGAACTGGCACAGGACCGGCCGGTGGCGCGTGATCCGAGGCAGCCCCGAACTCAGCACCTTGCCGTAGACCCGGCGCATGCCCGCCCGGGCCGGGTCGAGCCCCTTCGGCGCCGGGCCGAAATGCAGGTCGAACCCGCTCCAGCGCAGCGCCAGACAGACGTAGGGCCGCGTCTGCCGGTAGGTGGCGGTGAATCCCAGCGCCGCGTAGAACTCCAGGGTCCACTCGACGGACGCGCACGGCAGCAGCGGGACCCGTCGTCTCGTTCGGCCGGATCGCGGGCTCGGTCATCGATTCCACCTTTCGGGTCGTCCGGAGGATGCCGGCAGATGCGGCGCCACCTCGCATGTGGATCGTTCCAGGCGCTCGCCCGCCGGATCGCGCCGATTGAATCAATTCATTCACGCGAATTCCGCGACTCCCGGAATCGGATGATGACAGATTTGGTAGGTGCGCGATCCGGATGCGTGAATTCGTCGATGAATTGTCGTCCCGGGGCTATTTGTTGGAGGGGTGATTCAGGAATTCCCCTCGGGGGTGGCGCGAATTCGTGCCCGGCCCGTTTCTGATGTCGCCCGGCGCTCCGGCGACCGGGGGCGCTCACCGTGGTGGGAGGCATCGTGAGCCCTTTCGGTCGGCCGAAAACCGAGAGGGCGAGTGGGGCGGGTCGCGGGTGTGGATCTTCCTATTGAGGTCGCGGCGTACGGCCGCTTCCGGTCTTGACTAAGGGTGCGGCTCCGGGCCCGTTGTTATTGCGGACCTAAATGATCTTCTGGGTGCGGAGCGTGTCCCCCGGGTGGGCGCGAGCCGTCCCGCAGAGGTGATCCTCGCCGCCCTGCGCGAGGCCGGTCCCGGCCGGGACGGCGCGGCCGGGACCGGGGCCTGCTCCAGGCGCTCGGCCCGGCGGCGGCCGGTTCAGGCGGGCAGGGCCGGGTAGTCGGTGTAGCCCTCGGCGGCGCCGCCGTAGAAGGTGGCCGGGTCCGGGGCGTTGAGCGGCGCGCCGGTCGCCAGGCGGCGGGGCAGGTCGGGGTTGGCGAGGAAGAGCCGCCCGAACGCGATCAGGTCGGCGGTCCCGTCGTCGATCAGCGCGAGATCCTCCGGGCCGGTCGGGCGGTCGCCGGTGTGCGGGTTGAGGACGAGCGGGCCGGCGAAACGCCGCCGCAGGGCCCGCGTCAGCTCCCGGTCGCCCGCCTCCATGACGTGCAGGTACGCCAGCCCCAGCCCGGACGTCCGCCGCAGCAGCTCCTCGTAGACGGGCCCCGGGTCGGGCTCGCGCATGTCGTTGTCCGGCTTCCCGGGGGAGATGCGCAGCGCGGTGCGGTCGCCGCCGATCGCGTCGGCCACGGCGGAGACGGCCTCCACGGCGAACCGGGCGCGTCCCGGCGTCGAGCCGCCCCAGCCGTCGGTGCGCAGGTTGGTCCCGGGCGCGAGGAACTGGTGGATCAGGTAGCCGTTGGCGCCGTGCAGCTCCACGCCGTCGAAGCCCGCCTCGACGGCGTTGCGGGCGGCGCTCGCGAAGTCGGCGACGGTCTGCTCGATCTCGGCTTCGGTCAGCTCGCGCGGGGTGACGAAGTCCTTGACGCCGTCGGGGGTGAAGAGCTGTCCGCGCGCGGCCACCGGCGACGGCGCCACCGGGACCAGCCCCTCGGGCAGCAGGACCGGATGGCCGATGCGGCCGGTGTGCAGGAGCTGGGCGAAGATCTTCCCGCCCGCCGCGTGCACCGCGCCGGTGACCTCGCGCCAGGCGGCGACCTGCGCGGCGCTGTGCAGGCCGGGCGTGAACGGGTAACCCTGGCCGACCACCGACGGCTGGACGCCCTCGGTGACGATCAGCCCGGCGGAGGCGCGCTGGGCGTAGTACCGCGCCGTCAGGTCGGTCACCAGCCCGTCGCGGGCGCGGCTGCGGGTCATCGGGGCCATGACGACCCGGTTGGCGAGCTTCGTGCCGCCCACGGCGATCGGATCGAAGGTGATGGACACGGATGTCTCCTCGGTGGAAGGGGATGGAGGGAGGGAAGGGCGGGTCATCGGCGGCGCGGCAGCAGGAAGGCGCCTGCCGCCAGGGCCAGGCCGAGCCCGGCCGCGATGAGGAAGACCAGGTCGTAGCCGTCGGCGAGGGCGGCGGGGGAGCCCGCGGCGCCCACGGCGCCCGCGGCCGTCGCGAGGACCGCCAGCCCGATCGACGAGCCCACCTGGCTCGTGGTGTTGGCCAGGCCGCCCACGACGCCCGCCTCGCCCTCGGGCGCGTCGGCGGTCGCCGCGGCCATCAGGGTGGGGAAGGTCAGCCCGATGCCGGCCGCGACGAGCAACGTGGGCCCGAGGACCCCGGTGAGGTAGCCGCTGCCCGCCCCGGCCAGGGAGAGCCAGCCGAACCCGGCCACGAAGAACGCGCCGCCGCCGAGCACCAGGGGACGCGCCCCGGCCCGCGGCAGCAGGGCGGCCGCCCCCCGGGCGACCAGCATGAACGTCACCGCCGCCGGCGTCTGCCCGAGCCCGGCCAGCAGCGCGCTGAAGCCCAGGACGTTCTGCAGGAACAGGGACGTGAAGTACCACATCGCGATGGTGACCCCGCCGAACAGCAGCAGCATGCCGTTGCCGACGGCCACCCCGCGGATCCCGAGCAGCCGCAGGGGCAACATCGGCCGGTCGGTGAAACGCGCCTCGACCACGGTGAACACCGCGAGCAGCAGCAGCCCGGCCAGCACGGGCACGACGACCCGCCCGGACGACCAGGCGTGGTCGGCGCTCTGCATGACCCCGTAGATCAGCGCCGCCAGGCCGGCGGTCCCGGTGACCGCGCCGGTCAGGTCGAGCGGCTCGCGCCGCGCGGCCCGCGCGCCGGCCAGGGCCGTCAGGGCCACGGCGACCAGCAGCGCGCCGACCGGCACGTTGATCAGGAAGACCCAGCGCCACGACAGGCCGGTGGTGATGGCGCCGCCGGCCACCGCGCCGATCATCCCGCCGACGCCGCCCGCGGAGGACCAGGCGCCGAACGCCCTGGCGCGGGCGCCCGGCTCGGTGAAGTACGTGTTGATCACGGCCAGCGTGGCCGGGGCCATCATGGCGGCCCCTGCGCCCTGCGCGACGCGGGCCGCGACCAGGACCTCCGCCGCGCTCGCCAGGCCGGCGGCCAGGCTGGCGGCGGAGAACAGCAGCAGGCCGGAGACCAGCGTCCGGCGCGGGCCGAACAGGTCGGCGGCCCGTCCGCCCAGCAGCATGAAGCCGGCGAAGGCGAGCAGGTAGCCGTTCACCACCCAGGCGAGGCCGGTGGGGGTGAAGCCGAGCTCCGCGCGGATGGCGGGGAGGGCGACGTTGACGATGGAGGCGTCCAGGATGACCATGAACTGGCCGGCGCAGGCCAGCGCCAGGATCAGCCAGGCGGGGATGGTCCGGGGTGTGGCCCGCGGGGGCGCGGTGCCGATGCTCGTCATGAGTTCTTCCGTCCTTGGATGCGTGCCGCCGGGGAGGCGCCGTGTCAGGGGTGCGCTTCGCGATGTGCCACGCGTGGCGTCCCGATGCCGTGTAAGATTCGGTTACGCGGATAACTATTATGCAGATAACTAATTTCCGTCAAGGAGCGATCATGGACTTCGCGCAAGCCGACGCCGTCAACCAGGCGATCCGCCTGCTGAGCCTGCGCCACCGGGCCAGGGCCGCCACGCTGCTGACCCCGCTCGGCCTGCATCCCGGGCAGGAGGCGCTGCTGCTCGAACTCGCCCGCACCGGGCCGAGGATCCAGGCGCAGCTCAGCGAGGCCCTGGGATGCGAGCCGCCCAGCGTGACGCTCATGACGCGCAAGCTGGAGGCGTCCGGCCACATCCGGCGCACCCCGGCGCCGTCCGACAAGCGGGCCAGCGTGGTCGAGCTCACCGACAGCGGCAGGGCGCTGGCCGAGCAGGTCAAGCGGCTCTGGGTCGACCTGGCGGAGGAGACCGTGGCCGGGCTGCCGGCCGAGACGGTGGCCGGGCTGCCCGCCCTCATCAACACCCTGACCGACAACGTGGACAAACGCCCCGGCCGTCGCCACGGCCCCGCGGAGGGCGCGCGCCGGGCCGCGCAGGCACTGACCGGCGAGTACGAGCCCAGCGCCTCGGCGTGGGTCCGCGAGCACGTCGAGCAGATCATGCGCACCGGCACGACCGACGGCGTCACGATCAAGGACCTGCCCGTCGTGCTGATGAGCTACCGGGGCGCCAAGACCGGCAAGCTGCGCAGGACGCCGGTGATGCGGGTCGAGCACGAAGGGCGCTACGCGGCCGTCGCGTCCCTGGGCGGCGCGCCGGTCAACCCCCAGTGGTACGCCAGCGTGGTCGCCGAGCCGGTCGTCGAGCTCCAGGACGGCACGGCGACCGGCGTGTACCGGGCGCGCGAGGTGTCGGGGGAGGAGAAGGACGCCTGGTGGCGGCGGGCGGTGGCGGCGTACCCCGACTATGCCGACTACCAGCGCAAGACCGAGCGCCAGATCCCGGTCTTCGTCCTCGAACCGCTCGGCGACCAGGGATAGCCGGGCGACCGTCGGCCGCGACGGCGGGAGCCGGGTCGAGTCCGTGGTGCCGACCTGGATCCCGTACCGCACGCCGGTCGCCCGTAACGGCGGGGGCGGCCCCCGCGACCGTGCCCTGAGGCGTGATCGGCCGGGTGTGGGTAGACGGAGGGGGAGCGGACGGGAGGCGGTAGGTGATCGAGAGGCTCGTCCCGGACAACGTCGTCGTCTCGACCGCGTACGGCGACCCGCCCGGCGTGCCGCTCTTCCCCGAGGAGCGGGCGGCGGTCAGGAAGGCGGTCGCCGAACGGCGGCGCGAGTTCGCCACCGTACGGCACTGCGCCCGCGAGGCCCTGGCGGCCCTGGGCATCCCGCCCGCGCCCATCGTCCCCGGCCGGCGCGGCGCGCCGCGCTGGCCGGCGGGCGCGGTGGGCAGCATGACGCACTGCGCGGGCTTCCGCGCGGCGGCGGTGGCCGGCGCGTCGGACGTGCGGAGCATCGGGATCGACGCCGAACCGCACGAACCCCTCCCCGAACGCGTCTTCCGCATGATCGCCCGGCCCGAGGAGGCCGCGATGGTGCGCGAGCTCGGCGCCCTCAGGCCGGGCACCCACTGGGACCGGCTGCTGTTCAGCGCCAAGGAGGCGGTCTACAAGGCGTGGTTCCCGCTGACCGGCGAGTGGCTGGGGTTCGAGGACGGCTCCCTGACCTTCTCCCTCGACGGCCGCTTCCGCGCCAGGCTGCTGCCGCCGGACGCGCCCGTGCCCGGGTTCGCGGGCCGCTGGACGGCCGGCCACGGGCTGCTGGCCACGGCGATCGTCGTCCCCCGGTAGGTCAGGCGCGCCGTCCGGGCTCGACGAGCTGGTCGTGCTCGGCCCGGCGCAGGCGTTCCTCGGCGGTGAGCTCGACGCGTCTCATCGCGACGCGCAGGATCGGCGGGGCCATGAGCGAGGTGACGATCGCGACGACGATCACGATCGTGTACATCGCCGTGTCGATGATGCCGATCCGCAGGCCGACCATCGCCACGATGACCTCGATGACCCCGCGCGCGTTCATGCCGGCCCCCAGCGCGAACGCCTCCCAGGCGCTCATCCGGCTCAACAGCGCCCCCAGGTACGCGCCCAGGAACTTGCCGACGATCGCCACGCCCAGCACGACCCCGGACGCGGCCAGGACGTCGGGCCGGGCCAGGAGCGTGAGGTCCATGCGCAGACCGGCCGTCGCGAAGAACAGCGGAGCCAGCACGCTGAGGACGATCGTCCGCAGCGGAGCCAGCCACGACGCGTCGGCGTGGCCGGAACGCCCGAGGAGGACGCCGCAGACGAACGCCCCCAGGATGGCCTCCAGGCCGAGCGCGTGCGTCCCGGCGGCGGCCAGCAGCACCAGCACCACGGCGGCGGCCCCGGCCGTGCCCGGCTCGGCCGACCGGGTGGCGGCCCGCATCGTCCAGCGGACCAGCGGCCGGCCGACCCAGAGCGCGAACGGCACCAGCGCGGCCAGGTAGACCAGCGACAACACGATCTGGCCGGTGCGCACACCCGTCGTCGCCATGGCCGAGACGATCGAGAGCATGAACCAGCCGAACGCGTCGTCCACCATCCCGGCGGTCAGGCAGAGCTGGCCGACGTCGCGGTGCAGCAGCTTCATGTCCGTCAGCGTCTTGGCGATCACGGGGATGGCGCTGACGCACGTGGCCACGCCCAGGAACAGGGCGAAGACGGTGACGCTGGTGCCCTCGACGAGGAGCGAGGCGGGCAGCAGGTAACCGGCGGCCACGCCGAGCGCCAGCGGGACGACCAGTCCGGCGACGCTCACCTTGGCGGCCGTGGCGCCGCGCCGCCGGACCAGGCCGAAGTCGAGCTGGATGCCGGTGATGGCCACCAGCAGCAGGACGCCGACCTGGCCCACCGCGTCCAGCAGGTGGAGCCGGGTGAACGTCAGGGCGGGGACGACGTGGCCGAGCAGGGACGGGCCGAGCAGCACGCCCACCGTCAGCTCGCCGACGATGGCGGGCATGCGCAGGCGCGCGGCCAGCCGGCCGAGCAGGACGGCGAGACCGAGGAGCAGGCCCAGTTGCAGCATGAAGACCAGCAGGTCGTGGGCTCCCAGAGGCATGTCAGGCACAGGAGAGGCTAGGCCGATCGGGCGCCCGTCCTGCTGCTCAATATTGAGCCCGCCCGCCCGCTGGTCGGGGGCCCTGCTCAATATTGAGCGGAGCTTCCCGCGCCCGTGGGCGACATTCGGGGCATGACGAAGCCGGCGCAGTATCAGACCACCCTGCCCCCCGACCAGTTGCTGCACTCGGGCAACGCGGGCCTGATCGTCCACCGCGTGGGGATGCTGGAGTACGGCATGGCCCGCGAGGGCCGCGACTTCAGCGTCGACCTGCTCGACTACATGAACCGCGCCCAGGCCGGCGTCGCCACGACCTTCTGCTACGAGGAGGTCTTCGGCGTCCGCGAGCGGCTGCACTGGTTCGTGCACATGAAGTCCCCCGAGAAGTACAGCAAGCTCATCGAGATGGTGGACCACGACGAGGCGTTCCAGCAGATCTCGCTCAAGGACCGGCTGCCCAAGAAGGGCGGCGGCAACTGGGAGAAGATGTTTGTCCACGGCAGTCTCCAGGAGACCGTCATGTGCCCGCAGCACGGGTTCACCGACGACGTGCACGACGTGCCCGGCACCTTCGTGCCGCCCGCGACGCACCAGACCACCCAGAAGGAGCAGCTCAACTCGGCGACCGCCGGCGCGATCGTGCTGCGCACCGCCGACGCGCGCTACGAGCTGCGCGAAGAAGGACGGCAGTTCCTCTACGACTGGTCCCGGTACGTCAACGCCGACCTCGAAGGCCGCGCCACCGCCTACATCTACGAGCAGACGTGGGGCCGCCAGGACCGCCTGCACGCCCTCATCCACCTGCGCGAACTGGACGACTACCAGGCCGTGCGGGAGCTGGACCGCAGCGAGGGCATGCGCAAGGAGGTCTACGACGTGGAACGCGTCCCCGAACGGCACGGCGGCGGGCAGTGGGACCGGCTGTTCGTGCCGACCAGCATCCACGACGTCCTGATGGTGCCCTAGGCCATGGCTCTCGGGATCGAGGCGATCAACGCGTACGTCGGCAGGGCGTACACGGACGTCCGCGCGCTGTTCGACGCGCGCGGCCTGGACGTGAACCGCTTCGGCAACCTGATGATGGAGCAGCGCTCGGTCAACCTGCCCTGCGAGGACCCGGTCACCAACGCGGTCAACGCCGCCCGCCCGCTGCTGGACGCGCTCACCCCCGAGGA
This sequence comes from Nonomuraea sp. NPDC047529, assembly GCF_040642995.1. Taxonomy (NCBI): domain Bacteria; kingdom Bacillati; phylum Actinomycetota; class Actinomycetes; order Streptosporangiales; family Streptosporangiaceae; genus Nonomuraea; species Nonomuraea sp. NPDC047529. The sequence continues at coordinate 139,058 of NZ_JBEYTJ010000021.1, read as the reverse complement.
GAAGGACCGGATCGAGCTGCTGGTCGTCGGCACCGAGTCGGGCCTCGACTTCGGCAAGCCGATCAGCACCTACATCCACCACCACCTCGGGCTGAACCCCGCATGCCGCTCGTTCGAGGTCAAACACGCCTGCTACGGCGGGACGGCCGCGCTGCAGTGCGCGGCGGCCGTCGTCGGCGCGAGCCCGATCCCCGGGGTGAAGGCGCTGGCCATCGCCACGGACGCGGCCAGCGGCACGGCCAAGTCCACCTACTGGGAGCCCTCCGAGGGCGCCGGAGCGGTGGCGATGCTGGTCGGCGAGGACGCGCGGGTGCTCCGGCTGGACCCCGGCGCCAGCGGCTACCACACCTTCGAGGTGATGGACACGGCCCGGCCGCGCCACGACACCGACGCCGTCGATCCCGACCTGTCGCTGCTGGCGTACATGCGCTGCGCCGAGGAGTGCTTCGCGGCCTACGGGCGGCGGGTGGCCGGGGCCGACATCGTGGACACCTTCGACTACCTGGCGCTGCACACGCCGTTCGCCGGGATGGTGAAGGGCGCCCACCGGATGCTGCTGCGCAAGCTCAAGGGCATGGGGGCGGAGGAGATCGAGGCCGACTTCGCGGCGCGGGTCACGCCGTCCCTGGCCTACGGCGTGCGGGTGGGCAACACCTACTCGGCCGCGCTCTACCTGGCGCTGTGCTCGCTCATCGACCACGGCGCGTTCGACGCGCCGAGGCGGGCGGGGCTGTTCTCGTACGGGTCGGGCTGCGCGTCGGAGTTCTTCAGCGGCGTGATCCCGGCCCAGGGACGCAGCGGCATCGCCAGGGCGCTGGACGAGCGGCGCGAGATCGGCGTCGAGGAGCTGGACGCGCTGACCGAGCTGAGCGCCGACCGCGCCTTCGGGGTGCGGGACGCGGTGCTGGACCCCAAGCCGTACGGCGACCTGTACGAGGACGCCTTCGGCGGGCGCGGCCTGCTGGTGCTGGACCGCATCGCGGACTTCCACCGGGAGTACAGATGGAGCTGACCTCGGCGACCCTGCGGCACACGCTGCGCCGTCGCACGATCGACGACCGCGCCATCGACGAGCTGGGCGCCGCCCTGGACGAGGCCGAGCGCACCCCCGGCTGCCGCATCCTGCTGCTGGAGGGCGGCGACGGCGTCTTCTGCACCGGCATGGACCTGGAGGAGGCGGCCGGCGCCGACGTCGCCGACGGCGGCCGGGCGTTCTACGGGCTGCTGCGCCGCTTCACCGAGACGCCGGTGACGGTGGTCGCCCGCGTGGACGGCCGGGTGGCCGGCGGCGGCGTCGGCCTGGCCGCGGCCAGCGACTTCGTCTTCGCCAGCGGGCGCAGCACCTTCAGCCTCCCCGAGGCGCTGTGGGGGCTGCTGCCGTGCTGCGTGCTGCCGTTCCTGATCCGGCGCACGGGCTTTCAGAAGGCGTACGCGATGACGCTGAGCACCCAGCCGGTGAGCGCCGCCGAGGCCGCCGCCTTCCACCTGGTGGACGAGGTGTCGGACGACCCGGAGGCGCTCGTGCGGCGGCTGGCGTACCGGCTGACCAAGCTGGACCGGTCGATCGTCACGGACATGAAGCGCTACTTCCGCGAGCTGTGGATCCTGTCGGACGAGACCGAGCAGGTGGCGGTCAAGGAGTTCGGCCGGCTGATGTCCAGCCCCGAGGTGCGCCGCAGGCTCGTGGACTACGCGACCGAGAAGAGATTCCCCTGGGAACGCTAGAGAGGAACGCGCCTGATGTCCGTCGTGTGGGTTTTCCCCGGGCAGGGGTCGCAGCGCAAGGGCATGGGGGCGGGCGCCCTGGAGCGGTACCCCGGCCTGTGCGAGCGCGCCGACGAGATCCTCGGCTACTCCGTCGCCGAGCTGTGCGACGACCCGGTGCGGCTGCGTGACACCCGTTACGTGCAGCCCGCCCTCTTCACCGTCAACGCCCTGAGCTTCCTCGCGCGGCAGGAGGCGGGCGGACGGCCCGACTACCTGGCCGGGCACAGCCTGGGCGAGTACGCGGCGCTGTTCGCGGCCGGCTGCTTCGACTTCGAGACCGCGCTCGCCCTGGTCAAGCGGCGCGGCGAGCTGATGTCGGCGGCGGACGGCGGCGCCATGGCGGCGGTCCTCGGCGCCGACCCCGAACGGCTGGAGGAGCTGCTGGCGGGCACCGGCGTGGACGTCGCCAACTACAACTCCCCCGAACAGGTCGTCCTGGCCGGGCCCAAGGACGAGCTGGACGCGCTCCGCCGCGGCGCCCCCGGCAAGTGGGTGCCGCTGAGCGTGAGCGTCCCCTCGCACTCGCGCTACATGGAACCGGCCGCCGCCGCCTTCGCCGAGGCGCTGGAGGGCGTCCGCATCGAGGAGCCGCGGGTGCCCGTCATCTCCAACGTGACCGGACGTCCGTACCGGGCGGGCGAGGCGGCCGAGCTGCTGCGCCGCCAGATCTGCAACCCGGTGCGGTGGGTGGACGGCCTGCGGTACCTGATGGCGCAGGGCGTGTCCGAGCTGGAGGAGATCGGGCCCGGCGACGTGCTCGGCAAGCTGTGGCAGGTCACCCGCCGCCACCCGCCGGAACCCGCCCCCCAGGAACCGGCGATGCCCGCCCGGCCGGCGACGCCCGCCGTCCGGGAGCCGGTGACGCCCGCCGTCCGGGAGGCCGGGGTCGTGCTCGGGTCGGCCGAGTTCCGCGCCGACTACCGGGTCCGCCACGCCTACCTGGCCGGATCGATGTTCAAGGGCATCGCGTCGGCCGACCTCGTGATCAGGATGGGCCGGGCCGGGCTGATGGGCTTCTTCGGCGCGGGCGGGCTCACCCCGGACGAGATCGCCGCGGCCCTCGACACCATCCAGGGCGCCCTCGGGCCGGACGGCGCGTACGGCGTGAACCTGCTCCACGGCCTCGGCGAGGAGGGCCTGGAACGCGAGACGGTGGACCTGCTGCTCCGCCGCGACGTGCGGCACATCGAGGCCGCCGCCTACCCGCACCTCACCGCCCCCCTCGTGCGCTACCGCTACAGCGGCGCGCACCGCGACGCCTCCGGGCGGCCGGTCGCCGTCCGGCACGTGGTGGCCAAGGTCTCCAGGCCCGAGGTCGCCGCCGCCTTCATGCGTCCCGCGCCGAAGGCCGTCCTGGAGCGGCTCGTCCGGGAGGGCGCGCTGAGCGCGGCCGAGGCGGAGGTCGCCGCGGAGCTGCCGGTCAGCGCGGACGTCTGCGTCGAGGCCGACTCGGCCGGGCACACCGACGGGCGCTCGCCGTACGCGCTGATGCCCGCGATCCTGCGGCTGCGCGACGAGGCGATGGCCGCGCACGGCTACGCCAGGCGCATCAGGGTCGGCGCGTCCGGCGGGATCGGCGCCCCGGAGGCGGCCGCGGCCGCGTTCGTGCTCGGCGCCGACTTCATCGTCACCGGCAGCGTCAACCAGTGCACCCCCGAGGCCGGGACGTCCGACGCCGTCAAGGACCTGCTCGCCGGGCTCGACGTGCAGGACACCGCCTACGCCCCGGCCGGCGACCTGTTCGAGCTGGGCGCGCAGGTGCAGGTGGCCAGGAAGGGCACGCTGTTCCCGGCCCGCGCGAACAAGCTCTACCAGCTCTACCGCCAGTACGGCTCGCTGGAGGAGATCGACGAGCGGACCAGACGGACGATCCAGGACAAGTTCTTCCGCCGTTCCTTCGCGGAGGTGTGGGAGGAGACGCGGGCGTTCCTGGCCGCGCGCAGGCCGGGCGAGCTGGCTCGCGCCGAACGCGACCCCAAGCACCGCATGGCGCTCGTCTTCCGCTGGTACTTCGTCCACACGATCAGGCTGGCGCTGCGCGGCGAGGCCGGACGGCAGGTGGACTACCAGGTCCATTGCGGGCCCGCCATGGGGGCGTTCAACCGGTGGGTGGCCGGCACGGAGCTGGCCGACTGGCGGGCCAGGCACGTCGACGTCATCGCCGACCGGCTGATGGAGGCCGCCGCCGGGCTGCTGGAGGCCCGGCTGCGCGACCTGACCAAGGACGGTCAGACTTGATCAGACCCTGCTAGACCCGGAGGAGGTGGCGGTCCAGGTCCTCCTGGACCGCCGCCAGCACCTCGGGCCGCGGGCCCTTGAGGTAGAAGTGGTCGCCGCCGAACACGCGCAGCGTGAAGCCGCCGCCCGTGGCGTCGCCCCAGGCGCTGATCTCGTCCGGGTCCACCTCGGGGTCGGCGTCGCCGAGCAGCGCCGAGATCGGGCAGTCCGGACGCGGGCCGGGCAACGGCGTGTACGACTCGTTCAGCTCGAAGTCGGCGCGCAGGCTCGGCAGGAACACCTCCAGCAGGCCGCGCTGGCCCATCACCTCCGACGGCGTGCCGTTCAGCTTGCCCATCTCGGCCAGCATCTCCTCCTCCGACAGGTCGCTGAAGAGGCGGCGGCGGGTCGGGAGCTGCGGCGCGCGGCGTCCGGACACGAACAGCACCGCGGGCGGGAACCGGCGGGCCGTCTCCCAGGCCACGACCGCGCCCATGCTGTGCCCGAACAGCGCGAAGGGCCGGTCGGTGTACGGCTCGATGGCCTCCGACAGCGGGCCCACGAGCTGCTCCATGCGGTTGTAGGGCCGCTCGCGCAGGCGCGACTCGCGCCCCGGCAGCACCACCGGGCAGACGTCGACGTCCGGGGACAGATGTTCGTCCCATCTGCGGAACAGCGCGGAGCCGCCTCCCGCGTGCGCGAAGCAGAACAGTCTGATCCGGGCGTCGGCTCTGGGTCCGCCGCCCGCTATCCAGGAACCAGGCATGATCCGAAGGTTACGGCCGATCGTCTTCCGCCGCCTGCTCAGTCTTGAGCAGGCAGCGCGCGTCGTCCTCACTAGCGTCGCAGTGAGGGAGGAGGCCCATGGAGCACGACGAGCGCGTGACGGAGACGGTCATCCGCCTGCTGGCCGAGGTGCTGCCCGGCGGTGCGGAGCTGACCCCCGACGCTTCACTGAAGGACAGCGGACTCGACTCGATCTCCGCGGTACGGGTGTGGTTCGAGATCCAGCGGGAGTTCTCGCTGGACTTCCCCGTGGAGCGGCTGGGTGACTGCGGGACGCCGGCCGAGCTGGCCGAGCGGATCGCCGAGCTGGCCGGGACGACCGAGGACACCGTCCCGGCCGGCCCAGTGATCAGCCCGGCTCCCGGCGAGCGGCACGAGCCGTTCCCCTTGACGCCCCTGCAGCAGGCGTACGTCATGGGCGCGGACGAGGACGCCACCCCCGACCCGGTCGGCTGCCAGGTCTACCGCGAGTTCGAGGTGCCCGGCGTGGACCCCGAACGCCTGCGCGCGGCCTGGCAGCGCGTCGTGGACCACCACGACGCCCTGCGCCTGGAGCTGGGCGAGGACGGCACCCAGCGGGTGCTGGACCAGGCCCCCTCCTGGGACCTGCCGGTGGACGAGCCCGGCGCCCGCGAACGCCTCGCGCACCGGCGGTACGAGCCCGGCGTCTGGCCGCCGTTCGCCGTCGAGGTCACCACGCCCGGGACCGTGCACTTCGGCATCGACGCGAGCGTGACCGACGGGCGCGGGCTCGACGTGCTGCTGCGCGACTGGTGGCGCTGCTACCGCGACCCCGGCCATCGGCTGGAGGACGGCGGCCTCTCCGTCCGCGACTGTCTGCTGGCGCTGGACGCCCGGCGGCGCGGCCCCCGCCACCAGGAGGACCTGGACTACTGGCGGGAACGCCTGGCGGACCTGCCGCCCGGCCCCGCCGCCGGCGTCCCGGACGGTTCGCCGCGCGCCGCGCTGACCGGCTCGCTGACCGCCGCCCAGTGGGGCGCCCTGCGCGCCAGGGCCGCCGAGCTGGACGTCTCGCCGACCGCCCTCGTGCTGACCCTGTTCGCCGAGACGGTCGGCAGGGGCGCGGACTGCTCCCTGGCCGTCACCACGACCGGCCGGGCCTGGCTGCCGCGCGAGGTGGACGAGGTGGTCGGGCCGTTCACCGGCACCGCCGTGTTCGCCGCCGAGAGCACGCTCGGCGAGCCGCTGGAGGAGGCGGTCCGGGAGGTGCACCGGCGGTTGTGGCGCGACCTCGGCCACGCGGGCGTCCCCGGCGTGACCGTCATGCGGGAGCTGCGCGAGCGCACCGCCCTGCCCGTCGTCTTCACCAGCCTGCTGGACGCCCGGCCCGACGACGCCGTGCCGCCGGTGTCGTACGCGCTCAGCCAGACCTCCGGCGTCGCGCTCGACCACCAGATGTGGGAGCACGACGGCGAGCTGCGGGTGCGCTGGGACCTGGTGCCCGGCTGCTTCGCGCCCGGCGAGCCGGAGACCCTGTTCGCCCGCTTCACCAACGCGCTGCGCGCCCTGGCCGCCGACAGCGGCGAGGGCGAGATCCGGCCGCTCAACGAGCTGCAGAAGGCGTACTTCGTGGCCCGCGCGGGCGGTTCGCACGAGTACGACGGCTGCCAGGTCTACCACAGCTTCCACGTCCGCGACCTGGACCGGGACCGGCTCGGACGGGCCTGGCTGCGCCTGGTGGCCGCCCACGACGCGCTGCGCTCGGAGGTCACGCACGACGGGACGCTGCGGATCAGGCCGCACGCGCCGGAGAACTGGGCCATCCCCGAGGTCCCCGGCGTCGAGCCCGAGGAGATGGCCGGACGGGCGTTCGCGCTGGGCCGCTGGCCGCAGTGGGAGCTGCGGGTCAGCGGAGAGACCGTGCACGCGGCCGTCGACCTCACCGTGCTCGACGGGCGGAGCATCCACATCGTGCTGCGCGAGCTGTTCAGGCTCTACGCCGACCCCTCGGCCGAGCCGCGCCCGCCTTCCCAGGCGTCCCCCCTTGAGTACCCGCACGGGGACGGCTACTGGGACGAGCGGTTCCGCGACCTGCCGCCCGGGCCCGAGGTGGCCACCACGCCCGCCCGCCGCGTCCGGCTGAGCGGCAGCGTCGCCGCGGTCTCCGACGAGACCGTCTTCGCCGCCCTGGCCGGCGCGCTGCGCGGGCGCTTCCCCGACCCGTTCAGCGTGTCCGTGGTGCGCTGGACCGCCGAGTCGGAGCCGCTGCGCCCCGGCGAGTTCACCGCCCTGAGCTGGGTCACCGACGAGGAGTCCTACCCGGACCGGATCGCCGCCGACGCCGCGAACGGCGCCCTGACCGGCCTGGCCACGCTGCGCGGCCACGTCATGAGGGAGCGTCGCCGCCGCGCCTACGCCTTCCCCGTCGTCTACACCAGCACCCTCGACCTGACCGAGCACCCCCTCCCGGACGGCGTCGAGGCCGGCCCCTGGATGACCTACACCCCGGACGTCGCCCTCGACTGCATCGTCATCAGGGAGGGCGACCGGCTGCACTACCACTGGGACGCTCTGGAGCCGGAGTTCCCCGACCTGGCCGAGCTGTTCGCGGCCTTCGAGGACCGGCTGCGTCCCGTCCACCGGCTGTTCGAGCGGCAGGCCGCCGCCCGGCCCGACGCGGTCGCGCTGCGGCACGCCGGCGGGACCATGACGTACGGGGAGCTGAACCGGCGGGCCAACGCCGCCGCCTGGCGGCTGAAGGAGCTGGGCGTGGGGCCGGGGACGGTGGTCGGCGTGCGCCTGTGCCGCGGGCCGGACATGGTGGCCGCCGTCCTCGGGATTCTCAAGGCGGGCGGCGCCTACCTGCCCGTGGAGCCGTCCCTGCCGGACGAGCGGGCGGCGGTCATGCTGGACGACGCCGCCGCCGGGATCGTGCTGACCTGCGCGGAGACGTCCGGCTGGGCCGTGCCCGAGGACGTGCGCGCCGTCGAGCTGGACGCCGGCGGGGACGACCGCGGCGACCCGCCCCTCGTAGGCGCCGTGGACGACCTCGCGTACGTGATCTTCACCTCGGGCAGCACCGGCAAGCCCAAGGGCGTAGAGGTCAGCCACCGGCCGCTGCTCAACCTGCTCGACTGGTGCTACCGCACCTTCGACTTCGACGCCTCCGACGTCGGGCTCTGCGTCACCTCGCTCGGCTTCGACCTGTCGGTGTTCGACATCTTCGGCCTGCTCGGCCGGGGCGCCTCGCTCTACATCGCCGACGAGGGCCAGCAGCGCGACCCCGAACTGCTGCTGGACGTCCTCATCGACGAGCCGGTCACGTTCTGGAACTCCGCGCCCACGACGCTCAACCAGCTCGCCCCGCTGCTGGCCGAGCGGCAGGGCGGCGAGGGCACCGGCGACCTGCGGCTGGTCTTCCTCAGCGGCGACTACACGCCGCTGCCGCTGCCGGACGCCGTGCGCGCGACCTTCCCGCGGGCGCGGGTGGTCAGCCTGGGCGGCGCCACCGAGGCCACCGTCTGGTCGAACTGGTTCGAGGTGGGGGAGATCGACCCGTCGTGGCGGAGCATCCCGTACGGCCGGCCGATCGACGACGCGCTCTACTACATCCTCGACGAGGACCGGCGGCCCTGCCCCGAAGGGGAGGAGGGCGACCTGTTCATCGGCGGCAGGTGCCTGAGCGTCGGCTACCGCAACCAGCCCGAGCTGACCGCCGACCGGTTCGTGCCGGACCCGTTCGCGGGCGGGCGCATGTACCGGACCGGCGACCGGGCGGCGCTGCTGCCCGACGGGAACATCACGTTCCTCGGGCGGGCCGACAACCAGGTGAAGATCCGCGGGTTCCGGGTGGAGCTGGGCGAGATCGAGCACCGGCTGCGGCAGCACCCGGCGGTGCGGGACGTCGTCGTCCTGGCCCGCGACGATCGCTCGGGGGAGCGGAAGCTGGTCGCGTACGTGATGGCCGAGGGTGCGCAGCCGGACGTCGGTGAGCTGCGGGCGCACGCGGCCGGGACGCTGCCGGCGTACATGGTGCCCAACCACGTGGCGTTCGTGCGCACGTTCCCGGCCACGTCCAACGGCAAACTGGACCGGGACGCCCTCCCGTGGCCCCTCACCGAACGCACCCCGGATCCCGCCCCGGAGCCGGCGCCCCAGCCCCAGCCCGAACCGGAGTCCCAGCGCGAGCCCGAACCGGAGCCCCGCCCCCACTCCCACCCCCAGCCCGAGCTCGAACCGGAGCCCCGCCCCCACTCCCAGCCCCAGCCCCAGCCCGAGCCTGAGCCCAAGGTCGCGGGGCGGGCCGTGACGGAGATCGCCGAGCTGTTCGCCGAGCTGATCGGGGTCGAGGAGGTGGACCCCGGCCAGGACCTCTGGGACCAGGGCGTCACCTCCTTCACCATGGTCCAGGTCTCCAAGGCGCTGCGGAAGCGGTACGGCAGGCGGGTGCCGGTGGCGCTGCTGCTGGAGAACCCGACCGTCAACGGCATCGCCGCCGTCGTGGGCGGCCCCGCCGACCCACCCGCCGACCCGCCCGCCGACCCGCCCGCCGACCCGCCCGCCGACCCGCCCGCCGCTCCTCCCACCAGGGAACGCCCCTCGCAGAAGCCCGCGCCGGCGGAGGCCGAGGTGGAGGCCGAGGCGGGCGGGCCGGGGGAGGTGGACTTCTTCTCGCCCGAGGACCGGGAGGCGTTCAAGGCGGCCCGGTGGAACCTGCGCCCGCTGGAGCCGGACGCCAGCCTCATCCGCCTGGACCGCCTCGACGTGCCAGACGAGCACTTCGCCTGGCGGGCCAGCGTGCGCGACTTCGAGCCCGGCTCGCTGCCGTACCGGTCGTTGTGCCGGCTGCTCGGCCTGCTGCGCGAACGGCGGCTCGGCGACCGCGAGCGCCACCTGTACCCGTCGGCCGGGGACACCTACGCCGTGCAGGCGTACCTGCACGTCACCAGGGGCGCGATCGACGGCGTCCCCGAGGGCATCTACTACTACAACCCGAGCGAGCACGCCCTCCACCTGGTGAACGCCCACCCCGAGCTCGACCGTACGGTCCACTTCGTCTACAACCGCGACCTGTACGACCGCGCCGGCTTCAGCCTCTACCTCATCGGCCAGACCAAGGGCATCGAACCCCTGTACGGCGAGCAGAGCCTGCGCTACCTGACCCTGGAGGCGGGCTACCTCGGCCAGCTCCTGATGACCGGCCAGGCGGCCTGCGGCATCGGGCTCTGCCCCATCGGCGAGGTCGCCTTCGACCGCGTCCGCGACCAGTTCGACCTCGACGACGGCCACCGCTTCCTCCAGGCGTTCCTGGGCGGCCCGGCCGAGCACGCGACCGGCGACGCCACCCCCGTCTTCGCCACCCCGGCGACGGAACCGGCAGCCGTGCATCCCGAGCCGGCGGCCCCTCGCCCCGAGCCCGCGCGGCGGGCGGAGCCGGCGGCCGGTCTCGCCGTGATCGGCATGGCCGGACGTTTCCCCGGCGCCGACGACCTGGACGGCTTCTGGCACAACCTCAGCACCGGCGCCCGCAGCCTGCGCCCCGACCCCAGGGGCGAGCGTCCCGGCGGCTACCTGGAGCACATCGACCGCTTCGACAGCCTGCTCTTCCACATCTCGCCGAAGGAGGCCGCGACGCTCGACCCGCAGCTCCGGCTCCTGCTGCACAGCGTGTGGGAGTGCCTGGAGCACGCCGGGCACACCCCGGACTCCCTGCGCCGGACCGCCCCCAGGGTGGGCGTCTTCGTCGGCTCGATGTGGCACGACTACCAGCACGCGGGCGCCGCCGCCTGGCAGGCGGGCGGCCCGGCCGTGGTGTCGGCGACCGCGTCCGACATGGTGAACCGGGTCTCGTACTTCTTCGGGTTCACCGGGCCGAGCATCGCCGTGGACACGTCGTGCTCGTCCACGCTGACCGCGCTGCACCTGGCCGCCCAGGCCATCCGTACGGGCGACTGCGACGCGGCCGTGGTCGCGGGCGTCAACCTGCTCGCCGACCCCTACCACGCCGCGCTGCTGGCCGGGCTGGGCCTGCTGGCCGAGGAGGCCGGCGCCGCCGCCTTCGACGCCGACCGGCCCGGCTGGACGGTGGGCGAGGGCGTCGGCTCCTTCCTGCTGCGGCCCGTCGCGGACGCCGTCCGGGCGGGGGACGCCGTCCACGGCGTGGTCGAGGCCACCTGGGTCGCGCACACCGGGCGTACCGGGCGGTTCACCGCGCCGAGCGCCGAGGCCATGGCGGCGTCCATGCGCGGCGCCCTGGAGCGGGCCGGCGCCGGGCCCGGCGACGTCTCCTACGTCGAGTGCGCCGCGGCCGGGGCCGCCCTGGCCGACGCGGCCGAGGCGGAGGCGTTGGCCGAGGTCTTCGGCGGGCGGCCCGAGCCCGTCGAGGCGGGCACGCTCAAGCCGAACATCGGCCACCTCGAAGCCGCGTCCGGCGCCTCCCAGCTCGCCAAGGTGCTGCTGCAGCTCCGGCACGGACGGCTGGCGCCCACCCTCGTCGCCGAGCCGCCCACCGACGCGGTCAGCGTGCCCGAGCAGGCCCGGCCCTGGACCGGTGAGCGGCGGGCGCTGATCAACGCCTTCGGGGCGACCGGCACGCACGCCCACGCCGTCGTCCGCGCGCCCCTGCCCGAGGAGACCGGGGGGAGCGCGGCCGACGACGGCCGCGAGCACGCCGTCCTGGTCTCGGCCGCGACGCCGGAGCAGCTCGTGACCGCCGCCCGCCGCCTGGCCGCCGGGGCCGGGGAGCAGGACGTGCGCCGGATCGCCTACACCACCCAGACCGGACGTTCCGCTCTCGCGCACCGGCTCGCCGTGGTCTGCCGTGACGCGGCCGGGCTGCGGGAGGCGCTGGAGGCGTTCGCGGCGGGCCGGGCGCATCCGTCCGTGCTCGCCGGTCGCGTCGGCGGAGGCGCCGGTTCGGCGGGTACGGAGGCCGAGGCCGCCGCCGCCTGGGTGACCGGGCAGGACGTGGACTGGGAACGGTTCTGGCCGGAGCCGCCCGGACGGGTGGCGCTGCCGTCCTACCCGTTCGAGGCCGAGCCGTACTGGATCGAGCGGACGGAGCCGGACACGCCGCGGGCCGCCACGGGGGACATGGAGGAGTACCTCAAGGGCGTCTACGCCGAGGTCTCGGGCATCGACGCCGACCGGCTCGGGGTGCGGGTGCCATTGGAGCAGTACGGGCTGACGTCGTACCAGATCGTCGAGCTCAACGCGCGGCTGGAACGGGACCTGGGGGAGCGGTCGCGGACCCTCTTCTTCGAGCACAAGGACCTGGCCGGGGTCGCCGCCGCACTGGCCACCAGAGCCCCGGCCCCGCCGACGCCCCGCCCCGACCAGCCCGACCGCCCCGATCAGCCCGACCAGCCCGACCGGCTCGACAAAGCCGACGATCCTGACGACGCGGGCGCGATCGCCGTGATCGGGATCGCCGGACGCTACCCCGACGCCCCCGACCTGGCCGCGTTCTGGGAGAACCTGGCCGCCGGACGGCACTCGCTCTCCCGCGTCCCCGGCGACCGGACCCGTGACGGCTGGCCCGTGGACCTCATGTGGGGCGGCTTCCTCGACGGCGTCACCGACTTCGACCCGCTGCTGTTCGGCATCACCCCGCGCGACGCGGCACTCATGGACCCCCAGGAGCGCGTCTTCCTGGAGGTCGCCTGGGAGGCCCTGGAGGACGCCGGCTACCCGCGCACCCGCCTGCGCGACCAGCATGGCTCCGACGTCGCCGTCTACGCGGGCGTGATGTACAACGAGTACCCCTTCTTCGGCGTCGAGCAGAGCCTGCGCGGCACGTCCCAGGACACCGGCGCGACCCTCGGCGGCGTGGCCAACCGCGTCTCCTACCACCTGGACCTCAAGGGGCCCAGCATGTCGGTCGACACGATGTGCTCGTCGTCGCTGGCCGCGCTGCATCTCGCCGTACGGTCGCTGCGCCAGGGGGAGTGCCAGTTGGCGATCGCCGGCGGCGTCAACCTCAACCTGCACCCGAACAAGTTCGTCCAGCACGCCCGCATGCGGCTCACCGCCGGGGACCGGCGCTGCCACAGTTTCGGCGCGGGCGGCGACGGTTTCGTGCCCGCCGAGGGTGCGGGGGTCGTCCTGCTCAAGCCGCTGGCGAGGGCGAAGGCGGACGGCGACCGGATCCACGCCGTGATCAGGGGCACCGCCGTCGTGCACTCGGGCCGTACGAACGGCTGGGTGGTGCCGAGCCCGGTCGAGGAGGGCGAGCTCGTCGCCCGCGCGCTCGCCGACGCGGGCGTGGACCCCGACGGCATCGGCTACCTGGAATGCCACGGCGCGGGCACCGCACTCGGCGACCCCATCGAGATCAACGCCCTCATGCGGGTGTTCGGACGGACGGGCGCGGCCCCGGGCAGCATCCCGATCGGTTCGGTCAAGTCCAACCTCGGGCACGTCGAGTCGGGCGCCGGCATCGCCGGGCTCACCAAGATCGTGCTCCAGTTCCGGCACCGGCGGCTCGTCCCCTCCCTGCACGCCGACGACCTCAACCCGGACATCGCCTGGGACGAGATCCCCTTCCGCGTGCAGCGCGAGGCGGCCGACTGGCCCGAGGGGCCCGGCGGCGCGCCCCGGCGGGCGGGCATCAGCTCGTTCGGCGCCGGAGGGACGATCGCGCACGCCGTGGTCGAGGAGCCCCCGCCCGCCGAATCCGGCACGCCCGACCCGGGGCCGCAGCTGATCGTGCTGTCGGCCCACGACGAGAGGCGGCTGCGCGCCATGGCCGGCCGGCTGGCCGGGCACCTGCGCGCGACGCCCGAGAGCCTCGCCGACGTCGCCCACACCCTCCAGACCGGACGGGAGCCGCTGCGCGAACGGCTCGCGCTGGTCGCCCCGGACGTGGGGGAGCTGTGCGGACGGCTGGAGCGGTTCGCCCGGTCGGAGCCCGCCGGCGTGCTCCGCGGCCGGCCCCGCCCAGGCGCCCCGCCATCCGGCAAGCCCGGCGACCCGTCGTCCGGGAAGCCCGGCACGCCCGGTGAGCTGCTGGAAGTGGGGCGGTACTGGGTGGAGGGCGGTCACGTGGACTGGACGCCGCCTCCGGGCGCGCGGCTGGTGGGGTTGCCGTCGTACCCGTTCGACCGGATGCGGTGCTGGCCCTTCGAACCGGCGGCGTCCGGCGAGCCATCGTCAGAGGAGCCATCGTCCGGCGAGCCGGCGTCCGGGGCGCCGGAATCGGTCGTGTCCGAGACGCCGCTCTTCGAGCGGACGTGGGCGGCGTCCGAGCGGCCCGCCCGCGACCCGGGAACCCTGGACGGCGGGACCGTGGTGTGCCTGTACGGCGACGACTCCGAGGAACTGGCGCGCTCGCTCGGCGACCAGGTCGTGCCCGTACGCGCGGGCGACCCCGTCCCGGAGGAGTTCACCGGCTGGATCGACCTGTGCGACCTGGGCGAGGCGAACCCGCGTGACGAGCTGCGACGGCTCGCCGTCCTGCGGGACGCCCTGGCCCGGCGCCGCCCGCTGCGGATCCTGCACGTCACCAGTGGCCTGCTGGACCTCGACGGCGCGCCGCCGAGCCTGGCGGGGGCGCGGATGGCGGGGTTCGTGCGGATGCTGGCCGCCGAGTACCCGTCGGTCACGGCCACCGTGCTGGACAGCGACCGGCCCTCGGCCGCGCAGATCCGCGCCGAGTGGGCGTCCGCCGAGCCGTACGGGGAGGTCTGTTACCGCGATGGCGGGCGGTTCCGTCCAGATCTGCGGGAGTTGTCCGCGCCCTACGTGGAGCCGGACCTCGATCCCGAGTCCGTCTACGTCGTGAGCGGCGGCACCAGGGGGCTGGGCGCGCTGGTGGCCCGCCACCTGGCCGGACGCGGCGCGCGCCGGCTCGCCCTGCTCGGTGTCCGGCCGCTGCCGCCGCGCGACCAGTGGGACGGCTCCGGCGAGGAGGCCGTCGCCACCGTCCTCGGCCTGGAAGACATGGGCGCGCGGGTGGTCGTGCACACCGGGCCGCCGTCCGGGGTGGCCGCCTTCCTCGACGGCGTACGACGCGAGCTGGGCCCGATCGGCGGCGTCGTCCACTGCGCGGGACGCTCCAGCCAGGGCCGCCCGTCGCTGGCCCACAAGTCCGACGACGACCTGCGGGCCGTGCTCGCACCCAAGGCCGACCTCCTGGAGGCGCTGGACGAGGCGTGCGCCGGGGACCGTCCGGCCTTCTTCGTCACCTTCTCCTCCGTCTGCGCCGCCGTGCCGGCGCTGGCCGCAGGGGTGGCCGACTACGCGGCCGCCAACGCCTTCCTCGACCTCTGCGCCGGGGTCAGGCGGCGGTCCGGCCGGGCCGAGTTCCGGTCGGTCGACTGGCCGCAATGGCGGGAGTCCGGCGGGGCGCGCGGGAAGCCGAACGTCGGCGAGGCCGTCGGTCTCGCGTCCCTCGGCGACCGGGAGGGGCTGCGGGTGCTGGACCGGGTGATCGGGTTGCCGCGCGGCGCGACCGTGCTGCCGTGCCCGCCGTCCGGCGCTTCGGTGGACGTCCCGGCGCTGATCAGGCTGCCGGAACGGCCCGACCGCCGTCCCGTCCCCGAGCCCGCGCCGGCCGGGGAGCCCGACTGGCTGGCCGAGCTGTTCTCCGAGACGATCGGCATCCCCGTGGACGCGCTGGACCCGACGGCGGAGTTCGGGGACCTCGGCGTCGAGTCGGTGATGCTGGCCGAGCTGGTGCAGCGCATCGAGGAACGGCTCGGGGAGAGCCTGGAACCGTCGCTGCTGCTGGACCACCCGACGCTGGAGCAGCTCCGCGACCGCCTGGGCGTCCCGGAGAAGACCGTCCCGGGCGTCCCGGGGAAGACCGCCCCGCACGAGCCCCGGGAGACCGCGCCGGACACTGCCCAGACCACTGCCCCTGCTCTGGAGCCCGTCCGACCGGCAGGCTCCGAGGATCGCAGGATCGCGATCATCGGTATGGCCTGCCGGTTCCCCGGCGCCCCCGACGTGGCCGCGTTCTGGCGGAACCTCACCGAGGGCCGGTGCGACGTGCGCGAGGTGCCCGCCTCCCGCTGGGACCACCGCGAGCTGTACGCGCCCGAGCCCGCCCTCGGCCGCAGCATCAGCAAGTGGGGCGGCTTCGTCGACGGCATCGAGGACTTCGACAACGACTACTTCGGCCTGGGCGAGGACGAGGCCCGCGCCCTCGACCCGGCCATCCGCATGTTCCTGGAGTGCTGCGCGACCTGCCTCGCCGACGCCGGCTACGACCCCGCCGAGCTGCGCGGACGCCGGGCCGGCGTGTTCGCGGGGGCCCGGATGTCGGACTACGGGCGCCGGGTCGGCATCCGGCCGGGCGGGCTGGCCTCCGACCAGAACTTCATCGCGGCCAGGGTCGCCCACCACTTCGACCTGCGCGGCCCCAACCTCGTCGTGGACAGCGCGTGCTCCTCCTCCCTGGTCGGCGTGCAGCTCGCCGCGCAGAGCCTGCTCGCCGGGGAGGCCGAGGTCGCCCTCGCGGGCGGGGTGGAGGTGCTCCTGGACGAGAACGACTACCTCCAGCTCAGCGCGGCCAAGGCGCTGTCGCCCACCGGGCTGTGTCACACGTTCGACGAGCGTGCCGACGGGTTCGTGCCGGGGGAGGGCTGCGGGGTCGTCCTGCTCAAGCCGCTGAGCGCGGCGCTGGCCGACGGCGACCGGGTGCACGCGGTCATCGAGGCGGTCGCCGTGAACAACGACGGCCGCACCATGGGCGTCACCACGCCCAACCCCGAGGCCCAGGCCGACGTGGTCCGCCGGGCCCTGGCGGCGGCCGGCCGCAGGCCGAGGGAGATCGGCCTGATCGAGGCGCACGGCACCGGCACCCTCATCGGCGACCCCATAGAGCTGCGAGCCCTGACCCGCGTCTTCCACGAGGGCGGCGATCCGGGCACGTGTGCGATCGGCAGTGTGAAGACCAACATCGGGCACACGCTCAGCGCGGCCGGGATCGCCGGGCTGATCAAGGCGGCGCTGGCCGTCGAGCACGGACGGATCCCGCCGACGTTGTCCTGCGAGCGGCCCAACCCGCGGTTCGACTTCGCCGCCTCGCCCTTCGAGCCCGTCACCGAGCCGCGGGACTGGCCCTCGCCGAGGGTCGCCGGCGTCAGCTCGTTCGGGCTCGGCGGCACCAACGCGCACCTCGTGCTGAGCGAGCCGGACCCGCGGCTGCGTGCGGGGCCGGTACGCGAGCCCGCCCCCGCGCCGGTCTTCCGCCGCAGGCGGCTGTGGCTGGAGCGCGACCCCGCCCCGCCCAGCGCTTCCGGCCGGAGCCCCGACCCCGCCCCAAGCCCCGCCCCTGGCCGGAGGCCCGATCCCGGCCCGCCGGACGACGCCAGCTCGCTGCTCGACCTGAACATCACCACGGGGAGGCGCTGACTCCATGCCCGCGATCGAGTGTCACACCACGCTGAAGCACACCGACTTCATCATGCGGAACCACCGGGTGCACGACGTCTCCGTGATGCCCGGGGTGACGTTCCTCGATCTCGTGTTCCGCACGCTGATGGCGACCGGGCGCGACCCCGGTGAGATCGTCCTGCGCGAGGTGCTGTTCACCGAGGCGATCGTCACCAAGCCGGAGGCCGACCGCGAGATCCGCGTCACCGTCGAGGGCGAGGACGTGCGGGCGGAGAGCCGCTGGAGCAGGGACGGGCAGCCGCTGTCCGACTGGCGGCGCAACCTCACCGGCAAGGTGGGCACGCCGAGCACCCCCGCGCCCGCCCCGATCGACCTGGACGCCCTCCGCCGGGGCGCGCGGCGGCAGGGCGACATGGAGGACCTGTACGCCCGCGCCAGGGCCGAGGACATCAGCCACGGCGAGCTCATGAAGTGCACCGGCCGGCTGCACCACGGCGACGGCTACCTGCTCGCCGAGCTGCGGCAGGAGTCGCCCGCCCCCGGCCACGAAGGCTTCCACCTGCACCCCGCCCGCCTGGACGCGGCCACGCTCGCCGGGCTGGGCCAGACCCAGGCGTCGGGGCAGGAGCCGTTCATCCCCGTCTACATCGCCGAGTTCCGCGCGCCCCGGCGGCTCGACGCGGCCTTCCACGTGTACGCGCCGAGTCCGGAGACCATCGCGCCGTCCGGCGACGTGATCACCAACGACTTCGGCCTCTATGACGAGCGGGGACACTTCGTCGCCGGGTTCGGCGGGCTGTCGTGCAAGCGCATCAGGTCGCCCCGGCTGATCGAGCGGCTGCTCGGCGACCCCGGACGTCCGGAGCCGCCCGCCACCGGCCACAACGGCTCCGGCGACCTGGTCGGACGCCTGCGCGAGCTCGTGGCCGGGCCGCTCGGCCGCTCGCCCGGCGACGTGCCCACCGGCACCGGCTTCTACGACCTCGGCCTGGACTCGGTCACGCTCGTGGACATCGGCGAGCGGCTGGAGAAGATCGTCGGGCGGCGGCTCTACCCGACGCTGCTCTTCGAGTACGGCGACATCGACAGCCTCGCCGCCCACCTCTCCTCCGCCTACGACCTCACCCTGGAACAGCCGGAGCCATCGCCGGAGCCATCGCCGGAGCCGGCGTCGGGGCCGGGCGAGACGTTGTGCTTCCGCGACGTCTGGGTGCCGCTGCCGCAGGACGGCGACGACCCCGGCGAGTACCGCGAGATCACCCCCGGCGCCCGGTACGACGGCTCCCGGCACCTCCTCATCCGGGCCACGCCCGGAGAGCCCGCCGACCCGTGCCTGGCCGTCTGGGAGACCGCGAAGGCCGTCCTCGACGCGAAGCCGGAGCGACCGGTCACCCTCACGTACGCGCACACCGGCGACGACCCCGCCCACGAGGCCGTCGGCGCGCTGGCCCGGACGATCACCGCCGAGACCCCGCTGATCCGCTGCCGCAGCATCCGCCTGGACCCCGCCGCCGCCCCCACCTCAGCCCAGGCCGACCCGCTGCGGGACGCCTCCGCCGAGCCCGAGATCCGCTACCGGCGGGGCGAACGCCTGGTGCGCCGCTGGCTCCCGGCCGAGCCCTCCGAGGGCGGCGGAGCCGTCCCCGTCAGGAAGGGCGGCGTGTACGTGATCGCCGGCGGGACGGGCGGGATCGGCCGCGTCCTCGCCGAGCACCTGGAACGCCGCCACCAGGCCAGGGCCGTGCCCGTCAGCAGGAACGCGGAGATCTCCGCCGACCTGACCGACCCGGATCAGGTCGAACGCGCCCTCGCCACGGTCCGGGAGCGCCACGGCCGCATCGACGGCGTCTTCCACTGCGCGGGGGTCAACCGCGACGGGCTCTACCCGGGCAAGCGGGCCGCCGATATCGAGGCCGTGGTGGCGGCCAAAGCCCTCAGCGCCCGCCACCTGGACGCCGCCACCAAGGACGACGACCTGGACTGCTTCGTGGTGTTCTCGTCGGTGTCGGCGTCCCTGGCCAACCCGGGGCAGGCCGACTACGCGTTCGCCAACGCGTACCTGGAGGAGTTCGCGCGCCGGCGGGCGGCCCGGGGGGACCGGCCGGGCCGGACGCTGGCGGTCGCGTGGCCGTACTGGGCCGAGGGTGGGATGCGGGTCGGGCCGGAGACGGTCGAGCGCTCCCGTACGGCCACCGGGATGGTCCCGCTGCCCACCGAGGCCGCCCTCGACGTGCTCGACCGCGCCCTGAGCGGGACCGGGGACGTCCTGACGGTGCTGCACGGCGACCCCGGCCGCATCCCGGACCTGCTGCCCGCCGCGCCACCGCGACCGGCCCCCCGGCCTGCGTCTTCCGTGGCGTACACCGAGGAGCGGGAGGCACGCGTCGAGGAGCCCATCGCGGTGGTCGGGCTGGCCGGGCGCTACCCCCAGGCCCCCGACCTGCGCACCTTCTGGCGCAACCTGGCCGAGGGACGCGACTGCATCGAGGAGATCCCGGACGGCCGCTGGAACCACGACGAGATCTACGACCCCGAGAAGGGCGCCCGAGGCAGGACGTACGGCAAATGGGGCGGCTTCCTCGACGGCGTCGACCGCTTCGACCCCGCCTTCTTCGGCATCTCCCGCCGCGACGCCGAACGCATGGACCCGCAGGAACGGCTGTTCCTCCAGACCTGCTGGCACGCCCTGGAGGACGCCGGCCACCCGCCGGAGTCGCTGTCGGCGCACAGCGTCGGCGTGTTCGCGGGCGTCATGTGGAACCACTACCAGCTCGTCGAGGGCGGGGAGGGCGGCGTCGCCCCCACGGCCATGCACGCCTCCATCGCCAACCGCGTCTCCTACACCCTCGACCTCCACGGCCCGAGCATCGCGCTGGACACCGCCTGCTCCTCCTCGCTGACCGCCGTGCACCTGGCCGTCGAGAGCCTGCGGCGCGGCGAGTGCGACCTCGCCCTGGCCGGCGGCGTGAACGCGACCGTCCATCCGCAGAAGTACCTGCAGCTCGCCCAGGGACACTGGCTGTCGGAGGACGGCCGGTGCCGCGCCTTCGGCGCCGGCGGCAGCGGGTACGTCCCCGGCGAGGGCGTCGGGGCCGTCCTGCTCAGGCCGCTCTCGCGGGCCAGGGCGGACGGCGACCACATCTACGGCGTCATCGCCGCCACCGCCGTCAACCACACCGGCAGGACGAGCGGCGCCACGGTCCCGAGCCCGCGCTCGCAGGCCGCGCTCATCGGCACGGCGATCCGCAGGTCCGGCTGGGACCCGGCGAGCATCGGCTACATCGAGGCGCACGGCACCGGCACCTCGCTCGGCGACCCGATCGAGGTCGAGGGCATGCGCCAGGCCCTGCCGCAGGACGCGGACTGCGCGATCGGCTCGGTCAAGTCCAACATCGGCCACCTGGAGGGCGCCGCCGGGATCGCCGGGCTCACCAAGGTGCTGCTCCAGCTCCGGCACGGGCGGCTGGTGCCGTCCCTGCACGCGGAGGAGCTGAACCCGAAGATCGACTTCGACGCCACGCCCTTCCACGTGCAGCGCGCGCTGGAACCCTGGCCCCGCGCCGCCGGCACGCCCCGGCGGGCCGGGGTCAGCGCGTTCGGCGCGGGCGGCACGAACGCGCACGTCCTGGTCGAGGAGGCCCCGGAGCCCGCCCCCGGGCCGGGCGCGGGCGGGCCCTGCGTGTTCGTGCTCTCCGCCCGTACGCCGGAGGCGCTGCGCGACTACGCCCGCGCCTGGGCCGGCTTCCTGGCGGAGGCCGATTCTCCGGGGTTCCCGTCGGAGGGACGGTCCCCGGGCGGTGCGGAACGGGTGGCCGCGCTGCTCGGCATCCCCGCCGACCAGCTCGACCCGGCCGACTCGCTGGGCGACCTCGGCCTCGACCCGGCCGCGCTGATCCAGCTCGGGCACGGGGTCTCGCTGGACGACACCGTCGCCGACCTGGCCGACCCTGGAACGGACCTGGCCGACCTCGCCTACACCTCGCAGGTCGGACGTACCGGCATGGCGGAGCGGCTGGCGCTCGTCGTGGACGACCTGGCCGGGCTGCGGGCCGGGCTGGAGGCGTACGCGCGAGGCGAGACCCCCGGCCCAGGCTCCTTCACCGGCTCCTCGACCGGCTCCCCGACCGGCGGCGGGGACGGGACGCCGTCGGCGGACGACTGCGTCCGGCTGTTCCGGGCCGGACGGCTGGAGGAGGTGGCGGCGGCCTGGGCCTCGGGAGCCGAGGTGCCGTGGCGCGAGTGCCACGACGGCGGGCGGCTGATGCCTGCGCCGGTCTACCCGTTCCAGGAGGAGAGCTGCTGGCTCGGCCGCTGGCAACGCTCCACCACGCCTGCCGCGCCCCTGGGCGCCACACCCGCTGTGGAAGCGCCCGCCACCTCGCCCTCGCTGGACACTCCCGCCATCACGCCCGTCGGACCGCTCGCCGTGGACATGCCGGAGGAGGAGGCCGTGGAGCTCGTGCCGGACGGGGAAGGGGTGCGGTTCGAGGTGCTGCCCGAAGGGGTGGCGCTGGTGGTGATGGGGTCCGGGGCGTCCATGTTCACCCGGGAGCTCATCGACGACCTCCAGGCCGCGTTCGCCGAGATCGCCCGGCGCGAGGACGTCAAGGCGGTCGTGCTCACCGGCAGCGGCAACGTCTTCAGCATGGGCGCCACCCCGGAGGCGCTGCGCACGCTCGCCGGCGGCCAGGGTCGCTTCACGGACGTGCCCTTCCTGTACGA
Source organism: Nonomuraea sp. NPDC047529 (assembly GCF_040642995.1). Classification (NCBI taxonomy): domain Bacteria; kingdom Bacillati; phylum Actinomycetota; class Actinomycetes; order Streptosporangiales; family Streptosporangiaceae; genus Nonomuraea; species Nonomuraea sp. NPDC047529. The sequence goes on along the minus strand of NZ_JBEYTJ010000021.1, from coordinate 117,266 downwards.
GGGCCTGCTGCGGTGCGACCGGCCGGTCATCGCCGCCGTCCAGGGGCACGCGTCGGGCGGCGGGCTGGCCTTCGGGCTGTTCGCCGACCTCGTCGTCATGGCGGCCGAAGGGGTCTACAGCGCCAACTTCATGAAGTTCGGCTTCACGCCGGGGATGGGCGCGACGTACATCCTCGAAGAGCGGCTCGGCCGGTCGGCGGCGCACGAGATGCTCTACACCGGCCGTTCCGTCACGGGTGAGGAGCTGGCCCGGCGGGGGGCGGGGGTGACCGTCCTGCCGCAGGCCGCCGTGCTGAAGGCGGCGCTCAGGCACGCCCGCTCGATCGCCGCGCTGCCGCTGCCCGCCCTGCGGGCGCTCAAGTCCGAGCTGGCCGGACGGGTGCTCGACCGGCTGCCCGGCGTCATCGCGGGGGAGTCGGGGATGCACGAGCGCGTGCTCGGGCAGGAGTCGCTGGCCCGGGTCGACGACTACTTCGCCAAGGTGGACACCTTCAAGGGCACCCCCTCGAAGGCCGCCACCCCCGAGGCCGCACCCACCGAACCGACCACCCCCGCCGAACCGGCGCCCCCCAAGGCCGCAGCCGCCACCCCGGAGCCCCCCAAGGCCGCAGTCGCCGACCCGGCCACGCCTGCCGACCCGGCCACGCCTGCCGACCCGGCGGCCCCCAAGGGCGGGCCCGAGCCGGGGGAGGTGCGGCGGGTCATCGAGGGCACCCTCATGAGCCACCTCTACCTCCAGGCCCACGAGGTGGACGACTCGCTGAGCTTCAGCGAGATGGGGCTGGACTCGATCGGGGCCGTGGAGATCGTCCGGGACCTGAACCGCAGCTTCGGGCTGGACCTCGACTCCGTCGCCGTCTACGACCATCCGACCGTCCCCGCGCTGGTGGAGGCCGTCCGGGACGCCGTGGCCGCCGACCGCCTCACCGTGCCCCCACCGCGTCCGGCCCCCGAACAGGAGACCCCGCAGGAGCGCCCTCTCGTCCCCGAGCAACCCACCCCGGACCAGGCGGGACGGGTCCGGCTGCCCTCGCTCGACGGCGACCGCGCGAAGCCGGAACCCGTGGCGGAAAAGCCCCCCGAGCGCACCGGCACGATCACCCTGGAGGCGGTGCGGCCCACCGAGAAGCCCGGGAAGCCCGAGAAGCCCGCCGCCCGCGAGGAGGACATCGCCGTCATCGGCATGGCCGGACGCTACCCCGACGCGCCCGACCTCCAGGCGTTCTGGCGGAACCTGGCGGACGGCCGGTGCAGTATCCGCGAGGTCCCGCCCGAGCGGTTCGACGTCTCGCGGGTGTACGACGCCGACCGCATGGCGCCCGGCCGGACGTACAGCAAATGGGCCGCCATGCTGACCGATGTCGACGCCTTCGACGCGGGCTTCTTCAACATCTCGCCGCTGGAGGCCGAGACGATGGACCCGCAGCAGCGGCTGTTCCTCCAGGAGGCGTGGCACGCCCTGGAGGACGCCGGTTACGCGGGCAGGTCCGGCCGCAGACCGTGGGGCTGCTTCGTCGGCTGCGGCGCCGGCGACTACGCGAGCCTGCTCGCGGCGGCCGGCCGCGACGACACCGGGCACGCCTTCCTCGGCAACGCCTCGTCGGTGCTGCCCGCGCGGATCGCGTACCTGCTGGACTTCGGCGGGCCGACCATGGCCGTGGACACCGCGTGCTCGTCCTCGCTGGTGGCCGTGCACCTGGCCTGCGAGAGCATCCGGCGCGGCGAGTGCGAGGCGGCGATCGCGGGTGGGGTGGCGGTGATGAACACCCCGAGGATGCACATCTGGTGCAGCAAGGCCGGGATGCTCTCGCCCACCGGGACGTGCGCGCCCTTCGACGAGTCGGCCGACGGCATCGTGCTGGGCGAGGGCGTCGGCGTGGTCGTGCTGAAGCGCCTGGACCGGGCGCTGGCGGACGGCGACCACGTCCACGGCGTCATCCGGGCCAGCGGCGTCAACGGCGACGGCGCGAGCAACGGCATCACCGCCCCCAGCGCCTCCTCCCAGGCCGAACTGCTCACCGAGGTGCACCGGCGGGCCGGGATCGGCCCCGGCGCGGTCGACTATGTCGAGACGCACGGCACCGGGACGGAGCTGGGCGACCCGATCGAGGTCAAGGCGCTGGCGAAGGTGTTCGGCGCGGACCGGGAGCGCCCGTGCCGCATCGGGTCGCTCAAGGCGAACGTGGGCCACACCACCATGGCGGCCGGGATCGGCGGGCTGCTCAAGACGCTGCTGGCGTTGCGGCACCGGCAACTGCCGCCGTCACCGGGGTTCACCCGGGCCAACCCGAAGATCGACTTCGCGGACGGCGCGCTCGAAGTGGTCACCGAGCTGTCGCCCTGGACGGCCGGCGGCTCGCGCGAGCGGGTGGCGGCCGTGAGCAGCTTCGGCTTCAGCGGGACGAACTGCCACGTCGTGGTCGCCGAGGCGCCCTCCCGCGAACCGCGTGCCGGCGGGCGCGAGGACGTCGTCGTGCCCCTGTCGGCCCCGGACGAGAGCACCTTGGCGCGGCTGCGCACCGGCCTGGCCGGCCACCTCGACGCCCACCCGGAGCTGGACGTGCGCGACGTCGCCCGTACGCTCGCCGTGGGCCGGCCGCACCTGGCGGGGGCCCGGTGCGCGTACGTCGCCGGGGATCTCGCGGACCTGCGCGGCCAGTTGCGCGACGGCGCCCGCCCGGCATCCGGCGAGGCGGGACGCCTCGCCGCGCGGTACACCGGCGGCGACGACCTCTCCTGGGACGACTGGGAAGACCTGACGGCGGGCGGACGGCGGGTGCCGCTGCCCGGCCACCCGTTCGCGGACGACCGGCGCCACTGGGTGGGCCGCGACGGCCACCCGACCCCGCCCACCGGAGACACGCGGATCCGCCCCGACGACCTGCTGGTCGCCGACCACCGGATCGGCGACACCCCCGTGCTGCCCGGCGTGGCCTTCCTGACGATCGCCGCCGAGCGCGGCGGGCTGTCCGGTCCGGTGCGGTTCGAGCGGGTACGGTGGCTGCGCCCGTTCGAGGTGCGCGAGGCCCGTCCCCTGGACGTGGTCGTCCACGACGACGGCGGCTTCGAGCTGGACGGGCACGCGCGCGGCACCCTGCGGACCGGCGACGGCGCACTGCGCCCGCTGGACGTCGCGGCGATCGGGGCGCGCTGCGCGGACAGTCGTCCGGCCGACGACCTCTACCGCGCCTTCGACCGTGCCGGGCTGCACTACGGGCCCGGGTTCCGGGTGCTGCGCGAGGTCCGCGTCGGCGACGGCGAGGCGCTCGGCGTGCTGCGCGACGGCGCCCGCTGGGAGGCGCTCCTGGACGGCGCCCTCCAGACCGTCGCGGCGCTGCGTCCCGAGGACGGTGAGCCCGCGATGCCGTTCAGCGTGGAGTCGGCCGAGCTGGACGGCCCGATCACCGGCCCCTCCTACGCCCACGTCACCGACGAGGGCCGGGACGGCTACACGGTCCGCCTCGCCGACGCCGAAGGGCAGGTCAGGGCGGAGTTCCGCGGGGTCGTCCTGCGGACCCGACCGGCCCGACCGGCTCGTCCGTCGGCGGAGGGCATGACCTTCGCCCCGGTCTGGCACAGGACGCGACCCGCCGTCGCCTCCGAGGAGGCCGGTGGCGGACGGGCGCTCGTCCTGCACACCCCGGCCGCCGAACCGCTGGCCCGTGCCCTGCTGGACGAGCACGAGGACGGCCGCCTGGCGCCGCTGGCCCCGCCCGCCCCGCCGGAGGGACGGTACGACACGGTGTACGTCCTCGCCCTGACCGGCCCGGACGGCCCGCCCGCCGACGACCCCACCACCCACGACGTGTTCCGCCTGGTCAAGCGGCTCTCCGAGCGAGGCCGGGGCGGGTGGACGCCCACGGTGAAGGTGGTCGTCGCCGGAGCCGTGCGGGCCGGGGACGAGGAGATCGTCCCGCACGCGGCCGGCGTGATCGGCCTGACCAGGGCTCTGGCCGCCGAGCACCCGCACTGGACGGTCGCCACCATCGACGTCGGCACCGGGCCATGGCCGCCCGCCGACCTCGCCCGCCTGGTACGCGCCGAGAGCTGCGCCGACGAGCTGGTCGCCCTCCGCGACGGCCACCGCCACGTCCGCACCCTGGAACCTTTGCCCCTGCCCGCCGAGGGCGACGGGCCGTACCGGGACGGCGGGGCGTACCTGATCGTGGGCGGGACCGGCGGGCTCGGACGCACCTTGAGCAGGCATCTGGCCGCCACCGTGGGAGCACGGCTGGCGCTGGTCGGACGGCGGGCAATCACTCCGGAGATCCGCGACCAGCTCGCCGAGATCGAGTCGCTCGGCGGGCGGGCCGTGTACCTGCGGGCCGACGTGGCCGACCGGACCGCGTTCGGCGGGGCCGTCGAGGTCGCGCGGGAGCGGTTCGGCGAGCTCCACGGCGCCTTCCACGCCGCTCTGGTGCTGCGCGACATGACGCTCGCCAACATGGACGACGACGCGTTCACCCAGGTGCTCTCGCCCAAGGTCGCCGGTGCCGCCGTCTTCGCTGAGGCGCTGGCGGGCCTGCCGCTCGACTTCCTGGCCTACTTCTCGTCCGCGGCCTCGTTCGTCGAGGTGGGCGGGCAGGCGAACTACGCGGCCGCGGGCACGTTCGAGGACGCCTACGCGCTGAGCCTGCGCGACCGGCCCGTGAGCGTGATCAACTGGGGCTACTGGGGGAGCGTCGGCGCGGTCTCCGGAGGCGGCTACGACGGCCGGTTCGCCGAGCTGGGCATCGGCTCGATCGAGCCCGGGGAGGGCATGGCGGCGCTGGAGTCCGTCCTGAGGTCGGGCGCGCGGCAGGCGCTCGTCGTCAAGGCGGACGCGAAGGGACTGGCCCACATCGGCGTCCGCACCCCGGACCTCGCCCCCGAGCACGCCCGGACCGGCGGTGGAGGGGAGCTGGAGCGGGCGCGGACGGCGTTCGCCGAGCTGGACGAGCTGGCCCGCGGGCTGCTGCGCCGGTCGGCCGACCGGGTCAGAGCCGTCGGGAACGTGCGCGAGGACCGCCGGCGGCTGCGTGCCGCCGTCCTCGACCTGCTGGACCGGCCCGCGCGGGAGGCGTCGCCGGAGGAGGTGCTGGCCCGGTTCCCCGACCTGGAGCCGCACGTCAAGCTGCTGACCGCCTGCGTCGAGGCGCTGCCCGGCGTGCTGGCGGGCGAGCGCGACCCCATGGAGGTGCTGTTCCCCGGCGGCTCGATGAGCCTGGTCGAGCAGGTCTACAAGGGGCAGGCGGTCTCGGACCACTTCAACCGCCTGCTCGCCGAGGAGGCCGCCCGCGGCGGCCCCCGCCGCGTCCTGGAGATCGGGGCCGGTACGGGAGCCAGCACCGGTTTCGTCCTGGACGCCCTCGAAGGCCAGGACGTCGAGTACACCTACACCGACATCTCGGCTGGTTTCCTGCGCCACGGCGAGCGCGAGTTCGCCGGACGCCGCCCGGACCTCGTCCTCGCCCTCCTCGACGTGGAACGCGACCCGGCCGGGCAGGGCTTCGAGACCGGGGCCTACGACGTCGTACTGGCCACGAACGTCCTGCACGCCACCGCCGACGTCGGCCGGACGCTGCGCAACGCCGCCTCGCTGCTGCGTCCCGGCGGCCGGCTGCTGGTCAACGAGGTGACCAGGGCGGCCGACTTCCTGACCCTCACGTTCGGGCTGACCCCGGGATGGTGGCGCTTCACGGACGAGGAACTGCGCCTGCCGCACAGCCCGCTGCTCGGCGCGGTCCAGTGGCAGCGGGCGTTCAGGGAGGCCGGTCTCACCCCCGCCCGCACCCTCGGCATCCCCGGCACGCCCGTCGAGGAGCTCGACCAGTGCGTCCTGGTGGGCGAGACGGCGTCCACCACCGCCGCCGCCACCGGCGCGCGCGACTACGTCAAGCGGGTGTTCGCCGAGGTGCTCAAGTACGGCACCACCGACCTGGACGAGCGCGCCACGTTCGAGACCTTCGGCATCGACTCGCTGGTGAGCCAGAACGTCATCCACCGGTTCGAGCAGGACCTCGGGCCGCTGCCGTCCACGCTCCTGTTCGAGAACCTGACGATCGAGGAGCTGGCCGCGTACCTGGAGGGCGAGCACGGCGAGCGCCTGCGCGCGGCCCTGGGAGACCAGCCCGCGCGGGAGGAGCCGGCGCGGGCCGCGACGCGACGCGAGCCCGCCACGCAGGCCCTCGACATCGCCGTGGTCGCGATGACCGGCCGCTACCCGGCCTCCCCCGATCTGGACGCCTTCTGGAGCAACCTCGCGAAGGGCGCGAACTGCATCACCGAGGCGGACCGCTTCGACCTGGACGCCCTGTACGACCCCAAACGCGGACGCAAGCAGCGCACCTACAGCAAGTGGGGCGGCTTCATCGAGGGCGTGGAGCAGTTCGACGCGCCGTTCTTCGGCATCCTGCCGCGCGACGCCGAGATCACCGACCCGCAGGAACGCCTGTTCCTGGAGACCGCCTGGACCCTGCTCGAAGACGCCGGCTACCTGAGCGAGCACACCAGGCAGCCGAGCACCGGCGTCTTCGTCGGCACCATGTACGGCTCCTACGGGCGCATGGCGGCGGCCGAGGGCTGGCCGGACGGCAGGTACGCGGGGGCGCACTCGGCGTACTGGTCGATCGCCAACCGGGTGTCGTACTTCTTCGACCTGCGCGGGCCGAGCCTCGCCGTCGACTCGGCCTGCTCGTCGTCGCTGACCGCCCTCCAGCTCGCCTGCGAGAGCCTGCGGCGCGGCGAGTGCGCGCAGGCCATCGCGGGCGGCGTCAACCTGATCCTGCACCCCGCCCACTTCGTCGCGCTCTGCTCGCTGAACATGCTCGCCGCCGACGGCGCCTGCAAGGTGTTCGACGAGGCGGCGGACGGGTTCGTACCGGGGGAGGGCGTCGGGGCGGTGCTGCTCAAGCCCCTGGCCGACGCCGAGGCGGACGGCGACCGGATCTACGGCGTCATCAAGGGCGCCTTCGCCAACGCCGGGGGCAAGACCGCCGGATACACCGTGCCCAATCCGAGCGCGCAGGCCGACCTGGTCTCCGAGGCGGTCCGGCGGGCGGGGCTGGACCCTCGGACCATCTCCTACGTCGAGGCGCACGGCACCGGCACCGCCCTCGGCGACCCCATCGAGATCGCCAGCCTGACCAGAGCCTTCACCTCCCACGTTCCCCGGAACGAGGCCGGGAGCGGGGATGGGGACGGCGTGGACCGGCTGGTCGGCTCCGTCAAGGCCAACATCGGGCACCTGGAGGGCGCGGCGGGCATCGCCGGGCTGACGAAGGTGCTGCTGCAGTTCCAGCACGGCAAGGTGGCTCCCTGCGCGAACCTGGAGACGCCCAACTCGAAGATCGACTTCTCGGCGTCCCCCTTCCGGCCGCCGGACCGGCTGACCGACTGGCGGCGGCCCGTCCTCGACGGCGAGACGTTCCCGCGCCGCGCGGGGGTCAGCTCGTTCGGCGCCGGAGGGGCCAACGTGCACGTGGTCCTGGAGGAGTACGTGCCCACCGCCGGGACGCCGTCCGAGCCCGCCGACGCCGCCGAGCAGGTGATCCTGCTGTCGGCCCGTACCCGCGACCAGCTCCGCGCCATGGCCGGCCGGGTCGCCGACGTCGCGGCGAGCGGGCGGGCCGGGCTGGCGGAGCTGGCCTACACCACCCAGGTGGGCCGGGCCGAGCTGCCCGAACGGCTCGCCGTCCGGGCCGCCACCCTGGACGAGCTCGCCGCCCGGCTGCGTTCCTTCGCCGACGACGGCGAGGCGGACGGCGTCCTCGTGGGGACGGCGGAGACCGGCGCCGACCAGCCTCCGCCGGAGGACGGCGCGGAGGGGCTCGGGGCGGGGTGGGTCGCGGGCGCCCGGGTGAACTGGGGCAGCAAATGGCCCGCCCCCCACCCGCGCCGCGTAACCCTCCCGCCCTACCCCTTCGACCACCGCCCCTACTGGCTCCCCTCCACCCCCACCCAAACCCCCACCTCCGACCAAACCCCCACCCCCGGCCTGTCCACGGCGACCTCCGCTCGGACCCCTGAGCCGACCCCCGAGCCTGGCTCCGGGGTGGCCGCCGCGCCGGCTCCCGAGCCCGTCTCTGGGCTGACGTCCGCGCCGGCCGCCGGTCCCGCTCCCAAGCCGGGCTCTGGAGAGGGCTCCCCGAGCGAGGCGGGAGCCGCTGACGGGCGTTGCACCTACCTGCGGCCCCTCTGGACGCCCGCCCCCCTCCCCGAAGGAACCCGGGAACCAGAAGCGCTCGTAGTGCTCACCGAGGACGACCGGCTCGCCGAAGCACTCGGCGGCCTCCGGCTCCACCCCGGCGACGCATCTCCGACGGACGCCGCAAGGGGCGGACGTTCGGTCGGTGACCTGGGCCGGGCCCCGGACGCGATCGTGATCGCCCCGTCCGACCCGTTCCCCGGGACCGCCGCCTTCGAGGCCCTGCTCCGGACGTCCACAGCCGTCCTGCGAGACGGCGGTCCGCTCCGGGTCGTGGTGTCCGTCCAGGCCGGCGAGCCTCACCACACCGCCCTGGCCGCCGCCCTGAGAACGCTGGCCCTGGAGCACACCGGATTCAGCGGCGTGTGCGTCACCGGCGCCACCCCGGCGCAGGTCGCGGCCGAGCTGCGCGCGCCCGCCGCCGGAACCGCCCCCGAGCAGCGGGTCTCCGAGGTCGCCTACCGCGACGGCGCCCGCCTGCTGAAGGGCATGGAACCGTACGAGCCGCCTCCACCCGGGCTGGACGTCCGGCCGGACGGCACGTACCTGATCATCGGCGGCGCCGGGGCCATCGGGCTGGCGTTCGCCCGTTTCCTCGCCGAGCGCGGGGCGGCGAAGCTGGTCCTGACCGGCCGGTCCGGCCCCGGCGACGACATCGCGCGCCGGATCGCCGGGCTGCCCGCCGTCTACGTGCGCGCCGACGTGTGCTCGGCCGCCGACCTGCGCGACCTGTGCGACCGGTACGGCCCCTTCCACGGCGTCATCCACGCCGCCGGCATCCACCTGGACGCGCGGGCCGTGCGCAAACGTCCCGAGGACACGCGGGCCGTACTGGGACCCAAGATCCTCGGCACCGTCCTGCTCGACGAGGCCCTGCGCGGGCAGCCGCCGGACTTCCTGGCGCTGTTCTCGTCGGTGGCGGCCGAGACCGGCAACATCGGGCAGATCGACTACGCCTACGCCAACGCCTTCCTCAACCACTTCGCCGAGCTGCGCGAGCGGCTCGGGCACGGCAGGACGCTCGCCGTCGGCTGGCCGCTGTGGGAGGAGGGCGGCATGAAGGTGGACGACGCCACCCGCCGGCTGTTCGCACGCCGCTGGGGCAGCGTCCCGATGAGCACCGCCGCCGGTCTGACCGCCTTCGCCAGAGGGCTGGCCGGGGCCGAGACGAGCTTCGCCGTCGTCGAAGGCCCCTCCGAGCCCGCCCCCGAACGCTCCCAGCCGCCCGCGACCCCCGAATCCGAGGTTATGGAGATGAGTGAGCCCATGTCCGCGCCGGAGACGACCGGGCCCGACGACGATCTGACCGAGGCGGTCCGGGCGGAGCTGCGCCGCGCGGCGGCCGGATTCCTGATGGTGGGCGAGGAGCACGTGGACCTCGACGCCGAGCTGATGGACATGGGGTTCGACTCGATCTCCATGGCCGAGCTGGTGGACCAGGTGAACGAACGGTACAAGCTGGACCTGCTGCCGACCGTGCTCTTCGAGGCGACCGACCTGGCCACGTTCTGCGAGCACCTGCTCGCCGAGCACCCGGCCGAGCTCGCCGCCGCCCACGCCTCACCCAGCCCTCCAGAGAAGCCAGCCGAAGAACCTCCCGCCGCCCCTGCCGGGCGGCAGGAGGACGCCGAGCCAGGCCCGGCGCCGGAGACCGTGACCACGCCCCCACCCCCCGGCGCCGGGACCTCCCCGGCCACGACGGACAGCACCGTGACAGAGAGGGCCGCGACAGACAGCACCGCGACGGAGAGGGCCGTGACGGGCGGGATCGCGATCGTCGGCATGGCGGGCCTGTTCCCCGGCTCCACCGACCTGGACGACTTCTGGCGTCACCTCGCCGAGGGCCACGACCTCACCCGCCCGGTCCCCGACGACCGGCGCGAGCTGCGCGAGAACCCCGAGACGGCGAACGTCCGCGCCGGCTTCCTCGACGACGTCCGCTCCTTCGACGCCGCGCTGTTCGGCATCTCGCCCAAGGAGGCGGCGATGATGGACCCGCAGCAGCGGCTGTTCCTCCAGACCGTCTGGCGGGCCGTCGAGGACGCCGGCCACCGCCCCGCCGACCTGGCCGGCACCAGGACGGGCCTGTTCGCGGGCGTGTCCGCGTGCGACTACGACGACCTGCTGCGCGAGTACGGCGTGCCGGTCGAGGCCCACACGGCCAGCGGCGTGGCCGACTGCATCCTGGCCAACCGCGTCTCCCACCTGCTGGACCTGCGCGGCCCGAGCGAGGCGGTCGACACCGCCTGCTCCAGCTCCCTCGTCGCCCTGCACCACGCGGTCCGCGCCATCGAGGGCGGCGAGTGCGACGCGGCCATCGCCGGCGGCGTCAACCTGACGCTGAGCCCGGGGCTCTACATCGCGTTCGCCAAGTCCGGCATGATCAGCGAGGACGGCGTCTGCAAGACGTTCGACGAGCGCGCCGACGGCTACGGCCGGGGCGAGGGCTGCGGAGCCGTCCTGCTCAAGCCGCTGAAGACGGCGCTGGAGGACGGCGACCAGATCCTCGCCGTGATCAGGGGCAGCGCGGTCAACCACGGGGGGCGGGCCAGCTCGCTCACCGCGCCCAACCCCGAGGCGCAGGCGCGCGTGCTGGTCGACGCCTACCGCAAGGCGGACGTCGACCCCTCCCGCGTCACCTACATCGAGGCGCACGGCACCGGCACCAGGCTCGGCGACCCGATCGAGATCGAGGGCATGAAGAAGGCGTTCGCCCGCCTGTACGCCGACCGGGGGCGGCCCGCGCCGGACGTCCCGCACGTCGCCCTGGCCACCGTGAAGACCAACATCGGCCATCTGGAGGCGGCGGCCGGCATCGCGGGGCTGCTCAAGGTGCTGCTCTGCATGCGCCACGGGGCCCTGCCGCCGTCGATCCACTACGAGCGGCCCAACCCGTACGTGCGGCTGGAGGGGAGCCCGTTCACCATCAACACGCGGCTCACGCCGTGGGACGGGGCGGACCGGGTGGCCGGGGTGAGCTCGTTCGGCTTCGGCGGCACGAACGCGCACGTGGTGCTGGAGGCGTACCGGCAGCCGATCCCGGCGGAGACGGCGGGGGAGCCGCGGGTGCTGGTCCTGTCGGCGGGCCGCCGCGAAGCCCTGGAGGAGTACGCGCGGGACGTCGCCCGTCACATCCGGGAACATCCGGAGATCGGCCTCGACCGCATCGCCTGGACCCTGCAGAACGGACGCCGCCACCTGGCCGAACGGCTGGCCGTGGTGGTCACGGATCGAGAGCAGGCGGTCCGGGCGCTGAGCGGCGAGCCGGCGGGCGTGCATAGGGGCACCGCCCGCAGGGACGCCCCGGCGCCGTGGGGGACCGGGCCGGAGGACCTGGCCGAGGCGTGGGTCTCCGGCAGCGAGGTGGACTGGCAGGGGCTGTGGCAGGGCCCGCGCCCGGTGCGGGTCTCGCTGCCCGGCCCGCCCTTCGCCCGCGTCGAGCACTGGTTCACCGCCCCCGAGTCGCCCGCCGTCCAGGACGCCGGGACCGTCGGGCCGGCCGCGCCGCCCGTCGCTCAGAACGGCGGGGCCGTGCGGCGGACCAGCGACGGGAAGGTGCGCCTGCGCGCCGCCAAGGGCGGCAGGACGCCGGACGCGCCCGCCCCCGCCGCGCGTACGGAGGCCACGCGGCCGGACGAGACGCCGGCCGCGCCCGCCGGAGGGCCCGCCGGGGTCGAGGAGATGTTGCGCGAGCGGCTCTCCACGATCCTGGACGCCGACCCCGACGGCGTGGACGTGGACACCCCCTTCGAGGAGCTGGGGCTCGACTCCATCTTCCGGATGGAACTGGTCAAGGCGATCAACACCGCCTTCTCCCTCGACCTCCAGGCAGCCGAGCTGTACGAGTACGACACGGTGGACCGGCTCGCCCGCGCCGTGGAATCAGCCATCACCGAATCCACCGCCCCCACCCCGACCCGAGAACCCGACCCCGCCCCGAAGCCCACCAGGAAACCGGCCCCCGACCCCGCGCGACGCAAGGCCCCGGAATCCACGCGGCGGAAGCCCCCGGAACCCGCGCGACAGGAGGCGTCCGACCTGGAGGGCCGGCTCGCGGAGCTGGTGGGCGCGATCACCGAGCGCGCGCTCGACCCCCGCCGCAGCTTCGCCGACAACGGCCTCACCTCCTTCGAGATGCTGCGCGTGGTGAGCGTCCTGGAGAAGCAGGTCGGCGCGTTGCGCAAGACCCTCCTGTTCGACCATCCCACGCTCGCCGACCTGGCCGCGCACCTGCACGACGAGCGCGGCGTCGAGTCCGTGCACCCCCCGCAGGAGCAGGACGGGCTCGCCACGCACGAGACGCGGGCACGCGACGGCGAGCCGGCCGTGCTGCTGAAGCGGGACCTGCACCGGCACCCGGACCTGCGCGCCCTGGTGGCCGACATCGACCGCCGGCACGCCAAGGAAGGCGGCCTGGCCGGACGTGACATCGCGCCCCTGGCCTTCATCGGCTCGGCCAGGAAGGGCTACCTGCACGTCTCCGAGAACGCCGGCAACCTGCTGGCCTGGAGCTACGCCGGTTCCGAGGAGTACTTCCACGAGCTGGTCGAGGAGTACACCGCCTACGCGAAGGCGCGCGGCCTGCGGCCCAACTTCCTGTCCCTCCTGCCGGTGCGCGAGGTGGGCGGGGAGCCGTACAGCGCGACGCCGTTCGGGGCCGTGCAGCGGCTGGAGGACCTGGGGTCCTTCACGCTGAAGGGCGGGCGGATGGAACGCCTGCGGTACATGGTCCGGCGTTTCTGCAAGGCGGGCGAGTGCCGGACGGCCGAGTACCGCTCGGGCGAGGACCCCGCGATGGACCGCAGGCTGGCCGGGCTGGTGGACGAGTGGGCCGGACGCAAGCAGATGGTCAACCCGTACGTGTCGGTCGTCCGGCGGGAGATCGAGGAGGGCCGCCTGGACCGCAGGCACCGGGTTTTCGTCACCTACCTGGACGACGAGGTGGCCAACGCGGTCGTCATCACGAAGATCCCGTCGGAGAACGGCTACCTGCTGGACGTCGAGTTCTACCCCAAGGGCATGCCGCTCGGCGGGCTGGAGTTCGCGATCGTGCAGATCATCGAGCAGCTCGTGGACGAGGGATGCTCGATGTTCAGCTTCGGCGCCAGCTTCGGCGTGGAGACGGAGGAGTCGGCCAACGCCGCCCCGGACGTGCGGCAGGCGCTGGACGAGCTGCGGTCGGCGGGGATATTCGGCGAGGGGAACTTCCAGTTCAAGAACAAGTTCCGGCCGGTGAACGTCCCCATCTACCTGTGCCAGCCGGAAGAGGAGGACCGCACGCCGGTGTCGGAGATCATCCTCATGATCGCCGACCCCGACCTCCGCCCCGCCACCGACACAACCCCCACCGACAACGAACCCACCGACAAAGGGTCTGCGAACGAAGAGCCCGCCGATGCCGAGCCCGCCCGGGTCGAGCTGCTGGCCCGGTACGGCGGCGAGCCGGCCCGCGTCCCCGCCCACCACGTCACCACCGACCTGATCACCGACTCCTGGGCCGAGCTGGACGCCCCCTGGATCGCCGAACGGCTGCGACGGCTGACGGACCGGTCGGCCGCCCGCCCGGACCCGGAGATCACGGGCCTGCCGTTCCCCTGCATCGTCCCGACGGGCTCCGGCCGGGCGGCCGAGGCGCTGCTGTGCCGGTCGTGGCCGGGCCGGCCGGGACGCGTGCTGCACAACGGCCTGTTCCCGACGTGGTTCCTGAACCTGGCCGACCACGGCTTCAAGCCGGTCGAGCTCCCCGGCGGCCCGGAGGTCGACGTCGAGGCGTTGCGGGCGGAGCTGGCCGGGGACGAGCCGGTGTCGTTCGTCTGCGTGGAGGTCGGGAACAACGCGGCCGGCGGCGCGCCGACGTCCCTGGCGAACCTGCGCGCGGTCAAGGAGGCCGCGGCCCGGCACGGCGTCCCGCTGGTGGTCGACGGCGCCCGCGTGGTGGACAACGCCGTGGCGGTCGCGGACGGCCGGGACGTGTGGGAGGTCGTCCGCGAGATCCTCGAACTGGCCGACAGCGCCACGATCAGCCTGTCCAAGGACTTCGGGGTGCCGTTCGGCGGCCTGCTCGCCACCCGCGACGACGCGCTGCGCGAGCGGGTCGCCGAACGGCTGGAGACCTGGGGCAGGGACGTCGGCCTGGCCAACCGCCGGATCATCGCGGCCGCGCTGGAGGACCGCGAGACGGTGGCCGAGCAGGTACGCGCCCGGGGGGACGCGGTCGCGGCGCTGCGGCAGGGCCTGTCGGAGGCGGGCGTTCCGCTGGAGGGCCCGCCCGGCGGTCACTGCGTGCTGCTCAAGGACGCCGACCACGTACGGATCTTCCGGGAGACGGGCATCAGGGGCGCTCCGCACTTCGGCCGCGAGGGCGTGGTGCGCCTGGCGGTGCCGGTCGGCCTGAGCGTCGAGGACGCCAAGGACGCCGCCGCCCGCCTCTCCACCCTCCTGGCCCCCACCACCCCCGAAGCGGCCGACAACCCCCGGGGAACCCGCGGCAAACCCGGAGCCCGCCGCAGCGACGCCGGCAACCCCAACCTGGCGATCCTGCGCGAGCACAACCCCGACGTCGAACACGAGATCCTCACCACCCCGGACGGCGACGTCGAACTGTTCAGCGCAGGCTCGGGACCGCCGCTGCTGCTCATGCACCCGTTCAACATCGGCGCCGGCGTCTACGCCGCCCAGTTCAAGGGCTTGGCCCACCGCTACCGGGTGACGTCCGTGCACCATCCGGGCGTCGGCGCGACCACCGCCGCCGCCGACCTGTCGCTCGGCGGCCTGGCCCGGCTCTGCCACGACGTGGCGGGCGGCCCCGCGCACGTGGCCGGGGCGTCGTTCGGCGGACTGGTGGCCCTGACGTACGCGCTCGACCACCCGGACGACACCGAGTCGCTGATCCTGATCGGCAGCTCCTGCCGCATCGGCAACCGGGTCGGCGACATCGACAAGCTGGAGGTGGTGGCCACCCAGGACTTCGACCGGGTCGTCGAGGGCAGCGGATCGAAGCGGCTGCGCAAGCGGCGCGCCGGCCTGATGCGGCTGCTGCTGCGCGCGGAGAGCATGGCCCCGCAGGTGGGCCTGCGCTACCTGGACGTGTTCGCCGAACGCCCGGACCTGGGCGACCGGCTGGCCGAGATCCGGGCCCGCACGCTGATCGTCCAGGGCCGGTACGACACCGTCATCCCGGCCAAGACCGCGCACCTGCTGCACGCCATGATCCCCGACTCCCGCTACGAGGAGATCCCCGACGCGGGTCACTTCCCCCAGCTCACCAGCCCCGACCACGTCAACCGGCTGATCTGCGAGTTCCATGATGAAACGAATTGACGACAGCACCGTGACCAGGACAGAGGTGGTCAAGCCCGGCATGTGCGGGCCCAGCTCGCTGTTCATGGGCGAGGTCGGCGACTGGACCTGGGACACGGTCAGCGCGCTGTGCGGCACCAACGCCTTCGACGCGCGCAACGCCGCCGGCGACCCGACGTACCTGTCGTTCTACTACTTCCACGTCAGGGGCAGCCGGGACCTGCACGTCAACGCGCTGACGTTCGGCGACGAGCTGGCGGTCACGTCCAGGCTGTTCGGCTTCGGCAGCGAGTCGGTGCTCGCCCTGCACCGCATCGGCCGCGGCGGCGGCCGGACGGGCGAGCTCGACCCGGACCGCTTCTACGCCTTCGACGACCCCGGCTGCATCTACGTCGAGACCTTCAACCGGTGGATCTCGCGCGGCGCGCCCGGCAGCAACGAGGGGCTGGTCAAGTCGTCCCCGGTGGACTTCAGGCACGAGCACCTGCCGACGCTGCCCGGCGCGTACTCGCCGAGGAAGGTGTACGGCCACGCCAGGAGCACTGGCACGTTCCTGGCCCGCAAACCGGACGATCCGGTCACGTTCACCGCCGACTACCCGGTGGAGCCGTCCAGGGACCTGAACGGCGTGGGCCTGCTCTACTTCGCCTCCTACTTCGCGATCGTCGACTGGGTGCTGCTGCGCTTCTGGCGGCACAGGGGGCTCGGCGTCGCCGACTTCCTCCGCCGCGTCGTCCTGGACCAGCGGCTCTGCTACCTGGGCAACGCGAACGCCGACTCGGTGCTGCGGCTGCGCCTGGAGTGCTGGCCGGCGCCGGACGGCGAGGGCGAGGACGAGGAGATCGTCAACCTCGTCATGGAGGACCGGGGCCGCGTGATCGCGGTCAGCACCCTGCGCGTGCTCAGGAGGGGAGACACCGATGGCGACGCGTGAACACGTCGAGGGCGTCGTGCACAAGGCGATCGACGAGATCCTGCCCGGCGTCGAGATCGACGGCCGGGCGCACCTGAAGGACCTGGGCGCGGACTCCGTGGACCGGGTCGAGATCATCATGGCCGTGCTCGACCGGCTCGGCGTCCGCGAGCCGCTGTCCTCCTTCGGCGGCGTGCCCAGCGTCGACGCCCTGGTCGACTTCCTGTGGGAGCGTGTGAGGTGAACGTCGGAATCGAGGCACTCAACGTCTACTGCGGCCTGGCCCAGATCCCGGTGCCGGAGCTGTTCGAGGGGCGCGGGCTCGACGCCGAGCGCCTGGGCAACCTGATGATGCGCAACCGCTCGGTCGGCCTGCCCTTCGAGGACCCCGTGACGAACGCCGTCAACGCCGCCCGGCCGATCGCCGCCGGCGAGGACCGCATCGAGATCCTGATCACCTCCACCGAGTCCGGGCTCGACTACAGCAAGTCGGTGGCCTCCTACGTGCACGAGTACCTGGGCCTGCCCAGGAGCTGCCGGGTCGTGGAGGTCAAGCAGGCGTGCTACGCGGCCACGGCGGCCGTCCAGCTCGCCGCCGCGTACGTCGCCTCGGGGGTGTCGCCCGGCGCGAAGGCGCTGGTCATCGCGACGGACGTGGCGCTGGTGGATGAGCGGGCCGCCTACGCCGAGCCCGCCATGGGCGCCGGGGCCGCCGCCGTGCTGATCAGCGACCGGCCGCGTGTCCTGGACCTGGATCTGGGGGCGTTCGGCAACCACAGCTACGAGACGATGGACTCGGCGCGGCCGGGGCCGACGTTCGACATCGCCGACTCCGACCGCTCGCTGTTCGCCTACCTCGACTGCCTCACGAGCTGCCTGGCCGGCTACCGGTCCAGGGTGGAGGACGCCGACTTCGCCACCACCTTCGACCACCTGGCCATGCACACCCCGTTCGCCGGGATGGTCAAGGCCGCGCACCGCAAGCTGATGCGCGAGTCGGGCGGCGGCACGGCGTCGGTCGAGGAGGACTTCGAGCGGCGGGTGCTGCCCTCGCTCGCCTACCCGAGACGGGTGGGCAACCTCTGCTCCGGCTCGGTCTACCTGGCCCTGGCCAGCCTGATCGACCACGCCGCCCTGGACGGCCCGGCCCGGGTCGGCCTCTACTCCTACGGCTCGGGCTGCTCGTCGGAGTTCTTCAGCGGCCTGGTCGACGAGGAGTCGGCGAGCACGCTGGCCGGGATGCGGATCGGCGAACACCTGGACGGCCGCTGCGAGCTCGGCTTCGACGAGTACGCGGCGCTGCTGCCCGACACCCTCACCTGTCTCGTGCCTGAGCGGGACAGGCAGGTCGACGTGGGCGCGTACGAGCACCTGCTCAGCCGCGCCCGCTTCGACCGCGACCTCCTGGTGAACACCGGGACGAAGGACTACCACCGAACCTACGAATGGCTGGCACCATGACAAACGCGGAGATCTTCGAGACCGTCAAGCAGAACGTCCTGAGGGTGCTGCCGGACCTGCGGCCCGGCGACGTGACGACCGAGGGCACCCTGACCGACCTGGGCGCGAACAGCGTCGACCGGGCCGACGTGGTCACCATGAGCATGGAGGACCTCGGGCTGACCGTGCCGGTGTCGGAGTTCCAGGAGGTGCACGACATCCGGTCCCTGGTGGACCTGCTGGCGAGGCACGCATGAGGGTCGTCGTCACCGGCATGGGCGTCGTCTGCTCGATCGCCTCGACCGTCCCGTCGTTCACCAGGGCGCTGCGGGCGGGCCGGTGCGGGATCGGGCCGGTGCCCGACCCCGGCGACGGCGGCCCTCGGCTGGCCGCCCTGGTCAGGGGCTTCCGCTTCCAGAACGCGGTGGCCGCCCGCCGCCTGCCCGAGGAGATCGCGCGCAGCGCCCTGCGCGCGGCCGGCCGTTCGCCGCAGCCGCTGCAGATGGACCTGGTCGCCGCCATGCAGGCGTACGAGCAGGCGGGGCTGCACGAGGCGCGGGCCGACCCGGAACGGATGGGCCTGGTCGTGGCCGGGCACAACCTCAGCTCCGGCTACGCCCACGACCTGCACCCCAAGTACGAGGACAACCCCGCCCACCTGCCGGCCAGGTTCGCCCTGCACTTCATGGACACCGACCGGGTGGGCACGCTCAGCCAGGTTTTCGGCATCAGGGGCGAGGGCTACACCGTGGGCGGCGCCTCGGCCAGCGGCAACGTGGGGATCATCAACGGCAGCCGGCTGGTGGAGTCGGGGGCCGTGGACGTCTGCCTGGTGGTGGGCGCCATGACCGACCTGTCGCCGATGGAGAAGCGCGGCCTGGCCACGCTGGGCGCGGTGGCGGGCGTCGAGGAGCCGCAGCAGGCCAGGTGCCGGCCGTTCGACGAGGACCACGAGGGGTTCGTGCCGGGTCAGGGGGCCGGGTGCGTGGTGCTGGAGAGCGGCCGCTCGGCCGCCGCCCGCGGCGCGACGGCGCTGGCCGAGCTGTGCGGCTACGACCTGAAGCTGGACGCCAACAGCCTGCCCGACCCGCGCGAGGAAGGCGAGGCCAAGGTGATGGTCAACGCCATGGCCAACGCCGGAGTGGGACCACGCGACATCGACTACGTCAACGCCCACGCCACGGCGACGCCCAGCGGCGACGTGGCCGAGCTGGCCGCGCTGCGCAGGGCGCTGGGGGACAGCTTCGGCCGGCCGTGGGTCAACTCCACCAAGGGGCTGGTCGGCCACTGCATGTGCGCGGCCGGCGTGGTGGAGGCGATCGCGACCGTGGTGCAGATGCGCCGCGGCTTCGTCCACCCCAACCTCAACCTGCGCCATCCGATCAACCGCGACTGCCGGCTCGCACCCGGCAGGCTGCGCGCCGCCGACATCCGCTACGCGCTGTCCAACAGCTTCGGGTTCGGCGGCTTCAACACCTGCATAGTCCTCGGGCGTGAGCGTTGACCGACGGCCGACGCATAGCGCCCAGGGTCAGGGGTAGCGAAAAAGAGAGCAAAAAAGGGAGCTGACATGACCACCCAAGGTAAGGGCTCGTACCAGATCACCGGATGGGACGAGAAGCCCTACGAGGAGAAGAAAGGCCAGCCCAAGCTCAGTCAGGCCCACGTCACCAACGCCTGGAGCGGTGACATCGAGGGCGAGGGCCACGCCGAGTACCTGATGGCCTACGCCAGCGACACCGAGGCCAGCTTCGTCGGCCTGCAGAAGGTCGTGGGGAGCGTACGCGGCAAGAAGGGCTCCTTCGTGCTGCAGGCGACGGGCACCTTCGACGGCGGCGTGGCCAAGGCCGACTGGTCCGTCGTGCCGAACTCCGGCACCGACGAGCTGAAGGGCCTGAGCGGCAAGGGAGGGTACGTCTCCAAGACCGACGGCTCGGCGGAGGTCACCCTCAACTTCAACCTCAAGTAGGGCCGACACATGCGAGTACGCGGGGCCGGGGGCCCCGCGTACTCGCATGTCAGGATCTGCTCAGTGTTGAGCAGACCGCCTCGCGCCCGCGCGCGACGATGGCCGCATGGACACTGAAGTGATCGTCGTCGGTGGCGGCCAGAGCGGGCTCGTCGCGGGCTACTACCTGAAGCAGGCCGGCATCCCCTTCGTCATCCTCGACGAGGAACCCCGCCTCGGCGCGGCGTGGCGGCAGCGCTGGGACTCCCTGGAGCTGTTCACGATCGCCGAGTACTGTGCCCTGCCCGGCCTGCGCTTCCCCGGCGGGAAGAACCGCTTCCCCAGCAAAGAGGAGATGGCCGACTACATCGAGGCGTACGGCGAGGAGTTCGACCTGCCGGTCAGGCTCGGTACCCGCGTCACGTCGCTGGAGCCGATCGAGGGCGGCTACCGGCTGGAGACCACGAAGGGCACGTACGAGGCGCCGCAGGTGATCATCGCGACCGGCGCCTACCGGGTGCCGAAGCTGCCCGAGCTCGCCGGCAAGCTGGACCCCGAGGTCTTCCAGGTGCACACCGGCCGCTACCGCAACCCGTCCCAGGTGCCGGGCGGGACCGTCGTCGTGGTCGGCGCCGCCAACTCCGGCGCCCAGATCGCGCCCGAGCTGGCCGCCGGGCGCCGCGTCCTGCTGTCGCAGGGCTCGCCGCTGCCGCACTTCGGCCGCCGCTTCCTGGGCAAGGGGCTGCACTGGTGGGGCGACAAGTTCGGGCTGATCGCCAAGCCGCTGATGGGCGAGCGCGACCGGCTGCACAAGAAGACGATCCTGGTCGGGCCCAGCCTGAAGAAGCTGGCCAAGCGGCACCGCTTCGAGCTCGTGGGCCGTACGGTCGACGCCGAGGGCCGTACGATGCGCTTCGAGGACGGCCGCTCGGCCGACGTCGACGCCGTCGTCTGGGCGACCGGCTTCCGCTACGACTACTCCTGGGTGCACGCGCCCGTCGTGGCGGACGGCGGCGGCATCGAGCAGGACCGCGGCGTGACCGCCGCCCCCGGCCTGTACGTCCTCGGCATGCAGTGCCAGCACTCCTACGGTTCGGCGCTCATCTGGTGGGTAAAGGACGACGCGGCTTATCTGGTCGAGCGCATCAGGCAGTTCCGTCCCCAGGCGGTGGCGGGCAGAAGGGGTTGAGCGACATGTCCAGGCAGGTGGCGCTGCTGCGCGGGGTGAACGTCGGCGGCCGGAACATGGTGAGCATGGCCCAGCTCCGCGAGCTGCTGGAGGGCCTCGGCTTCGAGGACGTCAGAACCCACCTGCAGAGCGGCAACGTCGTCTACACCAGCGGGAAGAGCCCCGACGAGGCGGCGGCCGAGATCCGGGCCACGCTCGCCCGCGACCTGGGCGTCCAGGTGCCCGTCCTGGCCAGGACGGGCACCGAGCTGGGCGAGATCCTCAAGGCGAACCCGCTCGGCGACGTCGCCGCCGACGACGCCCTCTACCTCGTCACGTTCCTGTCGAGCAGGCCCGACGGAAAGCCGATCAAGGCCCTCGACCCCGACGCCTTCAAGCCGGACGTGTTCCGGCACGTCGGCAGGGAGATCTACGTCTGGTGCCCCGACGGGGTGCGCAACACCAAGCTGTCCTACGCCTTCTGGGAGAAGAAGCTCGGCGTGACCGCCACCGCCCGCAACTGGAAGACCGTCTCCAAGCTGCACGAACTGGCCGCCGGCTAACCCGCCAGCAGGCGCTTGAGCGTCTTGCCGATCGGCCCGCGCGGCAGCGACCCGGTGACGACGTACCGCGCCGGCCGCTCGGCCGGTTCCAGCCGGTCGGCGGCGAAGGCGCGCAGCTCGTCCTCGGGCACGGGGGAGCGCAGCACGACGGCCGCCGTGACGCCCTCCGGCCCCTCGAACGCGGCGGCCTCGACCACCTCGGGATGCCAGTGCAGGGCGTGCTCGACCCGCAGCGAGGAGATCCGGCGACCGCCGGCGGTGATCACGTCGGCGGCGCGGTCGAAGACGCGCAGCCGGCCCTCACCGTCCAGCTCGCCCAGGTCGCCCATGTGGGTCCAGCCGTCGCGGAAGGTGCTCTCGTCGGCGGCGGGGTCGTTCAGGTAGCGGCGGCGCGGGGCGGCCGAGCGCAGGCAGATCTCGCCCGCGTCGGTGATCTTCACCTCGGTGCCCGCGCTCGGCAGGCCCAGCAGCCCTTCGTCGGCCTCGGTGGGCGCGGTCTCGATCGGGCGGTGCACGAAGGCGGGGGCCGACTCCGTCGAGCCGTAGCCGATGACGATCCGCACGCCCGGCAGCGCCTCCATGAGCCGGGCCACCGTGGCCATCGGCACCGGCGCCGAGCCCAGCATGAGCGCCCGCAGGCCGGACAGGTCGTACCGCTCGTGCCAGCCGTGCGCCACCATCCGGGTCGCGGTGGACGGCGGCACGATCGCCATCGGCACCCGCAGCTTGTCCAGCATGCGGGCCACGTTCTCCGGCCCGAGGTCGGTCAGCACGTGCGTGGTCGCCGGGGCGGTCATCGCCGTCATCAGCGCGCTGTGCCCGGCGTTCGTGCCCAGTGGGACGGCCGCCAGCACCCCGTCCACGCCGGTGAACAGCTTCCCGCGGCCCTCGTGGCCGTAGGTGAGGTTCGCGACGGGCACCGCCACGGCCTTGGGACGGCCGGTCGTGCCCGAGGTGTAGAGGATCTCGGCGACGTCGTCGTCCCGCGCGCCCGCCGCGTCGTCCAGGGGGCCGGGCAGGACCTGGCCCACCCCGCACTCGGCCAGGCGGGCCCGCGTCTCGTCCTCCGGCAGCGCGGGCGGCAGGCCGAGCACGGTGCCGCCGGCCAGGTGCACGGCGACGGCGGCGACGGCGTGCTCGATCCAGTCGTCGTGCCGCAGCGCCGTCCGGACCGGGGCCAGCCGCGCGGCCAGCTCCTCCGACCGGGCGGTCCAGTCCGCCACCCGCAGCTCGCGCTCGCCGTCCACGACGAGTGCCACGTGATCGCCCGCACGGGCGCTGACCAGTTCTGCCGGGTTCGTCGTCATGCGGCCGATGGTAGGAAGCCCGGCGCTCCCCGGATGCTCAGTGTTGAGCAGACCCGGAGGGCGATCTCGTGTGGGCTTGATGCGGCATGGGTCCGCGAAGAAGTGGGACGGCTGCCAAGAACAAGGGAGGCGATGACATGAACCAAACCGGTTCGAGTACGCGCGGCCAGCTGTTCGCCACCATCGGCGCACTCCTGGCCCTGGCCCTGGCGTCGATCGACGTCTCGGTGGTGGGGGCGGCGATGCCCCGGATCGCCGCCGACCTGCACGGCCTGTCGATGTACGCGTGGGTGGGGGTCTCCTACGCCGTCGCGGCCGCCGTCGTCGTGCCGATCGCGGGGAAACTCGGCGACATGTTCGGCCGCAAACCGGTGCTCCTCGTCGGCCTGACGGGCTTCCTGGTGGCGTCGTGGTTGTGCGGCGCGGCCCAGACGATGCCCCAGCTCGTCGGGGCGCGAGGGCTGGCGGGGCTGTTCGGCGGCGTGCTGATGGCCAACGTCTTCACGCTGCTCGCCGACGTCTACACCCCGGAGCGCCGCACCCAGATGCAGGGCGTCTTCTTCGGCTTCTCCGGTCTCAGCATGGTGATCGGGCCGCCGCTCGGCGGGCTCATCACCGACAACTGGAGCTGGCGCTGGGTCTTCTACGTCAACGTGCCCGTCGGGCTGCTGGCGATCGCCGCCGTGCTGATCGGCGTGCCGTTCGTGCGCAGCGGCGCGAGCTGGCGCGACATCGACTTCGCCGGTGTCGTCACGCTCGTGGCCGGGCTCGTCCCGATCCTGGTCGGGCTCACGCTCACCGGCGACGGGCACGCCTGGACGTCGCCCGAGGTGCTCGCGCTGCTGGTCGGCGGCGCCGTGCTGCTCGTCGTGTTCTACTTCGTCGAGACGCGGGTGGCCAAGAACCCGCTGGTGCCGTTCGCGCTGTTCCGCAGCAACCAGGTGTCCGTCATGGCCGTGATCGCCTTCTTCTCGGCGTTCGCCATGATGGGCACGGCCTTCTACGTGCCGCTGCTCTACCAGGGCGTGCTCGGCGTGAGCGCGACCCACTCCGGCACGCTGCTGATCCCGATGATGCTCGGCCTGATGCTCATGGCCCCGATCGCCGGCAAGGCGATGACGGCCATGCCGCGCTACCGGCTGCTCGGCGTGTTCGCCATGGCCGCCATCGTCGCCGGGCTGCTGATCCTGTCGGCCGTCGGGCCGGACAGCGGCCAGGGCCTGCCGATCGTCGCCATGGTGCTCATCGGCGTCGGCATCGGCATCGCGTTCCCGATGGCCACGGCCGTCACGCAGAGCGCGATCCCGATGGAGCAGGTGGGCGTCGGCACCAGCCAGATCCAGTTCTGGCGGATGATCGCCGGGCCGGTCTCGCTGGCGATCCTCGGCTCGATCATGTCGTCCCGGCTCGGCGTGGCCGGTCAGGGCGGCGAGGGCGTCGCGCCGGCGGTGCTCGCCGACGCGCTGGGCGACCTGTTCCTCGCCTGCGCGATCGCGGTGGGCATCGGCCTGGTGGCCAGCCTGTTCCTGAAGGAGGTCCCGCTGCGCGACATGTCCATGGGCAGGTCGAAGGCGGGCAAGGCGGACCAGCAGGCCGCGCGCAACCAGGGGCGTGCCGCCAGGGCGTGACCCCGGTCCACCGGGTGGCGGGGCCGTGCGCGGCCCCGCCATCGCCATGTCCGCCCGCACGGGCCCGCTCGTCCGGGCCTGCTCACAGTTGAGCAGACGGGCGCGGGCGCGCGGGCGAGGCTGCTGACATGGACTCCTACCCCCTCCCCAGGACGTGCCCGCTGGACCCGCCGTCCGAGTACCGGGACCTTCAGGCGGGGCGGCCCATCACGCGCGTCCGGCTGGACTTCGACGGCAGCGAGGTCTGGCTGGTGACGCGGTACGAGGACGCCCGCGCCGTGCTCGGCGACGCCCGCTTCAGCTCCGACTTCGCCACCCCCGGCTTCCCGGCCCGGCTCACCTCGCAGCCCCCGGGGCCGGGCACCTTCATCAGGATGGACCCGCCCGACCACTCGCGGTTGCGCCGCCTGCTGCTGCCGGAGTTCAACCGCAGGCGCGTCGAGGCGCTGCGCCCGGCCATCCGGCGCATCACCGAAACGCTCGTCGACGAGATGGCCGCCCAGGGGCCGCCGGCCGACCTGGTCCAGACGCTGGCCCTGCCGCTGCCGTCCCAGGTCATCACCGAGCTGCTCGGGGTGCCGTACGAGGACCGCGACTACTTCCACGAGACGACCAAGGTCATCGGCGACCGCAACGTGGAGCCCGAGCAGCGCATGAAGGTCCGCGAGGACCTGCGCCACTACCTGGAGCGGCTGGTCGCCGAGCGCGAGCAGCGGCCCGCCGACGACCTGCTCAGCCGCCTCGGCGCCCACCGCGAGGCGGCCAAGGTCAGCCGGGAGGAGGTCGTCGGCATCGCGACGCTGCTGATGGTGGCCGGCTACGAGACCATCGCCAACCAGATCGGCGTGGGCACCGTCGCGCTGCTGGAGAACCCCGCCCGCCTGGCCGAGCTGCGCGAACGCCCGGAGGCGCTGCCCGCCGCGATCGAGGAGATCATCCGCCACCAGACCGTCATCGACTACGGCGCCCGCCGCGCGGCCACCGCCGACGTCGAGGTCGGCGGCCGGCTCGTCAGGAAGGGCGAGGGCGTGGTCGTGGTGCTGGCCGCGGCCAACCGCGACGAGGAGGTCTGGGCCGACCCGGACCGGCTCGACTTCGGCCGCTTCGGCGACGTCGCCGACCGGCAGGAGCATCTGTCCTTCGGCTTCGGCATCCACCAGTGCATGGGCCAGCTCCTGGCCCGCGCCCAGCTGGAGGTCGCCTGGTCCACGCTGTTCGCCCGGCTCCCGGGGCTGCGCCTCGCGGTGCCGCTGGAGGAGGTGCCCTTCCGCTCCGACATGTTCGTGTACGGCGTCCACGCGCTCCCGGTGACCTGGGGATGAGCCGCGACCCGCGGGACCGGGTCCGCGCGCTCTTCGACCCGGGCACCGTCCGGCCGCTGCCCGGCGACGACGGCTGCGGCGTGCTCGCCGCCCGGGGCAGCATCGGCGGCGGCCCGGCCGTCGCCTACGCCACCGACCCCGGCCGCATGGGCGGCGCGATGGGCGCGGAGGGCTGCGCCGGCATCGTCCGGGCGATCGACCTCGGCGTCCGGGAGCGGGCGCCCGTCGTCGGCCTCTGGCACTCCGGCGGCGCCCGGCTGGGCGAGGGCGTCACCGCGCTCGACGGCGTCGGGCAGGTGTTCGCCGCGATGGTCCGGGCCTCCGGCGTCGTCCCGCAGATCTCCGTCGTGCTCGGCCCGGCCGCCGGCGGCGCGGCCTACGGACCGGCGCTCACCGACGTGGTGATCATGAGTGAGAGCGGCCGCGTCTTCGTCACCGGCCCGGACGTCGTCCGCAAGGTCACCGGCGAGGACGTCGACATGGAGCAACTCGGCGGCCCCGTCCCGCACAGCAGGCGCAGCGGCCTGGCCCACCTCACCGCCCCGGACGACGAGGGCGCCATCGGCTCCGCCCGCCGGATCACCGCCCTGCTCGGCGGCCAGGGCGAGCTGCGCCCCTGGGAGGCCCGCGCCGACCCCGGGCTCGGCGACCTGCTCCCCGAACGCGCCAACCGCGCCTACGACGTGCACCCCATCGTCGCCCGGTTGCTCGACGGCCCCGGCGAGGAGCTGCACCCGAAGTGGGCGCCCAACCTCGTCACCACGCTCGGCCGGCTGACCGGCAGGACCGTCGGCGTCATCGCCAACAACCCGCTGCGCAAGGGCGGCTGCCTCGACGCGGCGGCGGCCGAGAAGGCCGCGCGGTTCGTCCGCATGTGCGACTCGCTCGGCGTGCCCCTCGTGGTGCTCGTGGACGTGCCCGGCTACCTGCCCGGCGTCCGTCAGGAGTGGGACGGCGTGGTCCGGCGCGGCGCCAAGCTGCTGCACGCCTTCGCCGAGGCCGTCGTGCCCCGGGTGACGCTGGTGCTGCGCAAGTCCTACGGCGGCGCGTACGTCGCCATGAACTCCCGCGCCCTGGGCGCCTCCGCGGTCTACGCCTGGCCCACCGCCGAGGTGGCCGTCATGGGCGCCGAGGCCGCCGTGGACATCCTGCACCGCAGGAAGCTGCGCGACGGCCCCGAGGACGGCCGCGAGGAACTGCGCCGCCGGCTCGTCGCCGAGCACGAACGGGAGGCCGGCGGCGTCGGCAAGGCCGTGGAGATCGGCGTCGTGGACGAGGTGATCGAGCCCGCCGGCACCCGGCTGAGGCTCGCCGAAGCCCTGCTCAAGGCCGTGCCGCTGCGCGGCGACCACACCAACATCCCGCTGTGAAGCCCCTGCTCACTATTGAGCAGGCAGCACGGCGGCCCCTCATTAGCGTGACGAACAAGCCGACAGACGGAGTGGAACGATGACCAACCCGAATCCCGTCATCCCGCCGGCCGAGCAGCAGACCTCGGTACCCGCGGCGGATCTGATCAACTCGGCCACGGCCGGCGTGATCGTCGAGCGGACCGCGCAGGTCAGGAACGGCTCCCACGCCAAGGGGCGCAAGTTCGCCCGCATGATGGCGGAGATGGTGACCGCCAAGCAGGTCGGCGTCGCCAGCGTCTTCCTGTACGAGGAGACGTTCGGGACCAAGGACCGGCTGCACTGGCTGATCCACCTCAGCTCGCTGCACGCGTACGAGCAGATGGTGCACATGGGCACCTCCGACGGCGAGTACCGCGACAACACCGCCGACAGCGGCTGGGACGAGATCTTCGTGGACGGCAGCATGACCGAGACCGTCCTGCTGCCGCAGTTCTGGGGCATGTACGGCACCGCGGTCGACGGCGAGCGCGAGAAGCAGTCCACGGTCTACCTCCAGGAGGGCGAGATCACCGGGCTGCCCGGCGCCCGCGAGCAGGTGCCGCAGCCCTACGAGCAGCTCGTGCACTCGGGCAACTGCGGCCTGCTGCTGCACCGGACCGCCCAGCTCGACTACGACTTCCGGTCCGAGGGGCGCACGTTCGCCCGCGAGGCCGCCGAGTCCATCAACGAGAACCTGCCCGGCGAGGCGACCGTCTTCGTCTACGAGGAGGCCTTCGGCGCGGCCGACCGCATCCACTGGCTGATCCACATGAAGTCGCTGAGCACCTACTACAAGGTCCTGGCGCTGCACGTGAAGGACGAGAAGGTGCGGGACCTGTACTTCCAGCAGCGCATCGCGCCCGAGCGCGGCGGCGGCACCTGGGCCAGGATGTTCGTGCCCGGCAGCATGACCGACACCGGCCTCACCCCGCACCACTGGGGGATGTACGCGACATGAGCGGCCGCTGCCTGCACGAGATCTTCGCCGAGCGCGCCGCGAAGGCCCCCGACCGGATCGCCGTGACCTGCGGCACCGAGGAGATCACCTACGCGGACCTGGACGACCGGGCCGACCGGCTGGCCTGCCTCCTCCAGGCCGCGGGCACCGGCCCCGGCGTGCTGGTGGGGCTGTGCGCGGACCGCGGCATCGACCTGGTGGCGGGGCTGCTCGCGATACTCAAGGCGGGCGGCGCGTACGTGCCGATCGACCCCGGCTACCCGGCCGGGCGGATCGCGTACCTGCTGGAGGACAGCGGGGTGCGCACGGTGGTCACCACGTCCGGCGTGGCCGCCCGGCTCGGCGGCGTCCTGCCCGGCGAGGTCGTGCTGGCCGACGCCGAGCCGCCGCAGGGCCGGCCCGCGGCCACGGCCGGCGACGAGGACCTGGCCTACGTCATCTACACCTCGGGCTCGACCGGCGCGCCCAAGGGGGTGCTGGTCGAGCACCGCAACGTCGTGCGCCTGCTGGAGCGGACCGAGCAGTGGTTCGGCTTCACCGACGACGACGTCTGGACGCTCTTCCACTCCGTCAGCTTCGACTTCTCGGTGTGGGAGCTGTGGGGCGCGCTGCTGTACGGCGGCCGGCTGGTGATCGTCCCGGCCGAGGTGGCCAGGTCGCCCGAGTCGCTGCGGCGGCTGCTGCTGGACGAGGGCGTCACCGTGCTGAACCAGACGCCCTCCGCGTTCCGGCACCTGGTGGCCGCCGACGCCCGGCAGGAGCGGCCTTCGCCGTACCGGCTGCGCCGGGTCGTCTTCGGCGGCGAGCGGCTGGACGTCGACCTGCTCGCCCCGTGGATCGACCGCTACGGCGACGACCGCCCGCACCTCGTCAACATGTACGGCATCACCGAGACCACCGTCCACGTCACCTACCGCCGCGTCCGCGCGGCCGACCTCGACCACCCGGAGCTGAGCCCGATCGGCGTGCCCATCCCGGACCTGCGCCTCGACGTGCTCGACGAGCACGGACGCCCGGCCACCACCGGCAACCTGCACGTCTCCGGCCCCGGGCTCGCCCGCGGCTACCTCGACCGGCCCGAGCTGACCGCCGAGCGCTTCAGGGCCCTGCCGGACGGCGGGCGCCGCTACGACTCGGGCGACGTCGTCACCCGGCTGCCCGGCGGCGAGTACGCCTACCTCGGGCGGTCCGACGACCAGATCAAGGTCCGCGGGTTCCGCCTGGAGCCCAGGGAGATCGAGCTGTGCCTCCTGGGCCATCCGCGGGTCGCCCACGCGGTGGTGGCCCACCGCGACTACGGAGAGGGCGACGTCCGGCTGCTGGCCTTCGTCGTCCCCGACGGCGAGGCGGGGCCGGACCTGATCGAGCAGCTCACCGAGCGGGCCGCGAGCCGGCTGCCGGCGCACGCCCGCCCGTCCACCTACCACATCGTGTCGGAGATCCCCATGACGCCGCAGGGAAAGGCGGACCGCGCCGCTCTGGCCAGGTCCGCGCAGGCATCGTCGGCCGCCAAGGTCGTGCAGCGCATCGCCGAGGACGTGCTCGAACGCGACGAGGTGCCACCACAGGTGGACCTGTTCGACCTGGGCGCCACCTCGCTGGCGATGACCCGCATCATCGCCCAGGTGAACGAGCGCTTCGGGCTGGAGCTGACGGGACGCGAGCTGGAGGAGGAGGCGTCGGTCGCCGCCCTGGCCTCCTGCGTCGAGGAACGACTGACCGTGAGGGGATAGACCATGCACGAGACCACCGTCCGGGGCGAGCACTCGATGACCCCCGAGGAGCTGAAGACCTTCCACACCCAGGGCTACTTCGGCCCGTTCAAGGTCTACGAGATCGACGAGATGCGCCAGAACTGGCGGCGCGAGCGCATGCGTCTCATGGACCGCAGCAACGCCGTCTACCGCGACGACGCCGCCTCGGGCAACACCAACATCTCCAACTACGACCGGCACCTGGACTCGCCCTTCCTGGCCGACCACATCAGCCGGCCGCAGATCGTGGACCGCGTGGTCAGCGTGCTCGGCCCGGACGTGCTCTGCTGGCGCACCGAGTTCTTCCCCAAGTACCCCGGCGACGAGGGCACCGACTGGCACCAGGCCGACACCTTCGCCAACGCCTCCGGCAAGCCGCAGATCGTCTGGCCGCAGGCGGAGGAGTTCGGCGGCACGATCACCGTCTGGACCGCCTTCACCGAGGCGAACGAGGACACCGGGTGCCTGCAGTTCATCCCCGGCACCCACGAGACGATGTTCTACGACGAGACCAAGCGCATGCACTACGACCCCAACAAGATCAACCAGGAGGACAAGGACGGCGTCCGGCGCGGCTTCTTCGGCTACGACTACCGCGACCTGCAGATCGACCCCGACTGGAAGCCCGACGAGTCGCAGGCCGTCTCCATGGTGATGCGGCCGGGCGAGGCCATCCTGTTCTGGTCGACGCTCATGCACGCCTCGCTGCCGCACAAGGGCCTGACCGACGAGATGCGCCTGGGCTTCGCCGCGCGGTACGTCCCGACCAAGGTCGACGTCTACCCCGACACCGACGAGATCGAGGAGTACGGCGGCCGGGTCAGCCTGGACCGGTACGGCGCCGTCCTGGTCACCGGCCGGAACACCAACCCGGGCAACCGGATCGCCACGGCGACCACCACCGGCCACCCCTTCACCACCCGATGAGGCCCCCGGTGGCCTCTCCCCGTCCCTGTCCCCGTCGCGCGGCGACCGCGCGGCCTTCCCCGACCCACGGAATGCGGTGATCATCTCGTGGCCGCCGAACTGAGACGTCTGACCCGGGCCGTGCAGGAGGCGCGCCCGCTGGTGGACGTCCTGCGGCATCCGGTGCGCCTGGCCGGCCCGCCCGGCCTCGCCTCCCTCTTGGGCCGTGTGACCCGACGGCTGGGCGCACCGGAGTTCGCACTGGACGACCACGGCTCGCTCGACACCTTCGAGCGCCTGGTCAGCGACCATCTCGCGCTGCGTGACGGCATGGGCGAGGACCTGCCGCCGGCCGTCGCCGACGAGGTCGTGGACGAGGCGGCGCGGGACGGCTTCGAGGGGCTGTGCGTCCGCGACGAGGTCGCACCGGCGGACGGAGGCCCGCCGCTGCCCGCCTACACGGCCGGCGACCCGGCGGCCCCGGCGGTCGTGATCGTGGCCGCCTGCGGCATGCCGGCCCGCCTGTGCGAGCAGTGGATGCGTTTCCTGTCCCGCACCCATCGCGTGCTGACCTGGGAGACCCGCGCGTTGTTCGGGCAGGCCCCGGCGGCGGACGTCCCCGACGTGGGGGTGACGGCGCAGGCCGGTGACCTGTTCGCGGTCATGGACCATTTCGGCGTCCGCCGCGCTCACGTGATGTGCCTGTGCGGCGGAGCCGTCATCGGCCTGGCCGCCGCGCACCTCGCCCCCGGCCGCGTCGAGTCCCTCAGCCTCTGGCACGGCGACTTCGCCGCGGTGAAGGGCGCCGACCGCACCCACCACCAGCAGAACCTGGTGGCGCTCATGGAGATGGCCGCGACCGGTCCCGACCGGGCCGCCGCCATCCATCCCGTGCTCTGCCAGACGATGCTCGCCTCGGTGCCGCCCGACCTGGCGCACCTGGTGGTCTATCCGTACGCGACGCCCGAGCTGCTGCACCGCTACTGCCGTCTGAACGGCGAGATCATGACGACGGACGTGAGCCCCTGGCTGGGCGCGATCGACCAGCCCGTCCTGGTGGTCTCCAGCCATGACGACGAGACCGCCCACCCCGCGGGGTCGAAGGCGGTGGCGGCCGCGCTGCCGGACGCCGTCCTGCATCTCCGGGCGCACGGCGATCACATCTCGCTGTTCAAGGGTGACCCGGAGTTGATGGATATGGCGCGCGACTTTATTGATTCCGCGACGGCCCGATAAAGACCGAAATCCGCCTCCAGGCAATTCTCCGGACATGTCAGAGAATTGTGGTATGCCTTGTTAATCAGTCGATTGATGGGTAGAGGCAACGGCGACGTGAAATAAAGCCGAGGGGCGGAAAAATGAAGTCATCCGACGTCGCGCGACTTAGATCCGGACTGCGCTCCCTCGTCTCGCAGGAAACGTCCGGCGGTTGCTCGATCCGGGTGCCGAGACGCGCCAACATCTACAACTGCGGTCAGCGCGACAGCAACATCTACGTGATCGAGAGCGGTCAGATCAAGACCCAGATGTACGCCCGCTGCGGCAAGGAGTGTCTGCTGTCGATCTTCACCGCCGGCGACATCTTCGGCGAGTCCTCCCTGCTCGGGGCCGATCGCAGCGAGACCGCCACCGCCATGCGGACCACCTGGGTCCGCCGCATCCCGGCCGCCCGCTTCCGCGCCGCCATGGCCGAGAACGAGCTCATGGACGGGTTCATCGACTATCTCGCGTTACGCCTGCGAGAACAGCAGGAAGTGATCGCGACAATGGTCACGATGGACAGCGAGCAGCGCCTCGCCTCCGTTCTCCTGCGCTTATCCAGAAAGATCGGTAAGCACCGTGCCCCGAATGTGCGGGCCATCGAGGAACGCATCACCCAGGAAGAACTGTCCGGCATGGTCGGCACCACCCGATCGCGCGTCGGATTCTTTCTCAAACGCTTCAAGGACGCCGGCCTGGTCCTGCCGACCTCGGACCCGTTCCTGGTCGTGAACGAGGAACGCCTGGCCGAATACGTCGACGAGGTCGGCTGACGGGTCCGCCCCCGGCCCGGCGGTGACAAGCCGGGCCGGGGGGCCGCTCAGCAGGCGATCAGCTCGAACGGCACCGCCGGACGGCCGCCGAACCGCTGACCGGCGGCGTTCACGAACCCCTCCAGCGGCACCCGCGCCCCGCCTGGCGGCACCCCGAGCGCCGACAGGTACGCCGCGTGCGCCTCGACCGAGGCCAGCGCCGCGTCCAGGTACCCGGTCACGTCCACGGCGTGCGTCGGCCGGACGGACCCGGCGATCGCCACGTACTTGACGCCGTCCCACGGTTCGGCGCCGGCGTCGGGCAGGATCCAGCGGTCGCCCGCGTCGAGGACCGCGTCCAGCACGGCCCGTCCGGTGACGCGGTGGTCGGGGCTGTTCCACTTGCCGGTGAAGGTGAGGTCGTGGTGGTTGAACGTGATCACCAGCTCGGGCCGGTGCCTGCGCAGCGCCGCCACCAGATCGTGCCGGAGCCGGGGGGAACGTTCGATCGCGCCGTCCGGATGGTCGAGGAACTCCACCGACGAGACGCCGACGATGGCGGCGCTCGCGTGCTGCTCCTCCTCCCGCACCTTCCGCGCCTGCTCCGGCGGCATCGAGTCGATGCCCGCCTCGCCGCGGGTGAGCAGGAGGTAGCCGACCTGCTTGCCGGCCCCGGTCCAGGCGGCCACGGCGCCGGCGCTGCCGAACTCCATGTCGTCGGGGTGGGCCACGACGGCCAGGGCTCTGGTCCAGTCATCGGGCATGGGCTGTAAGTCGTCCGTCATGCCCTTCCCCCTGACATGCACGGAGATCGCTAAACCTCCGGCGACGACTGAGATCCAGGCCTCCGGGCGGCGGCCTGGTCGCAGGTCGGCAGGGACGGCCGCCGGGCTGGGTCAGCCGGTGGACCTGCGCTTGCGGTAGGCGCGTTGTTGGCAGGCCCGCGAGCAGTAGACGCGGGGGCGGCCCGAGGGGGCGGTTTCCAGTGGTGTGCCGCACTCGGGGCACTTTTCGTCACGGCTTTCGTCACGCTCTCGGATCAGCACCTCGACGCCGTCCAGGAGGCGGCGCAGGCCGAACGTGAAGGAGTCCTCCGGGTCGTCCCAGCCGCCCGTCTCCCACAGGCGCGAGAGGGCGGGATAGCGGTCGAGGCGTTCGTACAGGGAGTCGCGGGCGCCCCACCACTCCTGCTCGGACACGCCGCTGCGGCGTTCCTCGCGCCGGGTCTCGGCCAGGAGCAGCGCCTCGGCGTCCACGAACCGGCCGAGCAGGCCGACCACCGCGACCACCTCGGACGGCCGCAGCGCGGTGCCGGTCAGCGCGCCGAGCATGTGGTCGTAGTGGGCGACCGCGTTCGGGCCCGGCAGGTGGCGGGAGCCGCGCACCTCGGCCAGCCACGGGTGGCGGATGCGGAGCTCCCACGCCCGCCGGGCCGCCTCCTCCAGCCGCCCCCGCCAGCCGCCGTCGGCGTCCGGGGCGGCGGCCGGGGCGGATTCTGGGCCGGTGTCCGGGGCGGCGACGAGGGCTTCGCCCAGCACCTCGTCGCGCATCAGGTCCACGAGCTGGTCACGGCCGGGGACGTGGCGGTAGAGGGACATGGTCGTGAAGCCCAGCCGGTCGGCGACCTTGCGCATCGACAACCCTTCCAGGCCCTCGGCGTCGGCCAGCTCGACCGCGGCCCGCACGATCCGGCCCAGGCTGAGGCCGGGCCGCGGCTCCCGTTCCGCGTCCCGCCACAGCAGCTCGACCCCGTGGTCCGGGTTCCCCGCCACACCTCGTGCCATTGGCACCTCCCTCGTTTATGGTGTATTACTCCGTGTACGCCATAAACAGCAAAGGGGAAACCTGTGTTCCACTTCCATGTCGCACCCGGCGGGGACGACTCCTGGCCCGGCTCCCTCGAACGCCCCTTCGCCACCCTTGAACGCGCCCGCGAGGCCGCCAGGGAGTCCGGCGGGGAGTCCGTCGTCCACCTCAGGGGTGGCGTCCACGTGCTGAGCGAGCCGCTGGAGCTCACCGACGCCGACTCGGGCACCGTCTACCAGGCGTACGGCCACGGCACCCCCGACCAGGAGGACGCCGTGCTGAGCGGCGGCCGGACGATCACCGGCTGGCAGGTGAGCGACGGCGTCTGGCTGGCCGACGTCGGCGACCTGGAGACCCGCCAGCTCTACGTGGACGGCCGCCGCGCCGCCCGGGCCGCGATCGAGGAGCTGCCCGGTTCGTCCCCGGCCGCGACCGCCACCGGCTACGTCACCGACAGCGCCGCGCCGCTGGCCTGGACCAGCCCGCGCGACGTGGAGTTCGTCCACCGCGGCGTGTACCCGTGGACCGAGGGCCGCCTGCCCGTCGCGGACGTCGCCCAGGACGGCGACCGGACCGTGATCACCATGGCGGCGCCCGCCTTCGGATGGGCCGCCGAGCTGTACAACTCCACCTGGGAGGGCACCACCTCCGCCGGGCCCGGCCTGCCCACCAGGATCGAGAACGACCCGAGCTTCCTGCGCGAGCCGGGCACGTTCGTGCTCGACCGCTCCCGGCCGGGCCACCACGTGCTGCGCTACCTCCCCCGCCCGGGCGAGGACCCGGAGCGTACGCGGGTGGTCGCCCCGGAGCTGGAGACCCTGGTACGCGGGTCCGGCGCGCGGCGGGTGACCTTCCGCGGGCTGACGTTCGCCGAGGCGACCTGGTTGCGCCCGAGCCGTCCCGAGGGCTTCGTGCACTATCACGGCAGCGGCTTCTACGAGGGCGGCGGCGTCGGCGTGGCGGAGCTGGGCGAGGGGGCGTCCGTGACGTATCCGACGGCTTCCGTGACGATTCCCGCCTGCGTCACGTTCGAGGACTGCTCGGACGTGGTGATCGAGGGGTGCCGGTTCACCAGGCTGGGGGCGTTCGGGCTGGGAGTGTCCGGCGGCGAGGAACAGGTCGTGCGCGGCTGCGACTTCGACACGCTCTCGGCGGGGGCCGTCGTGGTGACGGGCAGCCGGGGCACGGTGATCGAGGACAACCTGGTGCGCGGCGTCGGGCTCGAATATCCGGGTTCACCGGGCATCGCGGTGATGGGGACGTCCGGCTGCGTCGTCGCGCACAACGAGGTCAGGGACGTGCCGCACTGCGGCATCACCGCCGGGCCCGGCGAGGGCACCCGGATCGTCCGTAACCGGACCGCCGACACCATGCAGGTGCTGGCCGACGGCGGCGGCGTGTACGTGTCGGGGCCGCAGGGCGCTTCCCATGACGACGGGGCGCTGGTGCTGGGCAACGTCATCGAGGACACCCGCACGCCGTACAACTTCGGGCTCTACACCGACTACGGCGCCTCCTGGGTGCGGGTGGAGGAGAACGTCGTCGCGCGCGCCGACAACACGGCGGTGCTGCACGTGGGCCCGCCGCTGGAGAACGTCGTCTACCGGGGCAACTTCTGGGACGCCGACCCGCTCGGCCACGACGCCCCGCCGCCCGGGGTCACGTACGAGGAGAACCGCACCATCAAGGACGAGCAGGAACTGAACGCCGCGACCACCGCCATCCGCGCCCAGGCGGGCCCGCGCCGCGCCCTCTGACGAACGGACGCCCGAGCCGGGATCAGCCGTCCCGGCCGGGCCGGTCGCGGTCACGGTAACCTTCTACTCCAGGTAGAAGGCGCGAGGAGGCGAGGGTGCGGCTCGGCAACCTCGAACGTTCGATCATGGAAGCCCTGTGGCGGCATCCTGAGGGCATGTTCGCCCACGACCTCGCGGCCGGTCTGCCCTCCGGTCCCGCCGTCACGACGGTGCTGACCGTGCTGATGCGCCTGGCGAACAAGGGCATGGTGGCCCGTGAGCGCGTCGGGCGGGCCCATCTCTACAAGGCGACCGCGGGCAAGGACGCCTTCGTCGCCGAGGCCATGCGCGCGGCGCTGGAGGAGGCCGGCGACGTGGTGGCGGCGGTGCAGCGGTTCGTCGGCACGGTGACGCCCGAGGTGGCCGCGGCGCTGCGCGAGGCGCTGGAAGGACAGGACGGACCGGAATGATGATCGCCTGGTTCGTGGCCGCCGGGGTGGCGCTGCTGCCGGTGACCCTGGGCGGCCGCGTCGCCCGCGCGAGATCGTCACGATCGCGACGCGGTACCTGCGGGCGCCCGCGAGCAGCGGCGACCCGGAACCGTGGCCCCGGATCGTCGTGACCGGCGGGCCGAGGTTCAGGTGTGAGGGGACCACGGGCGGCGTCCCGGGTCACGCCGGTCGGCGGCGCCTGCCCGGTCGGCGTAGCGCAGCAGGTGCTGGGCGGAGGCTTCCAGGTCGGCGGCGGCCGTGACGCAGGACGTCAGGTGGGCGGTCACCGCCGCGCGCAGCCAGGGCGGCGTCCCGTCGCCGGCCTTCAGCCCCGCCTCGATCGTGCGCAGGCGCTCGGCGCAGGCCGTGAGGGCACGGGCGTCGGCACGCAGGACTTCGGCGTGGGCGATGATCGCTGCGATCCGGGCGGACATGGCTCCTCCGTCAGCCCGGCGGCACCGGGACGGCGGCGTCCCGGAGCGTCCGGCGGGTGGTGGCCGACAGGCACAGCAGCGGGCGGGCGCCGTCGAGGGCCAGCTCGCGGAGCCGTCCGGCCAGTGGATGGTCCGAGCCGGGCTCGACGGCCAGCCGCAGTGACGGCGCCACGTGCAACCGGGCCCGCCCGCGGGCACGTACGCAGGACCGCAGGACGTCGCCGGCCGTGCCGGAGTAACCGACCAGGCCGGGGTCGCGTACGGACAGTCCCGGGCCGAGCCGTCCGCGCAGGGTGAGGACCTGCGCGGCGGCGAGATGGGCGGTCCGGGCACCGAGCCGAAGCTCCAAGGGCGTCAGGTACGTCTCGCCGCCCCAGAGCCGCGGGCCGAACGCGTGCACGGCCGGGGAGTCGACCATGGAACCGACGAGAAGGCTTCCCGAGCGCCGGTGTCCGGCCTCCCGCAGCAGGTCAAGCCCGCCGGGCCAGCCGAGACCCCGCCGAGTCAGGCCGGACGGCCCGGACCGCCCGGAAGCGCGGAACCCCCCAGGACGGGCGTGGAACAGGCCGGGGACGACCACGCCGACCTGCATCTCCGCGTAACCCCCCGCGCTGGTCCGCCGGTTCCACGCGGCGTGCACGGCGACCAGCGCGCGGCCCCCCACCTGGACGGCGGGGCCCAGCCCCGTCCCCTCCAGCAGGCCGGCCGCCGCCACCGGGCTCACGGCGAAGTACGCCGTGAGGGCGTCGCCGTCGTGACACCTGACAGGCAGGCCGGCGGTGCCCCCAGGACCGTTCACGGCGTGGGCGGGCACGGCCGGGAAGGGGAACTCCGCCGGGTCGGGCGGCCGGTCGAACAGCAGGTACGCCTGGGAACGCACGACCCGCCCCCGGAACGGCGCGAGCCGCTCCTCGATGAGGTCGCGGGCCTCGGGCAGGTCGTCGGCGATGTTGGCGAGGTAGCGCTCGATGCTGTGGCATTGCGGGAACAGGTGGGTGGAATCGCAGTAGTCCACCACGTACCAGTCGGGGTGCAGGTCGAAGCAGGTGCCGGCGCCCTGCCCGTCGAGGGTGGGGATGATGTCGTGCTGGTTGGTGATGCTGGCCACCCAGGTGCGCTGGTCGGCGGGCCGTTTGAAGTCGACGGGCGAGCCGACGGCGACGGCGTGCGTGACCGTGTGCCGGGCGCAGAAGGCGGGGTCCTGCGCCAGGTTCATGATCGCCGCGCCGCCCGCGCTGTGCCCGACGAGCGCCAGTTCGGCGCCCGGCGGCGGCCCGTAGTCGGCGACGGCCTGGGCCAGGGCGCGGCTGTAGGGGCTGGCGGCCAGGACGGCGCTGCTGAACGCGCCGAGCAGGTCCTGGGGCGACTCGCCGTCGGGACGTCCGATGCGCATGCCCGGTGCGTGGAGGACGTGACGGATCACGCCGTCGGGGCCTTCGACGCTCTGGATGAGGGCCCGCCCGGTGGTGCCGATCGTGCTGATGTTGGCCAGGAAGCCGAGCAGCGACCCGCGCGTGCACAGCCGGGCGGACTCGGCCGTGGTCAGCTCGGCCCGGCGCGCGGCGCCCTCCCCGACGTCGAGGACGGCGATCGCCCTGTTGCTCAGGCCGATGACCGGATCGGCGGTGGCGAAGCCCCTCCCCGTCGCGATGAGCCAGGCGGTGGCGTCGTTGAGCGGGTTCTCGTCCAGCAGCGCGCGCAGCGCGAGGACCTCACCGAAGACCGGCGCGAGCTGGCTGAGCGCGCGCACCGCGCCACGGTCCTTGAACAGCGCGCGCAGGGCCCGGACGGCCTCCAGGTCGCGGTCGGCGGCGGCCGCGTCGATGAGCCGGGCGAGCATGGGGTCCCCGGTCAGCTCCGGATGGGTGACCGCCACGGCCGCCACGCGCAGCCGCAGCGACGTGGCCAGCACCCGTACGGCCAGGCTCTCGGCCCCCAGCATGGCGCCGGCCTTGGCGGCCGCGGTGGCCACCCGGCCGCCGGCGAAGGAGTAGCCGAGGCCCCGGCGGTTCGTCGTGGCCCGGAGCAGCGCGCGGTAGGCGGGCCGGGCCGCCCCGGGAGCGCGCGGCAGGGCGCGCAGCAGCGCGTCGTCGGTGAGCGCGGCCGTGGCGTGCGCCGCCGCGTCCTGGATCGTGACCGCGACGTCCACCAGCTCGCGGGCCAGGTCGCGCAGTGGCCCGGCGGCAGGATCGTCCCGCTCGGTCATGGCCGGGGCCGCCGCGACATGCCGACCTGGCGGGGGGCCGGGTCCTCCGGCGTGTTGCGGCGCAGGACGTCCGACAGCGTGCGGGTGGCCGCGATGATCCGCAGGCCCTGCGGGGAGAACGTGGCGGCGTTGAAGATGCGCGGGGCCAGCAGCGGGTTGGTGAGCGCCTGGGAGAACGCGTCGATGGCGATGATCTTGGTCAGCAGCGGCGGCAGGATCGCCTCGGGGGAGCCGGGTTCTTCGGCGAACAGCCCGACGTACAGGTCGACGTCGTCGACGTCGCGGTAGAGCTCGCGCAGCGCGCCGCTGACCCGCCGGTCGCCGGTGATCTGCTCGAACGTGGGCACGGCGGGGAACCGGCAGTGCTCCCGGTAGCCGTTGTACGGCGCCAGTCCGAGCGCCCGCGAGTCGGCGATGCTGGCCACGTCGATCTCGCGCAGCACGGGGTCGGTGTTGAACAGGCCGATGCGGCCGGCGCGCTGGCGGGAGGCGTCCTCGAACAGCCGCCCGAGGCCGGGCTCGGGGATCAGGTCGCCGGCGAAGAAGGTCTCGGCCATCGGCAGCTCGCGCCCGCCCACCGACAGGCGGGACGGGACCAGGCTGTGCCAGCGGTAGACGAGGTTGAACTCCACCGAGGCCCAGTTCTGCCGGTGCCAGGCCGCGTGGTCGAGGCGCGCCGGCAGCCACGGGTCGAGGGTGAACCGGAAGTGGTAGGGGGTGATGTGGTTGATGTACTCCTCGACGACGAGCTTGATCAGCAGCACGATGAGGATGTTGCGGGCCGTCTGGAACAGCCGCTCGTCGTCCCAGCGCGGATTCTCCCGGGCCAGCAGCCGCGCCACCCTGTTGTGCTCGCGCAGGAACAGCACCGTGAGCATGGTGAAGCCGACCTGGCCGTTGCCCCGGTCGCTGCCGGTGGCGAACAGCGTGTCGCGCCGCGCGTCGGACAGGTGGTCGAAGCGGACGACCCTCAGCGGGGCGAACTCCGGCTTGATCTTGCCGTTCTCGCACAGGTAGGGCGGGAACTCGCCGCGGTTGAGGATCTGGCTCTTGAGCAGCCCGCCGTCGAACGCGCGCAGCGCGGCGGTCGCCGCCTCGTCGAGGCCGTACACCTGGTTGAGGTCGATGTGGTGGTTGGAGCTGTTCTTGCGCGGATCGCGTGGGACGTTGGTGTCGCCGCGCAGGAAACCGTCGGTGAACCACTGGGCGAAGTACGCGAACAGCACCGTGGAACGCGGGCAGGGGATCATCGACTCGCCGCGGGTGAACAGGTCGGCGGCCCTCTCGGCGCCGGGCAGCCTCCCTTCGGCGACGGCGACCGGGGGCAGGTGCCGGCCGCTGTAGGTGCGGTCGGTCAGGGAGGCCCACGAGGTGTAGTCGGCCATGGTACTCAGCGGCTCGGGGCGTGGCGGCATCTCGCGGATCGCGTGGTCGATCAGCGAGGCGTTGATCCGGCGGCGGACCGGGCGGCTGCTCTGCAGCAGGTCCCAGATCGGCCGGCCGCTGGTCAGGGCGAGGAACCTGAGCCGGTTGGACAGGCCGTCCGTGGCGATGCTGCGTGCTCGGGGCGCCATCGTCAGCCGTCCTTGCGTTCGGGGCCGAAGCCGAGGGTGAAGGCGTCGGGGAAGATGCCGAGCGTGCGCTCGACGCGGCCCTCCGGCGGCGGGAGCAGCCGCACCCCGGGACGCAGCAGCAGGCGGCGCACGGTCTCGGCGATCACCACGTCGGCCACGTGCACGCCGAGGCAGGCGTGATGACCGGCCCCGAAGAACAGCCGATGATGGCCGGGACGGTCGAGGCGGAACTCGCCGGGCTCCGGCACCACGGCGTCGTCGAACATGGCCGAGGCCGGCGCCGCCAGCACGAACGTGCCCGCCGGGATCGTCGTGGCGCGCGGGGTGCCGGCGGCCAGGACGTGGTCGCGCTCGCACAGCCGGGGAAGCAGCTTGAAGAACGGGCTGAACCGCAGCGCCTCCCAGACGTACGGATCGAACCGCCCGGGGTCGGCGGCGACGGCCATGGCCTCGGCGAGCACCCGCGGGCGCAGCAGAAGCTGCTCGACCGCCTCGACCATGGCCCCGGGCGCGCTCTCCACGAAGCCCAGCGGCAGCCCCGCCATGTTGACCACGATGCGGTCGTCGGTCACGGCGGCCCCGGCGGGCAGGCAGGTGCGGACGAGGCGGGCGAAGACGTCGTCGGGGAGTTCGCCTCCGGCGCTCAGCGTGGCGCGGTGCTCGGCGAGGCGGTCGCGCACGTGTCCGACCAGCTCGGCGCCCGCCTTGACGGAGGCAGCCTGGAGCTCGGGATCGCCGGCGAAGTTGGCGAAGCCGTCGGCGACGATCGCCCGCGTCCACCGGCCCAGGGTCCGCGGGTCGGGGCCGGGCACGCCGAAGTACCGCGCGCACACGCCGAGGGCGATCGGGCGGAACAGCCCGTGGACCGCTTCCAGGCGTCCGCCGGGCCGGGCGGCGTCGAGCAGGTCGTCGGCGAGGCGGCCGGTCAGCTCGCGCACGTCGGCCGCGTCCTCGGGGGCGAGCAGGAGCCGCATCAGGCCCTTCTCCCGCCAGTTCATCGGCGTGGCGTCCCTGCCGAGCATGAACGGGGCGCCCAGCGCGGCGTCCAGGCGCGGGCCGAAGGCGCGTACGGAGAAGATCCGCTCGTGGGAGAGCACCTCGGCGACGTCGGCGAAGCGGGTCACGACCGTGAAGGCGGGGGTGACGAAGACGGGACGCCGCTCGCGCAGCTCGGCGAACAGGCTCCGCCAGTCGGTCCGCATCCACTCCCGGACCAGGCCGAACGCGGATATCGGGTCCCTGGCCAGGGCCTCGTCGTACCTCTCCAGATAGCCGCCCGTCGTCGCCTGATCGACAGCACCCATTCCGCGGACCTTCCACCTGATGTCGGAGCGCACAGGGATGATCACGATGCGCAATCACAATCTAGGGATGCGTCACAGCCTTTCTTCATGACGGGAGAGTGCATTGTTTGGTGCCTCACAGTAACTACTCCGTCACTGTCAGGACATTGCCGCAGTCCATGGGCCTGGTCATTGAATAAGGAGCCTGATCGCCCCGTGCCGCTCATCGGAGGAAACGTGACGTCACCCATGCCGCAGCCGGGCACGGCGGAGACGGTGACGGTCCCCACCGGCCGCCGCACCGCCTATCTGGTCGTCCTGGTCGTCCTGCCCGTGCTGCTGCTGGCCCTCGCGGTGCCGGCCGCCTGGGGCTGGGGCATCGGCCCCGGCGACCTGGTGATCGCGGTCGTGATGTACCTGGTGAGCATCTTCGGGATCGCCATCGGCTACCACCGCCTGTTCACCCACCGCGCCTTCAAGGCCAACCGGGGGCTGCGGATCGCGCTCATGCTGGCCGGCGGCATGGCCGTCGAGGGCCCCCTCACGCTATGGGCCGCCGAGCACCGCCGCCACCACAAGTACGCCGACCGCGAGGGCGACCCGCACTCGCCGTGGCGCTACGGCGACAGCGGCCCGGCGCTGCTGCGCGGCATGCTGCACGCCCACATCGGCTGGTTCTACACGGCCCGTCAGCGCTCCAGCCGCCGCCACTGGGTGCCGGACCTGCTGGCCGACCCGGACGTGCGCCGCTTCGACGCCGCCTACCCCTGGGTCGTCCTGCTGTCGTTCGCGCTCCCGGCCGCGGCCGGCGGGCTGTGGTCGATGTCGTGGTCGGGCGCGTGGAGCGGGCTCCTGTGGGGCGGCCTGGTCCGGTACGCCGTGGTGCACCACGTCACCTGGTCGGTGAACTCGATCGCGCACACCTTCGGCGACCGCCCGTTCCGCACCCGGGACCGTTCGTCCAACGTGTGGTGGGTGGCGATGCTGACGCTCGGCGAGGGCTGGCACAACTGGCACCACGTGGAGCCCGCCTGCGCCCGGCACGGCGTGCTCAGGGGCCAGCTCGACCCCAGCGCGCGGCTGATCCGCTGGTTCGAGCGGGCGGGCTGGGCCCAAGGCGTGCGCTGGCCGGCCCCCGACCGCCTCGCGGCCCGCCGCGCCGAGCACCTCCCCGACTCCTCGCGCTGACCCGGCGGCCGGCGTCCGCGTGTGATACCGCGACGCGGCGCACCCTTATGGGACGATGGAGCCAGTCAGGTCGCTTCAGCCCTCCTCCCACGAGCACGACGTTGGAGAGGACGGCCATGGAGATCAGGCCGCAGGCGGTCGTCATCCCGAAGGAGACCGGCCACCTGGAACAGGGCAAGTACGGGCCCGTCTTCCCGCGCAGCCCCGCGTGTTACGGCTTCACCATCATCGCCGGCGTCAAGCCCGGCCGGGCCGACGCGATCCGGAGCTACGGCGACACCCTCGCCGAGGCGCTGCGGGACGACCCGGGCCTGCTGGCCCCCCTGAAACTGCACTACCTGCGCTGGGTGCTGTTCGACGACGACACCCGCTTCATGTACCAGGGGATCTTCGACACCGACTTCGACAAGTACACCGAGGACGCCATCGCGCTGTTCACCCGGGCGGGGGTGAGCACGGTCTTCGAGAACCTCGAAGGCTTCCCGGAGGACTGGAAGACCAACCCCGAGGCGTTCGTCAGGTTCGTCCGCGCGCATCACTGCCCGAGCTTCATCGAGTACGGCGAGTACCCGTACGTCACCGCCGACGAGATCAAGAAGGCCCTGCGGATCAAGGGCGCTCTGTCGGAGATGCTCGACCAGTTGCAGTGACGGCCTCGCACGGCGCAGGAGATCAGATGAGTGAGTCGAAGACGGCGCGCACCTACAACCAGGACCACGTGCCGCGCCCGTACGCCCCCGGCCGGCGGCGGGTGAGCATCTACGTCGCATGGAGCTACCCGGCCGAAGCGGGCCGGGACGTGACCGTGCTGGACAACCGGTTCTCCACGATGACCGAGGTGCGCCGCGTGCAGTGGCCGGCCTACGAGGACCCGCAGTGGTC
Source organism: Nonomuraea sp. NPDC047529 (assembly GCF_040642995.1). Lineage (NCBI taxonomy): Bacteria > Bacillati > Actinomycetota > Actinomycetes > Streptosporangiales > Streptosporangiaceae > Nonomuraea > Nonomuraea sp. NPDC047529. Next base: position 72,872 of record NZ_JBEYTJ010000021.1, on the reverse strand, counting down.
GGACCCCATGCGCTTCCAGCAGGGCATCGCGGGCGGGCTGGAACTGTTCTTCTGGGGCTGGCTGCCCTTCCAGCGGTTCGTCCGGGAGGCCACCGGGTACCCGGTGCCCGTGTATCAGCGCGTCGACCAGGCCGGGTTCCACACTCCGCTGGACGAGCGGGTGCTGGCCGACACCGACACCCTGTTCGTGTGGGGGCTGGACCACATGATCACGGGACAGGAGGCCACGCCGGCGGAGATCGAGGCGCTGCGCGAGTTCCTCACGCGTGAAGGGACCTGTCTGGCTCTGGGGCCGCATCACGACGTCGGCGCGACCGACGACATGGCGGTGCGCGACCTGGAGTACCACCATCACGGCGACGCGCTCGTGCCCCGCCAGCAGCGCTTCGGCAGGTACACCCGGTCGCTGATGGAAGGGCTGGGCGTGCCGGTGGAGAACCGATACGGCCTGCGTCCCGCGGTGACGGACGCGGGCACGAACGCCCCGCTGACCATCGCCAGGGACCTGGACACCCGGGGGTGGCTGGACGGGGTGTCCCACTTCAACTTCCACATGCACCTTCCCCACTACGCCGTGACCACCGACGACCCGGACGCCGTCCGGGTGCTGGGCCGGCAGCCGGTCGACCTGACCAGGCCGCCGCACCCGTTCGTCGAGGCCGGGAACACCGAGTTCAACATGTTCCTGTGGCTTCCTCCGCGCGGTGACCGGGCCGGGGACGTGATCCTCGCCGACTCCACGATCTTCAGCTCGCTGTTCGGCGTGGACGACAGCCTGCGCGCCTTCTGGAACAACCTCGTCAGAGCCACGTGAGCGAACTCCGGTGAACGAACACACTCCGGCCCTGCTCGACCTGGACGACATCCAGCGTGGCGTCCTCGGCGCGCGGCCGACCCCGTACGCGGCGACGTACCTCCTGTTCCGCATCGACGACCGCGCGCAGGGCCGGGAGCTGATGCGGCGGGTGAGCGCCGTGGTGACCTCCGCCGCCGACGCCATGAGCCCCCTGGGGGAGACGTGGGTCAGCGTCGCGCTCACCTACCACGGGCTGGACGCCCTCGGCGTCCCCCGGCGGTCGCTGGACACGTTCGCGTGGGAGTTCAGGCAGGGCATGGCCGCCCGCGCCGCCGCTCTGGGGGACACCGGGGACAGCGCCCCCGTCCATTGGGAGCCGCCGCTCGGCACCCCCGACGTGCACGTGGTGCTGGTGGCGGTCGCGCCCGACAGCGCGCAGCTGCGGGCCGCGATCGAGCGCGCCCGCCCGGCCTACGAGGCCCTGCCCGGCGTGACGGCGATCTGGCGGCAGGACTGCCACGCCCTGCCCACCGAGACCGAGCCCTTCGGCTACCGCGACGGCATCAGCCATCCCGCCGTCGAGGGCAGCGGCGTCGCCGGTTCCAACCCCCTGGAGGTGCCGCTCAAGGCGGGCGAGTTCGTGCTCGGCCACCCCGACGAGCTCGGCGGCACCCAGGCCCCGCACCCCGACGTGCTCGGACGCAACGGCACCTACGTGGCCTTCCGCAAGCTCCACCAGCGGGTCGCGTTGTTCCGGCGCTACCTCAAGGACAACGCCACCGGCCCGGAGGACGAGGAACTGCTGGCCGCGAAGATCATGGGACGCTGGCGCAGCGGCGCGCCGCTGGCGCTCTCCCCGCTCCACGACGACCCCGGCCTCGGCGCCGACGCCGCCCGCCGCAACGCCTTCCTGTACCGGCGGGACGACCCCGCGGGCCTCACCACGCCCGGCGGCTGCCACATCCGCCGGGCCAACCCTCGTGACGCGGAGGTGGCCGGAGTCCCGAGGTTGCACCGCATGATCAGGCGCGGCACCGTCTACGGGCCGCCGCTGCCCGACGGCGTCCTGGACGACGACGGCGCCGACCGGGGGCTGATGTTCGCCTTCGTCGGCGCCCATCTCGGGCGGCAGTTCGAGTTCGTCCAGAGCGAATGGATGAACGACGGCGTCTTCTTCGGCGCGGGCCCGGCCAGGGATCCTCTGACCGGCTCCGCCGACGGCTCCGGCGACTTCACCATCCCCCGGCGTCCCGTACGGCGGCGCCTGCAATCCTTGCCGCGGTTCGTCGTCACGCGTGGCGGCGAGTACGGCTTCATGCCGAGCCTGACCGCGCTGCGCTGGCTGGGCGACCTCACGGGCTGACGTCCGTGGACGCCGTGCGCCCGTGCGGGTCACCGGCCCAGGTCGTCCCAGTCCTGGAGCAGGTGGGACGTGGCCGCGGCGGGGGCGGTGAACGACCAGCGGCCCGGCGGCAGGTCCAGGGCGCAGCCCCCGTCGGCCAGCCTGGTGGTCGGCAGCTGCTCGCCGAGGCCCATGAGGAAGGTGCCGTTGACGGCCATCCCGTCCCATGCGCCGCGTACGGGCAGCACCGCGCGTGCGGTCACGCCCTCCGGGACGGCGAACGTGAACTGCACCCCGTCCGGCCCGGCCCGCCAGCCCGACTCGACGGTCCCCGACGCGCTGTCGTAGCGGGCGTGCGCCTGCCGCAGCAGCGGGACGGGCCCCGGACGCAGCAGCAGCTCGCCGAAGCCGCCGTTCGTCCCGCGCGGGTCGTCGCCCAGGCCCGCCACGTGCCGGAACAGCCAGTCGCCCACGCAGCCGTAGGCGTAGTGGTTGAAGGAGTTCATGGCGGGGGTCTGCAGGCCGTACCGGTGATGCCAGGCGTCCCAGCGCTCCCACATGGTCGTCGCCCCGGCGCGGAGCTGGTAGCGCCAGGACGGGTAACCCTCCTGGTTGAAGATCCGGCACGCCAGGTCGTGGTGGCCGGTCTCCGACAGCACGGGCAGCAGCAGGGGGGTGCCGACGAAGCCCGTCATGAGCCGGTGTCCGGCGGCGCGGACCAGCTCGGCCAGCGCCTGCGCCGACGCGGCCCGGTCCTCGGGTGGGACCAGGTCCCAGGCCAGGGCGACGGCGTAGCCCGTCTGCGTCTCGGTGCGCAGCTTCGGCCCGTCGAGGAAGGCCCGCCGGAAGGCGTCCGTGACGCGGGCGGACGCCTCGCCGTACTCGGCGGCGTGCGGCTCGCCGAGCACGTCGGCCGCCTGCGCGACCAGGCGGAGGGTGCGGGCCAGGGCGGCGGTGGCGATGAGGTTCTTGGGCGTCTCGACCGTGCCGGGGGCCAGCCAGTCGCCCAGCGCCCTGCCCGGTCTGACGCCGTCCTCGGACTGGGCCAGGCAGTAGTCGGCCCATCGCCGCATCGGCTCGTACGCGCGGCGCAGCGTGCGGTCGTCGCCGTAGCGCCGCCACAGCAGCCACGGCACCTCGACCAGCGCGTCGGACCACACGGGGGAGTCGTATCCGTACTCGGGCAGGACCGGCGCGACGTGCGGGACCGCGCCGTCGGCGCGCTGCCCGTCGATCAGCGTCGTCACCCAGCCGGACAGGAACGCCTGCGTGTGCCGCAGGAAGCTGAGCGTCGAGCCGAACACCGAGATGTCGGCCGTCCAGCCGGTCCGCTCGTCGCGCTGCGGGCAGTCGGTCGGCACGCTGACCAGGTTGCCGTCCGCCGACGCGCCGATGTTGGCGACGAGCTGCCGTACGGCGGGGTCGCTCACGGTCAGCGAGCCCGTGACGGCGAGCGCGGACGACAGCAGCACCGCCTCCAGGTCGTCCGGCCTCAGCGCGCCCGGCCAGCCGGTGACCTCCGCGTAGCGGAACCCGTGCAGGGTGAACGCGGGCTCCACGACGTGCGATCCCGGGCCGAGGACGAACTCGTCGATCTGGTCCGCGGTGCGCAGGTTGTCGGTGTAGAGCCGCCCGGTCGCGGTCAGCTCCTCCCCGTGCCGCACCACGATCCGCACGGGCCCCGGCGCGTCGACGCGCAGCCGGACGCGCCCGACGACGTTCCGCCCGAAGTCGGCCACCTGCACGCCCGGCGCGGGTTCGGTCACCGACACCGCGGGCGCCGTGCCGATCACCCGTACCGGGGGAGCGGGGTCGGCCTCCACCAGGATCTCCGGGGCGGCCGCCGTCCCGGCCGGTCCGGACTGCGGGGAAGGCGCCTGGACGGTCTCGCCCATCACCAGGTCGGCGCGCGGGCGGCCGAGGTCCCGCCGGGTCCAGGAGGCGTCCGTGGCGAACACGCGGCGCGGGCCGTCGTCGTCCCGTACGAGCACCTGGGCGCTGGCGGCGGGCCGGTCGCCGTAGCGGCGCGGGCCGCCGCCGGCGACGTGACCGGCGTACCAGCCGGGAGCCAGCCACAGCTCCAGTTCGTTCTCGCCGGACACGAGCAGGTCGGTGAGCTCCAGCAGCCGGTAGCGGGTCCGGTGGCCGTAGTCGGTCCAGCCGGGGGCCAGCTCCTCCTCGCCCAGCCGCGTCCCGTTGAGCAGGGCCCGGTAGACGCCGAGCGCGGTGGCGGCCAGCCAGGCGCGCCCCGGAGCGGGACGCCAGGTGAACGACCCGCGCAGGCCCACCGCCGCCTGGGGGTCGCCCGGCAGCCAGGCGGCGTCCCACTCACCGCGCGCCCGCAGGCCCGTGGTGAACGCGCCGGTCGCGTGCCCGTCCACCCGCCACGTGTACGGCGTCAGCGGCGCCAGCCGCTCGTCCGGCACGTCCACGCCGTGCGCTCCGGCGGGCACGGACGACCGCCACACCTCGCGGCCGTCCGCGGACAGCACCACGGTGGCCTCCTCGGGCAGCCGGGCGTCCCACGACAGCCGGGGCGACGGCTCGTCCACGCCCACCGGATCCGCCAGACCACACGTCAGGCCCGCCCGCGTACCGGACGGGACCGAACGGATGTAGGGCGTCTGCGCGCCCGAGACCTGAACCCCCGATTCCCGGTTCACGCATCTAGCCCGGTGGTGAAGGCGTTGTGCAGGCCGTCGACGTCGACGCCGTACAGGCTCGGCGCCATCACGTTGATCAGCAGCACGAAGCACGCGTCCTGCTCCGGGTACATCCACCACTGGCAGCCCGAGGCGCCGCCGTGGCCGTACAGCCGGCGTTCGAGCAGCCCGGGGGCCGAGTGGCGCAGGTTCCAGGTCAGGCCCCAGTCCTGCCCGGCGTTGACCGGGTCGGGCTGGAGCTTGACCAGGCCCGTCGTCTGCGGGGTCGTCATGGCGGCCAGCGTGGTCGGGTGGATCAGCGCGCGGTCGCCGCGCAGCAGCGCCCCGCCCAGCGCCAGGAGGTCCTCGGCGCGGGAGAACAGCGCCCCCGCCGGATGGCGGAGCCGGACGAACGCGTCGAAGTCGAAGCCGGGGCCGAGCAGTTCGACGCCGTGGACCTCGGCCGCCTCGCACGCCGGGTCGAACGTGATGCGCCCGCCGCCCGGCACCAGCGTGTTCAGGTCGGAGTCGATCAGGTCGGCCACGTCGCGGCCCGTGACGTCGCGGACCATCTCCGCGATCCCGGCGAAGGCCAGGTTGGAGTAGTGGCTGAGGGTGCCCGCCTCGAACATCGCCGGCGCGGTGACGAGGTGCTCCAGCAGGTCGTCGGGCGTGAGCGTCTGCTCGGCGATGCCGCTGGTGTGGGTGAGCAGGTGCCAGAGCGTCACGTCGGGCCGCGCGAAGTTCGGCAGCGCGTCCCGCAGCGGGCGGCGCAGCGACAGCAGCCCGCGCTCGACCTGGCGCAGGGCGAGCAGCCCCATCAGCGGCTTGGTCACCGAGAACAGGGCGAAGTGGTCCTCGGTCCTGGTCGCGCGGCCGTCGTGCTCGCCGAACGCCTCCAGCACCTGGATCCCGTCGGAGGTGGCGGCGCCGAACACCGCGCACGGCAGCCGTCCCTCCTTGATCTCGCGCCTGACCCAGTCGAGCGCGATGTCGTGCGTGGTCATCCCTTCAGTGCACCTTCCGTGAGGCCGGCCAGGACGCGCTTCTGCGCGACGACGTACACCGCCACGAGGGGCAGTGTGGTGAGCAGGACGTGGGCGAAGACGAGGTTCCAGTTCAGGCTCTGCAAGGTGCCGGAGGCGAACTGGAACAGGCTCAGCGGCAGCGTGGCGTTCGCGCTGCCCTGGAGCAGGAAGAGGGCGAAGAAGAAGTCGTTCCAGACGTTGATGATCAGGATCACGCCGCCGACGAACAGCACCGGCCGCAGCAGGGGCAGCAGGATGCGGACGAACACCTGCGGGCGCGAGGCGCCGTCGATGGCGGCGGCGTGCTCCAGGTCCGGCGGGAACGCCCGGACGAACCCGGTCGCCAGGAAGATCACGATGCCCAGGCGGCAGCCGGTCATCGTCAGCACGTAGCCGAGCGAGCCGCCGTCCAGCGACAGGGCGCGCAGCAGGTAGACGGTCGGGATGATGGACGGCGGCAGCAGGATCGACAGGCCCATCACGAAGTAGGCCGCCTGCAACCAGCGCGACCGGCTGCGCCCGAAGGCCCACGCCGCCGCCGCGCCGAGGAGCACCACGGCCACCACGATCGGCACCGTCACCTTGAGGCTGTTGAGCAGCCCGGTCAGGTAGCCGCCGCGGTCGAGCACGATGCCGTAGTTCTCGGCGATCGCCCACGTCCTGGGCAGGCCGAGGCCGAGCTCGGCGGCCTCGCCCGCGGGCTTGAAGGAGTTGACGACCACGAGCCAGACGGGCACCAGCACCCACGGGATCGCGAAGAGCGTCAGCGCCGCGTACTTGAGGGCCGCTCTCATCCCGTCACCTCCCTGCGTCGCAGCCACCACACCAGGGGCACGGCGGTGGCGATCACCAGCAGCGTCACGGTGAACCCCAGTGCGCTGGCCGAGCCGAAGAAGCCCTGTCCCCACTGCTGGCGCATCACCACGTTCAGGGCCCGCGTGTGGTCGCCGGGCCCGCCGCCGGTGGTGGCGGCGATCACGTCGTACGCGCTGAGCGCGCCCACCAGCGTGACCGCCACGTTGAAGGTCAGCGCCGGGGCGAGCATCGGGAACACCACCCGCCGGAGCCGGGTCCACGGGCCGGCCCCGTCCACGGTCGCCGACTCCAGCAGCGCCTGCGGGATGGAGTTGAGGCCCGCGATGTAGACGAGGGTGATCAGCCCGCTCCACTTCCAAGCGTCGATGAACGCGACCACCACCAGCGCGGTGGACGGTTCGCCCAGCCACGCCCACTCGATGCCGAGGAAGGAGTTGACCGCGCCGTCGGGGGCCAGCAGGCCGCGCCAGATGTATCCGGCGGCCAGCGGCGAGATGAGCGTCGGCAGGAAGAACGCCGAGCGGAAGACGGTGTTGATCCGGCTGGTCCGCTGGAGGGCCAGGGCCAGCGAGAGGCTGACGGTGTTCTGGATCGCCATGCACAGGATCGCGTACAGCACGGTCACGGTGACCGCGTTGGCCAGCAGGTCCTGGTCGATCAGCGTGCGGACGTTCTCCAGCCCGTTCCAGGTGATCTCGGCCCGGAAGCTCGTCCAGGAGGAGAACGCGAACCGCACGTTGAGCAGGAACGGGGCGACGAAGAAGACCGTGACCAGCACGATCGCGGGCAGGGCCCACGGCAGCCAGGCCGCCCTGTTCCGCATCACCATCCGGGCAGCCCTGCCGCCTTGGCCGCCTGCTCGACCTGGCCCTGGAGCTGGGTCGCCGCCTTCTGCGGGTCCTTCTGCCCGGCGATCAGCTCGGACATGAGCTGGGCCAGCCCGCCCATGCCGGGGATGTCGGAGTTGAAGGCGATGACCGCGCCGGTGTCGTAGGCCTTCTTGACGTCCTGCAGCACGGACGAGACGCCCTGCGGGTCGGGCACGTCCTTGAGCACGGGGAAGGTCTTGGACGCGGCGATGTACTCGGCGTAGGCCGGGCCGGTCATGAAGCGCACGAAGTCGAGCGAGGCCTTCTCCCGCGCCGCGTCCCCGGTCTTGGGCAGGTAGAACGTGCCGATCGGGCCGGGCGCGTACGTCACCAGCGGCTTGTCGCTGGACAGGCCGACGAAGCCGACGGACTCGTCCACGGTCTTCTGGTCGCCGCCGGCGGCCGCGAGCAGGGCCGGGAGCATGTCGGAGTGCTGGGCGACCATGGCGGCCTCGCCGGTGACGAGGGCCTTCATGGAGTCCTCGAACTTGGCGGTGACGATGTCCTTGTTGAAGCAGCCGTCGGCCTTGAGCTTGGCGTAGGCGGTCAGACCGGCGACGAAGGGCGAGCCGGGGTCGGCCAGCGTGCTGCTGTGGCCCGCGATCGCCTTGCCGTACGCGTTGCCCTGGTTGGCGCCGGCCAGGTAGAGGATGGGCAGGATCTGCACCGGCCAGATCGACCCGCCCGACTCGAAGACCGGGGTGACGCCGGCGGCCTTGAGCTTGGGGCAGGCGGCGGCGAGCTCGGTGAAGTCGGCGGGCGGGGTCAGCCCGGCCTTGGTGAAGACCTTCTTGTTGTAGTAGAGGCCGAAGACCTGGGGGAAGCCGGTGATGGCGGCGTAGACCTTGCCGTTGACGGACCCGGCGGCCTGGTAGAGGTCGCCGGACCTGGCGATGTAGGCCTCGCCGGTCAGGTCGCGCAGGTTCTCGGCCGGGTTGAGGGCGAGCAGGCCGCTCACCGTCGCGTGGTACTCCAGGACGTCCGGACGGTCGCCGGTGGCCCACTTGGTCTGGGTGGTGTCCTCGAAGCCGTCGGACGGGATGGACACCAGCTCGACCTTGTGACCGGACTGCTTCTCGAACTTCTTGTACATCTCCAGCAGCGGCGCCGGATCCGCGCTGTTGTGCCAGATGGTCAGCTTCACCTGGCCGGTCCCCTCGGGGGCGGAGGACCCGCAGCCGGAGAGGGACAGGGCGAGGACGGCGCCGAGCGCCGCGCCGAGCGGACGAGTGGGTGCTCTCACGCTCGTTCTCCTGTTCGTGTGGGGGAGAAATGTGTAGAACGTTCTACGGCATCCTAGAAACGCCCGTCAAGGGGGTGGACCTGAGGAGTGGTGGGGCGTTAGCCTCTGCTCTCAGCAAATGTGTAGTTCGTTCTACAGGGACACATGAAGGACGGCGTGTGACGAGCGGACGAGTGACGATCGCCGATGTGGCCAGGCGGGCCGGGGTCTCCACGGCCGCCGTGTCCAAGGTGGTACGCGGGGCCTACGGCGTGAGCGCGGAGATGCAGGCCAAGGTGACGCAGGCCATCGACGAGCTGGGCTACCGCCCGCACGCCGCGGCCCGCGCCCTGCGTGGACGCACCTACACCCTCGGCGTCATGCTCTCCGACACGCGCAACCCGTTCTTCCCCGACATCATCGAGGGCATCACCGGCCGGCTGGGCGACACCGAGTACCAGGTGCTGCTCGGACCCGGCGGGATCGAGCCCAAGACGCAGGCCAGGATGACCGACGCCATGATCGACCGGAGCATGGACGGGCTCATCCTGATCTCGCCGGTCATGACGGACGCCGAACTCGCCGTCATCGCGGCGGCCGCCCCGGTCGTCGTGGTGGGCAGGCACGGCGGCGCCGCGGCCTACGACGCGGTCGTCGACGACGACGTGATGGGGGCCCGGCTCGTGGTCGACCACCTGGTCGGGCTCGGGCACACCCGGATCGCCCACATCACCCACCTGGAGCGGGCCCGCGCTCAGGGACTGCCGCACATGGTGCGCGCCGAAGGCTACCGCCAGGCGATGCGCGCCCACGGGCTCGCCGACGACGTGCTGGCCACCTCCTTCACCGAGGAGGGCGGCTTCGAGGGCGCGCGGGAACTGCTCGCCCGCGACGACCGGCCCACCGCGATCTTCGCCGGGGCCGACATCGCGGCGCTCGGCGTGCTGCGCGCCGCCGACGAGGCGGGCCTGTCGGTGCCGGAGGACCTCTCCGTCGCCGGATACGACAACATCGGCATCGCCTCGCTCAAACGCATCTCGCTCACCAGCGTCGACCAGGACGGACGGGTGATCGGGGCGACCGCCGCGCGCCTGCTCGTCGAGCGCATCGAAGGACGCACGCGATCGGTGGCGTCGTCGGTGTCGCCCACGCTGATCGTCCGCGGGACCACAGGACCACCTCGCCACTGAGGGCCGGCCGCACGTCGGGGGACTGCCGCGGACCATGCATTAAAACGATTCGATGGAAGGACCCCCACGTGAGACGACTCGCTCTCCTAGCCCTTCTCCTCCCGCTGGTCGCGCCCGCGCAACCGGCCTTCGCCCGGCCGGCCGCCGCGACCACCTGCCCGGCCAGGGTCGACCCCGCCGCGTTCGCCTCCGAGGCCCGCCTGGGCACCCTGGCCGGGCAGCAGAAGGCGTTCGGGCCCCGGCCGACCGGCTCCGCCGCGCACGCCGGCTACGTCGACTGGCTGGAGCAGGAGATGGCGGCCATCCCCGGCCTCCAGCTCTCCTCCATGCCCTACGCCATCGACCGCTGGGACAACCTCGGCACCGGCCTGACCGTCGGCGGCACGTCCGTGCAGGTCGCGGCGCCCGTGCCGTTCTCGTCCTCGACCGGTGCGGGTGGCGTCTCGGCGCCGCTCGTCCACCTGGCCGCGGGGACGAACATCACCGCGGCCAACGCCGCCGGAAAGATCGTCGTCCGGGACCTGCCCTGGACCAACGTGCCCAACCTGCTGTTCTATCCGCCCACGCTCGGCTACTCCATGTACGACCCGGGCATGACGATCAACCTGCTCGGCTCGGAGTCGATGGAGGCCCCGGCCGCCGCCGACGCCGACCTCAAGGCGGCCGCCGCCGCGGGCGCGCTGGGCGTGATCGAGATCAGCCAGCTCCCGCACGCCCAGATCAAGGACATGTACGCGCCCTACGAGGGCCTGCCGTACGGCGTGCCCGGCGCGTACGTCGGCGCCGACCAGGGCAAGCAGATCAAGGACGCGCTGGCCGCCGGGCAGCCGGTGCAGGCCGCGCTGACCGTGAACGCCGCCTGGACGCCGACGACCACCCGCACCCTGCTCGCCACGCTGCCCGGCGGGAGCGCCCAGAAGATCGTCGTGGAGAGCCACACCGACGGCATGAGCCCGGTGTGGGACAACGGCCCGCTCACCATGATCGAGATGGCCCGCTACCTGTCGTCGCTGCCGGTGGCGTGCCGTCCGCGGACCGTGCAGTTCGCGTTCGTGACCGGCCACCTCTACCAGCACCTGACCGGTCCCGACGTCCGGGAGGGCGGCGCGGGCCAGCTCGCCGCCCAGCTCGACGCCGAGTACGACCAGGGCAAGGTCTCCTCCGTCGTCGTGCTCGAACACCTCGGCGCCAAGCGTTACGACGCGGTCGCCAGGCCGAACGGCCTGCCGGGCAAGCAGCTCGTCGCCAGCCCCAACCTCACCGAGCTGCTGTGGGTCCCCGTCAGCGAGAGCACGCCGCTGCGCGAGCTCGTCAAGGGCCACATCGAGTACTGGGACGTGCGGCGCACCGCGATCCTGAAGGGCCTGTCGGCCGCCGACCTCGCCACGGTCCCGCGCCACTGCAGCTTCGGCGGCGAGGGCACGCCGTACAACCAGCACCTGCTGCCCGTCATCGCGCCCATCGCCGCGCCCAAGACGCTGTTCTCGCCGCAGTTCGGCGTCGAGGCGATCGACCTGCCGGTGATGCGCAAGGCGTCGCTCGCCTTCACCGACGTCGTGCTCGACCTCGGCCCGATGGCCCAGTCGGACGTGGCGGGCGACGTGACCGCCATGCGCCAGCAGCGCGCCTCCGGCACGCCGGGGTGTGCGTGAGCGTGGACAGGAGGGCACTCGTGCGCCGGCACACCGTCGCCGACGCCGGGTGCCCGCTCACCGTGGGAAACGGGGAGTTCGCCTTCACCGCCGACGCCACCGGGCTGCAGACCTTCGCGCCGCTGGGCACGCAGGCGCAGTGGGGCTGGCACACGATGCCCAACCCCAAGGGCCACGTGCTGGAGGACGCGCTCACCGACTACGACGGCGTCGGCTATCCGGACCTGTATCCGGCCACCGAGGCGGGCGGCTGGCTGCACGTGAACCCGCACCGCCTGCATCTCGGGCGGATCGGCCTCGACGCCGACGAGAGCGCCGCGCTCGGCCGGTCGGCGCAGACCCTCGACCTGTGGACCGGCACGCTGTCCAGCTCGTTCGAGCTGGGCGGCCTGCCGTACGAGGTGGAGACGGTCTGCCATCCCGAGCGGGACCTGCTGGCCGTACGCGTGGTGGGCGGCACGGGGATCAGGATCGCCTTCCCCTACGCCAGCGACGGCTGGCACACCACCGCCGACTGGGACAGACCCGACCGGCACAGCACCACGTGCAGCCAGCGCGGCTCGCGCTGCGACTTCACCCGCGTCCTGGATCAGGACCGCTACCACGTGGCGGCCGAGTGGACCGGACCGGCGCGGCTCACCTCGCCCGGCCCGCACGTGTACCTGATCCAGGGCGACGAGCTGGAGCTCGTCGTCGAGTTCGCCCGCGAGCCCGTCGGCGCCGCCCTGCCGTCCTTCTCCCAGGTCCGTACGGCCGCCGCCGCCCACTGGGAGCGGTTCTGGACGAGCGGCGGAGCGGTGAGCTTCGAGGGCAGCACCGACCCGCGGGCGCCCGAGCTCGAACGCCGGGTCGTGCTCTCGCAGTACCTCACCGCGGTCAACTGCGCGGGCTCCACCCCGCCGCAGGAGACCGGGCTGGTCGTCAACTCCTGGAGCGGCAAGTTCCACCTGGAGATGCACTGGTGGCACGCCGCCCATTTCGTCCTGTGGGGCAGGCCGGAGCTGCTGGAGCGCAGCCTGCCGTGGTACCGCTCGATCCTGCCGCGGGCCAGGGCCACGGCCGCGCGGCAGGGGTTCCGCGGCGCCCGCTGGCCCAAGCAGGTGGGGCCGGAGGGCCGGGAGAGCCCGAGCGAGATCGGCGCGTTCATCATCTGGCAGCAGCCGCACCTGATCTACTTCGCCGAGCTGCTCCGCCGGGCCCGCCCGGGGGCGCTGGAGGACTACCGGGACCTGGTGTTCGAGACGGCCGAGTTCATGGCCTCCTTCGCCGGCGGCGGGCATCTGGGGCCGCCGCTGGTCCCGGCGCAGGAGTCCTACCACGAGTCCAGGCGGACGGTGCGCGATCCCGCGTTCGAGCTGGCCTACTGGTGGTGGGGGCTGGAGACGGCCCAGCGGTGGCGGGGCCTGCTCGGCCTCGACCCGGACCCGGAGTGGGCGCGGGTCCTGGACGGCCTGGCCCGGCCGCTGGTGCGCGACGGCGTCTACGCGGCCGTCGGCGTGGAGCCGTACACGGTCAGGACCGACCATCCCTCGATGACCGGCGCGCTCGGGTTCGTGCCGCCCACCCCGCTGATCGACCCCGAAATCATGCGGGCCACCCTGCACGACGTGCTCGCCGACTGGGACTGGGAGAGCGCCTGGGGCTGGGACTTCCCGATGCTCGCCCTGTGCGCGGCCCGGCTCGGCGAGCCCGCCACGGCCGTGGACGCGCTGCTGATGGACGCCCCGAAGAACACCTACCTGGCCGGCGGCCACAACCACCAGTGGGCCGGCCTGCTGCCGCTCTACCTGCCGGGCAACGGCGGTCTGCTGGCCGCCGTCGCCCACATGGCGGCGGAGGGGTGTTTCCCCGAAGGCTGGCAGGTTCAGGCGGAAGGGGTGGTCGCCATGCCGTGATCGGGGCCCGCGAGCAGGGCGACCGTGTAGTGGTAGAGGTCGCCGGCCGACGACGTCAGGGTGGCGGCGCGGCCCGCGCGCACCTCCGAGGCGACGTACTCGGTGGTCCCGTAGACGATCAGGCGGGGGATCGGGGCGCGCAGCGGCGGCAGCGCGGGATCCTCCGCCCTGGCCCGCGCGGCCAGCGCCCCGAGCATGTCCAGGAAGGGCCGGTAGGCGGCGTCACGCTGCTCGACGGCCCGCTCGCCCGCCCTGGGCAGCTCCACGAAGTACGCCTGCGCGTACTCCGGGCGCTCCTGCCACCAGCTCAGATAGGCGACCATGCCCAGCCGCAACGCCTCGCGCCAGCGGCCGCCCGTGCCCGACGCGGCCGTGTGGATCGCGTCGATCATGTCGGGCAGGTCGCGCTCGCACCCGGCGAGGAAGCACGCCTCCTTGTCGGCGAACTGGGCGTAGAAGGCGTTGCGCGAGACCCGCGCGGCGGCGATCACGTCCGGGACGCTCGTGGCGGCGTAGCCGCGCCGCGCGACGAGCCGCAGCATGGCCTCCACGAGGCGGTCGCGCTGGGACTCGCGAACCGTGTCGGGGGAGAGCCCGTGCCGCCCTCTGGGAAGTGGCCGGACCGCCGGAACTTCCTTCTGTTCATCTCTTGACATCGCTCACCGATCGTACTTCCCTCTCTTAGGAGACGTTCACGTCTCCAAATATCCCACGAGGTGACCATGGAGAACTTCACCCGTCGGCAGGCGTTGCGGGCAGGGGCACTCGGCCTCATGTCGGCCGGATTCCTGTCGTGGACCACCGAGGCCGGCGCCGCCTCCACCATCGAGACGACCTACAAGGCGACGGGTCCGTGGCAGGTCGCCACCGGCACCTCGGGCGGCCACCGGCTCTACTACCCGGCCGACCTGGGAGCGGGCGGCGTCACCCACCCGATCGTGACCTGGGGCAACGGCTCGTGGGCCACCCCCGACAACTATCCGGGGCTGCTCAACCACCTGGCCTCCTGGGGCTTCGCGGTGGTCGCCTCCACCGACACCACCACGGGCACCGGCGCCGAGATCCTCGCCGCCGCCCAGCACCTCGTCGGCCTCGGCGGCGACCCCGCCAGCGTCTTCCACGGCAAGCTGAACACCGCCCAGGTCGGCGCCGTCGGCCACTCCCAGGGCGCGGGCGGGGTCGTCAACGCGGCCAACCACTCCGCCGGGCTGATCAAGACCGTCGTGCCGATCGCCGTGCCCGCGCAGTGGATGGCCAGCCCCGGAGACGAGTTCTCGGTGGCCGCCCTGACCTGCCCGGTGCTCTTCCTCAGCGGCGCGGACGACTGGCTGATCTCCTCGGCCGGGACCGTCCAGGGCTACTACGACCAGGCCACCGCCGGAGCGGGCCGGGCGCTGCTCAAGGGCGCCGGGCACAACGACATCCAGAACACCGGCGGCGGCTTCCTCGGCTACGTGACCGCCTGGTTGAGGTACCGCCTCCAGGCCGACGCCCAGGCCCGCGCGGCGTTCACCGGCGGCGCCCCCGAGCTCCCCACCAACACCGCCTGGCAGAACCAGGCGCTCAAGAACCTCACCTAGGAGAACCACCATGGCGGATCTGACGCGGCGTGGGCTCCTCGCCGCCGGCGCGCTCACCCTGCTCGCCGGATGCGGCAAGGACCAGCCCCGGCAGCAGGCCGCGGGCGGCGGGCCGCGCGGCGAGGTCACCGTCTGGCTGCACGGCTCGCAGGACACCGGCCAGCAGTTCCAGGATCTCGTGCACCGCTACATCGCCGAGTTCAAGGTCGACGTGAAGCTGCTCTACCTGCCCGTGGGCCAGCTCGACGCCAAACTGCTGACCGCCTTCAGCGGCGGCGCCCCGCCCGACGTCTTCAAGATCGGCCACTGGAGCTTCCCCGCCCACGCCAGGAAGCAGCGGCTCGCGCCCGTCGACACCAAGGCGCTGCCGCTGCAGAACTACGAGCCGGGCACGACCACCCCGCTCACCTATCAGGACGTTCCCTACGGCGTGCCCATCGACTTCAACCCCTGCATGCTCTACTACCGCAAGGACCGGTTCGAGCAGGCCGGGCTCGACCCCGACAAGCCTCCGGCGACCTGGGAGGAGATCGCCGAGTACAGCGCCAAGCTCACCTCGAAGGACCGCGCGCGGGTCGGCCTCCAATGGCTCTATGGCGACCCGCAGTGGGCCCTCATGGCGCTGACCGCCCTCGTCCGCGGCAAGGGCGGCGAACTCGTCACGGCGGGCGGCACGAAGGCGTCGCTCGCCACCGAGCAGGGCATCGGCGCCCTGACGTACATGTCGGGGATCGGCAACCCCAAGCTCTCCAACCCGCTGGGCGCGCTCGGCCTGTTCTACTCCGGCCAGGCCGCCATGGTCGTCAGCGGCGCCTTCCTCGGCCCGGCGCTGGAGAAGCTCGGCAAGGACAAGCTCACCTTCGGCAAGCAGTACGGCGTCGCGCCCATGCCCACCTGGGCCGGCGGCCCGTCCGTCGTGCCCGCCTACACCTGGGGCTGGGGCGTGGCCAAGGACTCGCCCAACCAGTTCACCGCCTGGCACCTCGTCAACTACCTCCAGGGCGGCCCGTCGGTGACGGCCAACCTGGACAACGGCATCATCATCCCCACCAAGGGCTGGCGCGACGCCGGGCCGCGCGGCAAGTCCGAGATCATGACGATCGTCGCCGACAGCCTCCCGCACGTCGACTTCGGCCCGATCATCCCCGGCACCCTCGAACTGGCGAAGGCCGCGGCCGGCGCCGTGGACTCCGTCGCGCACGGCAAGGCGACCCCCGCCGAGGCCGCGGCGACCTTCGACGCCGCCGTGCGGCCGGCCCTGTGAGCGTGCTCGGCGAGGTCGGAGCCCGTCCGCGTGGGCCGGTGGGCGTGCTCGGCAGGGTCAGGGCCCGTCCCGAGGCCACGGCGGGCGTGGCGCTGACCCTGCCGGTGGCCGTCTTCTTCGTGGTGTTCTGGCTTGTCCCGTTCCTGTCGGCGATCTATCTCAGCTTCACCGATTACGAGATGGCCGGGACGCCCAACTGGATCGGGCTGGCCAACTACGAGCGCATGTTCGCCGATCCCGGCTTCCTCAACTCGGCGTGGATCACCGTCGTCTACACGGTCTGCACGGTCGTCCCGACGATCGTGCTGGCCCTGCTGGTGGCCGTGCCGCTGAGCAGGCCGGGACGGCTCAACCGCTGGCTCAGGGCGCTCGTCATGATCCCGGCCGTGATGCCGCTCGCCGCGACGTCGATGGTCTGGGTGATCATCTACTCCGACCGCGGCCTGGCCAACACCCTGCTCGGCCTGGTCGGGGTCGCGCCGCAGTCCTGGCTGACCAGCTCCGGCCTGGCCATCTGGGCGCTGGTCGTGATGGTCGTCTGGAAGAGCATGGGACTGTTCGTGATCATCCTGACCGCCGGGCTGCAGGCGCTGCCCGGCGAGGTGTACGAGGCCGCCGCCATCGACGGCTCGGGGCCGGTGACCACGTTCACCCGGATCACGCTCCCGCTGCTGCGCAGGACCCTGCTGTTCGTCCTGGTCATCTCGGTGGCCGGATCGATGCAGGCGTTCGTGCCCGCCTTCCTGCTCACCGGCGGCGGGCCCGCCGACGCCACCCAGGTGCTGCCCTACTACATCTGGGCCAACGCCTTCCCCTACGAGCACATGGGCTACGCCGCCGCGATGGGCATGGTGCTGCTGGCCGCCATGGTGATCGTCTCGGCGCTGCAGTTCACGTTCCTGAAGGGCGGCGACGAATGAGGGTCCTGCGTACCGCCTGGCTGATCGTCGCGGTCGGGTTCATGCTGCTGCCGGTCTACGCCATGATCGTGGTCGCCTCGGCGCCCGACGACACCGACCTGCGCGGGCTGGTCTTCAACGGCTTCCACCTGCCCGAGAACATCGGGGTGCTGTTCGGCGACGGCAACCTGCCCACGTACCTGCGCAACAGCCTCATCCTGTGCGTCGGCACCGCCGTCCTGGACGTGATCTTCTCGGCCGCCGCCGGGCATGCGATGGCCCAGCTGTCCTTCCCCGGCCGCCGCCTGCTGTTCGCGCTGGTCGTCGGCACGCTGGCGCTCACGCCGATGGTCCTGGTCATCCCGGTGTTCCTCATCGTGAAGGAGCTCGGCTGGGTCAACACGTTCCAGGGCATGATGGTGCCGGGCATGATCAGCGCGTTCGGCGTCTTCCTGGTGCGGCAGTTCGCCCTCGGCATCCCCAAGGAGCTGCTGCTGGCCGCGCGGGTCGACGGCGCGGGGGAGTTCCGCATCTTCGCGCGCATCGCCGTGCCGCTGCTCAAGCCGGCGCTCATCACCCTGTTCCTGGTGCATTTCCTGGCGCAGTGGGACAACCTGCTGTGGCCGCTGATCGTGGCCAACGAGCAGGAGCTGTGGCCGTTGCCGGTGGGGCTGGCCAACTTCCAGAGCGAGGTCGGCGTCACCTACCACCTGACCACCACCGCGGCACTGGTCACCGCCGTGCCGCCGTTCGTCCTCATGGTCGCGCTGCAGCGCTACTACGTGGCGGGGCTCACCTTCGGAGGGCTGAAACGATGATCCCGGACCTGGTCCCCGGCGCCGCGCGGATGATGGCGTGGATCGAGACGGTCACCGCGCGGGGCGTCAGGCGTCCCGGCTACCCGGCCGACGACTGGACCGCCGCGTGGGCGGCCGAGCGCTTCACCGGGTTCGGGCTGCGCGACGTCCGGCTGACGCCGGTCGAGCTGCCCGTCTGGCGGCCGGTGACGGCGGCCCTGGAGGTGTGCCTGGACGCCGACCCGTCCAGGGGCGTCCGGGTGGCGGCCTCCGCCCTGCCCTACACCACGCCGAAGGCGGTCGTGCGCGCGCCGGTCAGCCGCGAGGTCGTGCCGGGGGCGATCGTCGTGCCCGAGTACGCCTTCACCGAGCTGCCGCAGTCCTACGTCAGGGACCTGGCGACGGCCGTGCACGACCCCGAGGACGTCTTCGGCGAGCTGGTCCAGACGCTGCCGTTCCAGCTCGACCACCTCGACGTCCTCCAGGGCGTCATCGACGGCGGCGCCGCCGCCTTCGCGGGCGCGCTGACCGGGGTGCCGTGGGAGACCCGCGACTACTACGTGCCCTACGACGCCGTCCACCGCGACCTGCCGGCCGTCTGGCTGTCGGGCGGCGACTCGCGCCGGGTGCTCGACCTGGTCGACGAGGGGCCCTGCACGGGCACGCTCACCGTCGAGTCGGAGACGGGCCCGGCCGTCTCGCACAACGTGATCGGCACGCTCCCCGGCCGCTCCGACCAGTGGGTGATCATCGGCTCGCACCACGACGCGCCCTGGGCCTCGGCCGTCGAGGACGCCTCCGGGATCGCGCTGGTGCTGGCCGCCGCCCAGTACTGGGCCGCGGTGCCCGAGCGCGACCGGCCGCACAACCTGCTCTTCCTGCTGACCGCGGGCCACATGGCGCACGCCGCCGGCACCCGGGCCTTCATCGAGGACAACCGCGGCCTGCTGGACGACGTCGTCCTCCAGCTCCACCTGGAGCACGCCGCCCGGCGGTGCGTGGTCGAGGACGGCGAGCTCACGCCCACCGGCGACCCCGAGACCCGCTGGTGGTTCACCAGCAGGAAGCCGGAGCTGGAGAGCCTGGTGGCGGCGGCCCTCGTCGCGGAGGACCTGAGACGCTCGTTCGTGCTGCCGCCGGACGTGTTCTCGCCGATGCCGCCCACCGACGGGGCCTTCTTCCATCCCGAAGGGGTGCCGCTCGTGCACTTCCTGTCGGCTCCCATGTACCTGTTCGACTCGGCCGACACCCTGGACAAGGTGGACGAGGCCGGGCTTGAGCCGCTCACCCGGGCGGCCGTCAGAATCGTCGAAGGGACGGCCGGATGGCGCCGGGCATGATCGTGCGTACCGCGTCGGGGCTGGTCGAGGGCATGGTCGAGGAGGGGGTGCTCGCCTTTCTCGGGGTGCCGTACGCCGCCCCGCCCTTCGGCGAGCACCGCTTCGGCGCGCCCGTCCCGCCACCGGCGTGGGACGGCGTGCGGCCCGCCGTCACGCGCGGCCCCGCCGCCCCGCAGGCGGCCGGTGAGGACATCGGCCTGTACGCGCCCGACGTCTTCCAGGCCGGCGAGGACTGCCTCAACCTCGACGTGCGCACCCCGCGGACCGGCCCGGCGGGGCTGCCCGTCCTGGTCTGGATCCACGGCGGCGCGTTCTCCATCGGCGGCAACGGGGCGGCCTGGCACCAGGGCCACCGCTTCGCCCGCGACGGCGTGGTCTGCGTGGCCGTCAACTACCGGCTCGGCTTCGAGGGCTTCCTGGCCCTGGAGGACGCCCCGCTCAACCGGGGCGTCCTCGACTGGCTGGCCGCGCTGGAGTGGGTGCGCGACAACATCGCGGCCTTCGGCGGCGACCCCGGCAACGTGACGGTCGCCGGGCAGTCGGCGGGCGCCGCCGCCGTCGCCACCCTGTTGACGATGCCCCGCGCCGAGGGGCTGTTCCATCGCGCGATCGTGATGAGCGGCTCGGCCACCCTGGTCGCCGGCGAGCAGGAGGCCCGCGATCATGCCAAGGCGCTCGCCGCCCGGCTGGGCATCGCCCCGACCAGGTCGGCCTTCGCCGCGCTGTCCCCCGAGGCGCTCGTCGCCGAACAGCCGCCGCCGCTGACCGGCGACTCCGGCGGGCTGAACGAGTCGGTGCCGGTCAAGCCGGTCGTGGACGGCGACCTGATCCCGGACGTCCCGCTGGCCGCCCTGCGCGCGGGCGCGAGCGGGGCTCTGCCCCTGCTGGTCGGCTGCACGTCCCAGGAGGCCGACGTGTTCGTCCGCCGGATGGCCGCCGATGTCGACGAGGCCGGTGCGCAGGCCCTGCTGGACCATCTCGGCGTCCAGGTGGACGAACCCGGCCGCACGCCCGCCGAACGCGTCGGACGCGCCGTCACCGAGCACCTGTTCACCCGCGAGACCCGCTGGATCCGCGAGGCCAGGCCCGCCCACGGCTACGAGTTCCGGTGGGAGTCGCCCGTCGAGAGCCCGGTCGGCGGCGGACGCGTGGGCGCGGTGCACAACCTCGACCTGCCGTTCGTCTTCGACGTGCTGGACGCGCCCGGCGTCGCACGCACCGCGGGGCCGGACGCGCCGCAGGCGGTGGCCGACGCGATGCACGCCGCCTGGGTGCGTTTCGCCCGCACCGGCGACCCCGGCTGGCCGCTCGGGCACACCATGATCTTCGGTGAGCCCGCCGGCGGGTGAGGTTCGAGACCGCCGGCCCGGAGGAGATGACCTCCGGGCCGGAGGTGGTCAGGCGACTACCTGGTCAGGACCATCAGCGTGAAGAAACCGGTGTACTCGCAGAAGTACGACAGGTAGGCGCCGCTGGCCTTGAGCTGCTTGCCCTTGGCGACGCACTTCGCCTCGCTGGAGTAGTCGCCGTACTTGATCCAGGTGGACGCCGCGACCGAGGTGGACGACGTGGCGGAGGTGGTCGCGGAGCTGGCGGGCGCGGTCAGCGCGGAGCAGGTCGCGGCCAGGGCGACCGCCGCGAACGTGGTCGCGGCGGCACGGGTGAGCTTGGGCATAGCATCCCTTCGGGGGTGGGGCGGCCATCACGGCGGAACGGTAGATCATTTCCGCCGCGATCTTGATCATAATCATGCGCCCGGCACTCGCCCTACGCCGCCCCCGGTGATTCCAGCGTCCTGGATCGCGAAATAGGCCGATACCTCAGGGGATACCGGCGGCACCGCGCACGGCGTGGACCCCGAGCGGAGCGACAGGGTCGCGTGGTACGCCGCCGCCACGGCGTCCCGGGCGGCCACGGGCGAGGTGTCGGTGGCCCCGCCGTCCCTGGCGAAGCGGAGGAACTCCGTCATCAGCGCCCGGTCGGCCCCGCCGTGCCCGCCTTCGGCCTCGGGCACGGTGACGACCAGGTCGCCGTCGGCGTCGTAGTCGCGCCGGCGCCTGTTCCACACCCGTACGACGCCGGTGCCCCGATGGTCGCCGAAGTTCTCCAGCCTGCCCTCGGTGCCGATCACCGTGTAGTTGCGCCAGTAGTCGGGCGTGTAGTGGCACTGCTGGTAGCTGGCCTGCACGCCGTTGTCCAGCCGCATCAGGACCATCGACAGGTCCTCCACGTCGATGACCGGGTTGAGGCCGCGCTGGCTGAGCGGCGGCCAGTTGCGCCCGGGGTCGAACCAGTGCTCGTCCAGGCCGGGCGAGCGGTCCGTGACGCGGCCGTAGACGCCCAGGGAGCCCATGGCCGTCACCAGGCCGGTGCGCGAACCGGCCAGCCAGTGGATGACGTCGAGGTCGTGGGCGCCCTTCTGCAGCAGCAGGCCGGTGGTGTTGCGGCGGTCGGCGTGCCAGTCCTTGAAGTAGTAGTCGCCGCCGTGGCCGACGAAGTGGCGGCACCAGACGGCCGTCACCTCGCCGATCGCGCCCTGCCCGATCAGCGAGCGCATCTCGCGGACGACCGGCATGTGACGCATGTTGTGGCCGACGTACAGGCGGGCGCCGTGGGCGCGGGCCGCCTCCAGGACGCGGTCGGCGTCGTCCACGGTGGTGGCCAGCGGTTTCTCCACGAACGTGGGCAGGGTTGCGTGGCAATCGCTTGCCACTGTTGCGCATCTCCTGGGGCGTCGCCGCCTCGCCGCTTCGAGTGCTCGGCAGCCACGATCCGTAACGTATTCGTCACTCAAATGACTATGGTCACGGTTGGTAATGCCTCGACAGCATTGAGTCTTCCCAAGAGTGGAGGCAGAAGTGGCCAGTGAGTTCCAGCGCAAGAAGGTCGGCGGAGTCTTCCGGGCGATGGACCTGGACGGCGACGGCCGGCTGACCCAGGCCGACTTCCAGGCGCTCGCCCACCGCTGGACGGCCGTCGCGGGGTCCGTGCCGCCGGAGCGGCTGGTCTCCGTCATGACGGGCTGGTGGCCGGTGCTGCGGGCCGCCTCCGGCCCCGACGGCGACGAGGCCGTCTCGCTCGACCAGGTGCTCCACGTCGTGGACGGGCTCGGCGACCTGGCCGACGCCGTCGCCGGCACCGCCGACGCCATGTTCGAGGCCATCGACCTCAACGGCGACGGCCTGATCTCCCGTTCGGAGTACGGCGCGCTCATCGAGACGTGGAACGGCGCGCCCTCGACGACCGACGAGATCTTCCCGCGCCTCGACCTGGACGGCGACGGCCACCTCACCCGCGACGAGTTCCGCGTCCACTGGACGGAGTTCTGGGCCGGCGACGACCCGGACGCCCCCGGCTCCTACGTCTTCGGCGCCCTGGCGGAGTAACGCGCCCTCGGCTGCCGGACGGCAGGGAAACGCCCCGGCCCCGTTCCCGGCGCCGGGGCGCGCTGTCAGAGCTTGGCCCCGTCATTGGGGCTGGGGTGGGTTGTCTGTCCGCCGGAGGAGGCCGCCGACCTGCTGTACGGCCTGCTCAGCTCACGGTGGGCCGCCCAGCAGGTGGGTCGCGCGGTCCGTGCGCAGGTGGAGGGCGGTGCGGCCCTTGCGTTGCGTGGACACCAGACCGGCCCCGCGCAACGCGCCCAGGTGTTGGGAGACCGCGCTCGGCGTGATGCCCAGGCGGGTGGCCAGCGCCGCGGTCGCCAGGGGTTCGGCCAGGGCGGCGAGAATCTGCGTCCTCGTGTGGCCGAGCACGGGGGCCAGGCCCGTCAGCGCCGGTGGGGGCGACTCCCAGAGCAGGCCGACGCCCGTCGCCGGGTAGCGGATCGACGCGGCGGTGACCGGGGCCTTGTCGACGCCCACGTCCGGCCAGTTGAAGACGCTGGGTTGCAGGACCAGGCCGTGCCCGCCGGTGTCGACCGTGTGCACGGAGTGCGGAGCGCGCCGGCCGTGCACCACGAGCTGGTCGTCGTCCCAGGCGATGTCCCGGTGCAGCTCGGTGAACAGCGCCTGCACCCCGCCCTCCACCAGGGTCAGCGCGCGCCGCCCGATGTCGGCCTCCAGAACGGCGCACATCCGGCCCCACTGTGGCGCGATCAGCAGCTCGTGGCAGCGACGCAGCGCCTCGGCCAGCCGCGGCAGCACGGTCGCGGGCTCGGGGGCGTTCTCGGCCGGCATGCCCAGGACCGCGCCGTACTCCTGCCGGAAGAAGTCCTCCGGCGTGGCCCGTACCAGGTCCAGTTCGGACGCCATCGAGGGCAGGCGCTCCCTCGGCGTGGGGAACAGGAACGACGGCAGCGGTCCGGAGATCAGCGCCCGCAACAGCGGCAGCTCGCGTTCGCCCGCCAGCAGCGGACGCGCCTGGCGCACCCAGGGCCGATGGACGGCGTGGCCGCCCGTGCCCAGCAGGATCCGCAGCGCCAGCACCGTCTCGCCCAGCGGTGAGACGGCGAATCGCACCTTGGCGACCGACGCCGCGGTGAACCTGATCTCGACCGCCATCCGACCCTCATCATGTAGCTGTGGCTAAACGATAGCCGAGCCGTGCCGGTCTCCCGCAGGCTGCGGAGCATGCACTTCTTCACCTCCTACGACGGCACCGAGCTCGCCTTTCACAGGTTCGGCGACGGCGCCCCCGTGGTCTGCCTGCCCGGCGGGCCGATGCAGGCTTCCGCCTATCTCGGCGACCTCGGAGGTCTCCCGGCGCACCGGCAGCTCGTCATGACGGACCTGCGGGGCACCGGACGGTCCGCCGTGCCGGACGACACCGCCTCCTACCGTTGCGACCGCCTGGTCGAGGACGTCGAAGCCCTGCGCGAGCACCTCGGACTCGACCGGATGGACCTGCTCGCCCATTCCGCGGGCACGAACCTGGCCCTGCTGTACGCGACCCGCTTCCCGGAACGCGTCGGCAGGCTCGCCCTGATCGCCCCGAGCGTCGCCGCCGTCGGCATCCCGATCAGCGCAGACGTCCGGAAGGAGATCGCCCGGCTGCGCGAGGGCGAGCCCTGGTTCCCGGCGGCGTCCGCGGCACTGGAGAGCGTCATGGCCGGACAGGCCACCGGCGACGCCTTCCGGGCCATCGCGCCGTTCTGGTACGGCCGCTGGGACGAGACGGCCCAGGCGCACAGGGCCGCCGAGGACGAGCAGCGCAACGACGAGGCGGCGGCGGTCTTCGGCTCCGAGGGCGCCTTCGACCCCGGCGCCACCCGCGCCGCCCTCGCCCGCTTCACCTCGCCGGTGCAGGTGGTCGCGGGGGAGGTGGACCTGAACTCCCCTCCCGTCGCGGTGATCGAGCTCGCCGGGCTGTTCCCGCACGCGGAGCTCGTCGTCCAGGCGCGGGCCGGGCACTTCCCGTGGCTCGACGACGCCGACCGGTTCGTGGCCACCACGTCGGCGTTCCTGCGGTAGGGCCGACAGGTGTCGCGGAGGGCGTGAAAGCAGAACACCGCATCGGATGAGTAGGGGATGTGACTGCCAATTCGACGGCTCCGGATCTCGCCGATCCGCGGGAGACGATCAGCGACGAGGCTCTGGTGGAGCTGTCACGCCGGTCACCCGACCGCTTCGGCGAGATCTACGACCGGTACGTACGCGAGATCCACGCCTACCTGGGCAGACGGCTCGACGGGCAGGCCGCTGACGATCTCACGGCCGAGGTGTTCCTGGCCGCGTTCAAGAAGCGTGGGACGTTCGATCCCCGGCGTGGCACGGTCCGTCCCTGGTTGTACGGCTTCGCCGGCGTCGTGATCGGGCTGCACCGGCGGGCCGAGGCCCGGCGGCTGGCCGCGCTGCAACGCGGCGCCGGCGTGGACGACGACCGGGAGCACGGCCACGAGGACCGCGTGGTCACCCGCATGGACGCCGCGAACGCACAGGGGCGGCTCGCGGCCGGGCTGCGGGCGCTGTCCGACGGCGACCGGGACGTGCTGCTGCTGAGCGCGCTGGCCGAGTTGAGCCACCAGGAGGTGGCCCAGGCGCTCGACATCCCGTACGGGACCGTCGGATCCCGCCTGTCGCGGGTCCGCAGGAAGCTTCGTGCCGCCCTGGGCGGTGTCAATCCGCTGCTTGGAGGGTCTGATGGATGATTACCGGGCGGTGCGGGACCTGCTGCCCCCGCCGCCGTTGTCACCCGAGGTCGAGCGGGCCGGGCGCGAACGGCTGGCAGCCGCCTTCGCCCGGGAGCGTCCACGGCGTGGCCGCACCAGGTGGAGTGCGCTGGCGCTCGGCCTGGCCGGGGCCGCCGCGGCGGCCGCAATCGTCGCGGTGAACGTCGCGCCCGCCGGCGTGCCCGCCTCTCATGGCGTGGCCGTCCAGGCGGACGGCAAGCGGTTCCTGCTGGTCGCGGCCGCCTCAGTGGCTGCCGTGCCCGACGAAGGCGGGTGGTGGGGCAGCACGGAGGTCCGCGGCCGGCAGTTCCACGAGCCGGGCGGACGGTACGTCCTGCGGGAGAGCGAGTCGGTCGAGACCTGGATGCCCGCGGACCCCGAAGGGCTCACCTGGTACCGCTCGACCCCTCAGGGGATCAGGCCCGCGACGCCCCAGGACGAGGCGGCGTGGGCCGCCGACGGCTCGCCGACGTCCTGGACGTACGACAAGCCCTCGGAAACCGGGCGCTCCGGTGTCGTACGGTCCGGACCCGGCGAGCGGCGGACCTGGTCGACCGAGGACTGGGACTTCCGCATCCTCACGGCGGGCAAGCCCCTGACCAAGATGAGCGAGGTGCCCGACACCCCTGAAGGGCTGAAGGCGTTCTTCGCCGCCGACGACCGTACGACCATCGACACCGCGGCGCGGCTGCTGTTCTTCGCGCCGGTGACGAACGCGACCAGGGCCGCCGCGTACCGGCTGCTCGCCTCCCTGCCCGGGGTCGCCGCCGTCGGGCAGGCGACCGACGTGCTGGGCCGGGCCGGGCAGGCGGTCGAGTACGAGTCCGGCGAGTTCGCGCCGCCGGACCACCGAGGGGCGACCAGGACCCGGCTGGTGATCGACCCCGCCTCCGGCAGACCTCTTTCCCTCGAAGTCCGATCCGCCGCGGACGGCCTGCTCCTGACGTACACCGCGATCCAGGACAGCCGCTGGGCGGATGCCAACCCGTTGAAGGAGAACGCATGAGAATCACCCTTGCCGTCGCCGCCGGGCTGCTGTTGGCCGGTGTGGCCGCTGTCCCGGCGTCCGCCGACGCGCCGAAGGGGGCGTACTGGCGGGTCGAGACGATCTACACCACCACCCACCCCCGCCCGGTCGGCAGCGGCTACCACCTGACCCAGCGCAACGTCACCACCGAGTGGCTGTCGCCGAACGGCAAGGCCTGGACCGGCATGCGTGAGCTGGGAGCCAGGCCCGCGACCAAGAAGGACGAGGCCGCCTGGCGCGCCGACGGATCTCCGACCACCTGGGACTACCGCACGGAAGGCATGAAGATCCACCTGTCCACCCAGCCCGGCAAGGGCTGGGTGGGGGCGGCCAAGGGGCGGCCCGACGGGTTCCTGTCGCGCGGGAAGGTAGTGACGTACCAGCAGCTCCAAGAGCTGCCGACGGACGCCGAGGCGCTCAGGAAGCAGCTGACCGCCGAGGTCGACGCCTGGATCGACGAGGCCGCCGAAGAGGCGAAGACCACCGACCCGAAGGCCACGAGGAACGACTGGCTGGTCAACCTCGACCGGTATGTCGCCGAGCGGGCGGTCGAGCTCCTGTACGTGAACCCGGTGCCCGACAAGGTCCGGGCCGCCGCCTACCAGGTGCTGAAGACCACCAAGGGCGTCGGCGATCTCGGCCGGGACAAGGACCCGCTGGGCCGCTCGGGCCAGAAGCTCGCCCTGCCCGTCTCGTCCAGGAAGGGGACGGCGCTCAAGCAGCAGCTCCTTGTGGACACCTCGGCCATGACGCTGCTGGCCGAGTACACCGACCTCAAGGACGGCGGCAAGGCGGTGCTCGGCAAGTCCGGCGTGACGACGTACAAGGCCGGCTGGACGGACGACAAGCCCGCGGTTCCGGCCGCGAGCTGACCGGTCCACGGCCGAAGACGTCGACGTGACGCGTCGCGGCACGCGGCGCGTCACATCAGGGGCTGTGCTGTCGGGGACCTGTGCTGTCAGGGGCTGTGCGGTCAGGAACGGGCGGCCTGCGCCTGCGTCAGGCGCGGGCGCGGCGTGAAGCGGACCTGGACGGCCGCCGCAGCCGCCAGCACCACCGCCAGGAGCGCGCCGGCGGCGAGCAGAGTGGTCCCGTCGGGGTGGACGAGCGCCTGGCCGCGCTGTGCCTGCCAGATCAGCAGCCCGGTGAGACCGGCGTAACCGAACGCGGCCACGATCACCAGCGGGACCCGGCGCACCCACAGCGCGATCAGCGGCAGCACCTGCAGCGCGTGCAGCCCGACGAAGTGGGCCACCCGCAGGTCGCCGCCGCCGGTCGCCCAGCCGAGCAGCGGCATCCCCGCGCCGCCGTCCGCCGCGCCGACCGTGTGCGCGCCGATCGTGATCAGCTTGAGGCCGCCGGCCAGCGCCTGGGCCTGCTCCGGCGTCGGCGCGGTCATCAGGTAGCCGACCGACATGCCCGCCAGCGAGATCGCCACCCCCAGCGGGATCGCCCAGGCCATCGCCCGGTTCACCCGGCGCTGCATGACCAGGAAGATCCCCAGCGCCAGCGTGAGCGCCCAGCCCAGGTAGGCGGCCCCTCCCATCAGCATGAACACCGACTTGTCGAGCGTGGTGGCGAAGTTGAAGTGGCTGCGCACCCCGCGCACCGCCTGGAAGGTGATCGCGGAGATCTCCGGCAGCACGAACAGCGCCACCGTGACCGTGCCCAGCCACCACAGGGTCCGCCGCCACCGTTCCACCTGGCTGATCATCCAGGCGAGGGTGAGCGCGTACAGGGCGAAGGAGGCGGCGAACTTGAACGGTTTGAGCCACACCCCTTCGCCCATGACCGTCCGCCCGTCGACCACCAGGCCGACGCCGCTCACCAACGCGAGCGCCGCCATCGCGAGGGCACAGGCGACGAGCGGGCCGTGCCAGGTTCTCCAGCGCAGGGAAGTCATGACGTCTCCTTCAGATCGACTGAAGACAACCCTGCTGGCCAGGGACGACACGAACCAGAGACGTGATCATCGGCTGCACATGACATCGTCATGAATCGGGCAGACGGGTCGCGGAGACGTCCGGACCGCCCGGGCACGGGCCCGCACGATGGTTCAGGTCACGCCTTCGGCGAAGCGGCGGGTGGCCACCAGTGCGGCCAGGTCGGGTGCGAGCCGCAGTTCCGCCGTGTCCATGCCGGGGTGGTCGAGCCAGTGCATCCGGGCCCGATCGACGCTCCCGTCGAACCGGGGTGGCCAGTGCCGGGCTGGGGTCAGGTCGTCGATGACCACCGTCCCGCCGGGCCTGAGCAGCCGGTGGGGGTCGGCGGGCGGCTCGCCGTGCTTGCCCTGGCCACCTCCGTCGAGGACGAGCAGGTCGTACGGCGCGTCCTGGTAGATCTCCCGCCAGTCGCCATGGACGACCGACACCTGTGGCTGGTCGAAGAACACCTCGGCGGCCAGAGCCGCCCGATCCGCGTCCCGTTCGACGCTGACCAGCCGGGCCCCGGGCCGAGCTCCTGACGCCAGCCAGGCGAGCCCCACCCCGCACCCCGTCCCGGTCTCCCCGATCACCTCGGCCCCGGCCGCCAGCGCCAGCAGCAACCGGCCTTGCTCGGGACGGCAGGACGTCACGAAGCCCGCCCGCCGCGCGACCTCGACCGCCCGCTGCACCAAAGGCGGCAACCGTACGGGATCGGCGTACCCTGCCGTGCCCTCAAGTGACATCGGTCAAGGCTAAGCCGGCCGACCGCCTCACGGCACTCGGCGGTCGAAGCGGCCGATCGAAGGGCCGTAGACGAACTCGCGCGACATCTCGATGAAGTTCTGCGGGAACCCGAGCGGGAAGGCGCTGGCCTCGTCGAGCCGCTCCACCACCTCCGGCGGCAACCGCAGCTCACAGGCGGCGAGGTTGTCGGTGAGCTGGTCGAGCGTCCTGGCGCCGGAGATCGGATGGATCCAGCGGCGGTGCGCCCGGGTCCAGGCGAGGGCGACCTGGGAGGAGGAGACGCCGAGCTCGTCGGCGACGGCGTCGACCTCGGCGGCGATCGCCAGATGGCGGTCGGGTACGGCGTCGCGGCTGATCCTGGACCCGGCGGTGGCGTCGGTGCGGGTGAACTTCCCGGACAGCACCCCGCGGGCCAGCGGCGCCCACGCGGCCACCGACAGGCCCAGCGTCTCGGCCATCGGCAGCAGCTCGCGCTCGATGTCGCGCTCCAGCAGGCTGTAGGACAGCTGCAGTCCGATGAAGGACGTCCAGCCGCGCAGTTCGGCGATGGTGTTGGCGCGCGCGATCACCCAGGCGGGCACGTCGGAGAAGCCCAGGTAGAGCACCTTGCCCGCGCGTACCAGGTCGTCGAGGGCGCGTAACGTCTCCTCGATCGGGGTGGCGGGGTCCCAGATGTGCACCCACAGCAGGTCCAGGTAGTCGGTGCCCAGGCGCCGCAGGCTCTCCTCCACCGATCGCCTGAGGCTCTTGCGGTGGTTGCCCGAGGCGTTGGGGTCGTCGCGGTCCATCGACAGCGTGTACTTGGTGCTGAGCACGTACCGGTCGCGCTCCTTGCCGATCAGCTCGCCGACGATGCGCTCGCTGGAGCCCTCGGTGTAGCTGTTGGCCGTGTCGATCATGTTCCCGCCGGCCTCGGCGTACGCGGTGAACATCCTGCGGCACTCCTCAAGGGGAGCGCCCCAGCCCCAGTCCTCGCCGAAGCCCATCGTCCCGAGGATCATCTCGGAGACCCGCAACCCGCTCGTTCCGAACGTCGTGTATCTCATGGCGAGGACTGTACATAGCGTCTAGACATGCTGTCTAGACGCTAGGATTCCGAGAATGGAGGCGAGAGCGGGCCGGCGCGCCCCACAGCCGAAGGACGACGGCCGCGACCTGCGCGAGGTGATCCTGGCCGCCACGCGCGGGCTCCTCGACGAGCGGCGCTTCGACGAGCTGAGCGTGGCCGACATCCTGGCCGCCGCCCAGGTGGCGCGCGGCAGCTTCTACTTCTACTTCGCGAGCAAGCACGAGGTCCTGGCCGAGCTCGTCCGTCGTGCCATCGCCCGTGGTCACGAGGTCGCGCAGCCCTGGCTCACGCACGACGAACCCGACCAGCGGCGGGCCTCCGTACGGCACGGCATCAGCCACGGCGCCCGCCTGTGGCGCGAGGAGGCGCCCGTGCTGCGGGCCATCGTGGAGAACTGGCGCACCGACCCCGAGCTCACCACGCTGTGGCGCGACCAGATGGCGGGCTTCACGGCCGCCACCACCGAACGCATCACCTCTGACGACGCCACCGCGCCCGGCGTCGATCCGGCCGCCCTGGGCGCGGCGCTGACCTGGCTCGGCGAACGCCTCTACTACCTCGCCGCCCTCGACGTGGCCCCCTTCGCCGACGAGGACACCCTCGTCGAGGTCCTCACCCACATCTGGATGACCTCCCTCTACGGCGAGTCGGCCCGGTAGACGGTCCGGGCACGCGGAAATCGGGGTGCCGGAACCGGGCGCGCGTCCCTACGCTCACCCCATGCGCCACGAATCCGCCCTGCTGAACGTCATCGATGTGGAAGCCACCTGCTGGGACGGGCAACCTCCGCCCGGCTCCGTGAACGAGATCATCGAGATCGGCCTCACCGTCGTCGACGTGCCGGCCCGGCGCCGCGTCTCCCGGCACCGCATCCTGGTCCGTCCTGCCCGGTCGGCCGTGAGTGACTTCTGCACTGAGCTGACCGGCCTGACGCGATCCGAGGTGGACCAGGGCGTCACCTTCGCCGAGGCGTGCCGGATCCTCGTCGAGGAGTACGAGGCCGGGCAGCGCCCCTGGGCGAGCTGGGGCGAGTACGACCGCCGGCAGTTCGCCCGGCAGAGCAAGGCCGAGGGGGTGGCCTACCCGTTCGGCCATCCGACGGAACGCACCCACACCAACGCCAAGGCCGTGTTCGCGGCGGCGTACGGGCTGCCCAGGAAGCCCGGCATGGATCACGCCCTGCAGATCGCCGGACTGCCCCTCGAAGGACGCCATCACCGCGGCGAGGACGACGCGTGGAACATCGCGGCACTCGTCCTCGACCTGCTGGACCGCGGAGCATGGCCCCTAGCGGCCACAATCCTCTAGCGGTGCGCCCGGCCTTGGCATCATGAGAGACGTGACTGCCATCGACGGCCCGGACGTTCCTCTTCGGACTCGGCTGACCGAGTTGCTGGAGGGCATCGTCCCCTGGGACGAGCAGGAGCGCGCGCACCTCACCACGGCGGTGGAGTGGATCGCCAGCGGCGCTCCGCTGTACCGGCTGCGGAAGCCCGATGTCCCGCCGATGCACCTGGTCAGCTACTTCGTGGCCCTCGACGAGGCCCGCGCGGAGCTGCTGCTCGTCGCCCACCGCAAGGCCGGCCTCTGGCTTCCCAGCGGCGGCCACGTCGAGCCGATGGAGGACCCGTGGGACACGGTTCTGCGCGAGTGCAGAGAGGAACTGCACACCGAGGCCGTCCCGTCGGCGGTCTCCGGAAACAGGCCGTTCTTCCTGACCGTCACTCGAACCCGCAGGTACGAACAGCACACCGACGTGTCGTTGTGGTACGTCCTGCGGTCCGCGGCAGGGGCCGTCACCTCCTTCGACGAGGGTGAATTCGAAGCGATCAAGTGGCTGCCGCTGCGACAGGTCCTCGCCGAGCCCGGCGACACCCTCGACCCCCACATGCACCGGTTCACCGGCAAACTCATGGCTGCCCTGGCCCGGTAGCCGTCCTCTCCCCGCGGCGCCGCCTCCAGGTCGCCGTGAAGAGCGCTTGAGCTGGAGTGAATAGACTTGTCGTCATGTTCGACGACAAAACGCAGGAGACCCTGCGGCGCCTGCTGGACCTCGCCGAACACCCTTCCACCCCGGACGCCGAACGGGCGCTGGCGTTCACGCGGGTCCGCGCCCTGGTCGCCATGCCGGCCGACGACACCCGCCGCAGGGCGCCCGTGGCCGGAATGGACGCCCAACTGCTCGGCAAGCTCAAGCCCCTGCTCCGGCACGTGGACGAGGACCTGGTCGACGACGTGCACGGCGACCTGCACTCCTTCGGCATCCGCTACCGGGTGGTCTCGGAGGTGGCCGGGGAGCTGGCCCACATTCTCGACCTGCGCTCCCGCCTCGCCCCCGACAAGCGGCACCGGCACGACGACGGCGTACGCCAGACGGCCGCCCGGCTGACCTTCCTGCTGGAGCGCTCCGACGGGTTCCGCACCTCCCGCTGGCGCACCAGACGAGGCTGACCGGCCTCCGCCCCCACGAGCCACGTTCGGGGAGCGGAGGGCCTCAACGGCGCGCCCTCGGCGACGGTCTCAGGCGGTCAGAGGCTGTTGGTACGGTCGCCGCAGTGCGGGTCCTTGCCGCTGCGGTCGAAGACGAAGTTGAAGTCGACGTGCACCTTGTCGCTCCGCTTGACCCTGAGGTTGGGGACCGACCTCCCGCCGCTGCCGGGCGACACGTTGTCCCCGGACGTGTACGACCAGATCGTCTTGTCCGGCAGTCCACGCCGCTCCAGCCGGATCCGCAGCCGGACGTTGTTCTTGTTCCGCAGGCCGGGACCGCCGAGGAACCAGTTGATCCGGTTGAAGTAGTCGTACTTGCCCTGGGTGTAGTAGTAGGCCTTGATGTTCCCCCAGTTGCTCTTCGCGGCCTGGCAGCCGCCGGCCAGAGAGGCCGCGGCGCTCGCGGTGACGCTGGAGACGCGCGCGGTTCCGACCCGCTCCGACGCCTGCGCGGTCGTGCTCACCATGCCCATGGAGAGCGCTGTCACGGCTACGGCGGTGGTGAGCTTCATGATCGGTTTCATGTCCTGCTTCCTCCGGTCGAGATCTTCCGTTCGAGCTTGTGAGAGGAAGGTAGGACGGCGGCTGTTGACGTCCTGTTGAGGATCTGTGAGGAACGGCGAAGACGGGTGCCACTCAGGCCGGGGGCTCGGGTCCCGTGCCAGGCGAAGTCCGAGTTCTTCTTCCCGCGGCCGCCCGCAAATCCAGCGCATGGCGGCAATCCCGCGCCTCCCGGGGCCGGTTCAACGGCCGCACAATCTTCGAGCAGCACGGGCTCTTCGGCCGCCTGACCAGGATGGGAGGTCTCGCAGATGACAACGTCCCCCGCCCTGCCGGCGCCGAGAATGAAGTGCCACGAAAACGGAGATGAGGAGGTGCCGATTTCTTGATCGCGATGTCCGGTGGGTAAAGAATGAATTGATATGACCACCCCTATGAAGGCAGGGCAGTGATCAAGCTCGCTGTCGTGGACGATCACCCATTCATGCTTGAAGGCATCACCCGCTTCTTCGAGCAGTCGTCGCAGGTCACCGTCGTGGCGAGCACCGCGGACCCGGCCAAGGTGCCCCATGAGGCGGATGTCCTGCTGCTGGATCTCTATCTGCAGAACGGCAGGCCATCGGTACCGGTCATCGCCGACTGGTCGGCCAGGTCCAGAGTTCTGGTGATGTCGGTCTCGGGCGAGCAGGCCGACGTGGTGGCGGCCATCCAAGCGGGGGCCAGCGGCTATCTGACCAAGAGTTCCGAACCCGCTGAGTTCCACGCCGCCGTGGTGTCGGTGGCCTCAGGGGGGTTCGTGCTCGGCAGCGGGCTGGCCGGCATCCTGCACGGCCAGCTCGCCACTCCCTCCTCGCTGCTGGCGGGCAGGCCGGCGTTGTCGCCGCGGGAAGCCGAAGTGCTGGCTCATCTGGCCAAGGGGCGGACCCGCAGGCAGACCGCCAGCAGAATGGGCGTGGCGGAGTCGACCGTCGACACGTTGATCAAGCGCATCAGGGTCAAGCTGGGGCTGGGGGCGATGGCGGACCTCGTTCGCGCGGCGGACGAACTCGGCCTGCGTCCTCCGGGGGAATGAGCGGCGCGGCCGGCCTCGCCGGTGGCGTGGCGGCCGCCGAACGCTGGCTGCTCGTGGCGTTCACGGTCGTCAGGACCACGTCGGCGGTCATCGTCGTGGCCATGGCGTTGAGCGGCGAGTCCCGCCACTGGCTGATGGCGGTCGCGCTGGCCGAGAGCGCGGTGGTGACCGGGCTGTCGTGGCGGGCGGGCAGGCTGCCGCCGGGCTGGGCCGTGCTGGCCGACGGGCTGTTCCTCGCCGCGATGACGCTGGTCGTGCTGACAGGCAGCGCCCGGCCGCACGCGTGGGACAACTGGCCGTTCGACTACGCGGTGCCGTACGTCATCGGGATCGGATTGGGCGGCGGCGGATGGCGCGTCTCCCTGCCCGCGCTGGCGCCGATGCTGGCCGCGGTCACCGCGGCCGCGCCGATGACCGGCAATCCTCTTCCGGACGCCTCCTTCGACCTGGCCACGCTCACCGTCAACACGATGGTGGGGGTTCTCGTGGCGCGAGCCGTACGCAGAAGGGGAGCGGAGGTGGACGCGGCGCGCCAGGAGGCGATGACCGCGGAGGCTGCGGCCGCGATCGTGAGGGAGCGGGCCGCGCACGCCCGCGTCATCCATGACCAGGTGCTCCAGACCTTGGAACTGCTCGGTCACCAGGGACGGGTCGCGGGGCCGGAGTTGCGGGATCAGGTCAGGGCCGAGGCGGGGCGGCTCAGAACGCTCATCGGCTCAGGCGGGCGGGGCACGGCTGGGGACGGTGGAATGGGCGCGGTCGCGGACCATGCCCGCCGCCTCGGTCTCGCTGCCGAGCTGACATCGCCGGACGGGCCGGCGGTGCCGGAGGAGATCGCCACCGCGGTCCGCGAATACGTCACCAGGCTGGCCGCGGCGGAGCGGGTCCCGGGCAAAGTCGTGATCTTCGCTGAGGTCGTGGACGCAGGCCCGCTGGTCACGATCACCCACCCGGGGCCGCCCGCCCAGGAGGGGGCACATCCCGGGGTCGAAACCGAGGTGATCTTCACACCGGGCGAGGGCAGCGACGTCGAGTTCCGGGTGGCCCGGCCATGAGGCCGTACGCGCTCGGCAGGAAGGGCACCGAGCACTCGCTGATGCTGGCCCTCGTCGCCCTGCGGGCGGGGTACGGCGTGCAACTGGTGGCGGCGGCCGTCAGCGGCCGTCTCGACGGGTTCCCTCTCTTCCTCGCCGCCGCCGTTGTGGAGGCGACGGCGCTCGTGGTGTGGGTCGCCCGCCGTCGTGCCCTCTCACCGGGGTGGATCTTCGTCGCGGACGCGGTCTTCGTCGCGGTCACGGCCGTGTTCTGCAGTCCCGCCACCGGTCAGTGGTGGACCTACCCCTACGCCTATGTGGTCGTCGTCGGCGCGGGTCTCGCCCTGGCTTCCGCTCCGCTCCTCGTTGGCTCGATCACGCCGCTGACGGTGGCGGTCTCGGCCGGCGTGCCGCAGCCCGAGCGCCCCGCCGTGGCGGTCGGCCTGCCCGTCATCGCCGTGATGTCGTGGTACGTGGCCAGGACCCTGCGGAACTACTCCGACGAGGTGGACGCCGCCCGGGAGAAGGCGGTCGAGGCGGCGGCGGACCTGGCCGCGCAGCAAGAGCGCGCCGCCCACGCCGAGCTGATCAGCGAACGGGTGCTGCGGCTGTTCGACCGGCTGACGGGGGAGCATCAGGTCGCCGATCCGCAACTGCGTGGACACGTCGCCGACCAGGCCGTTTGGCTGCGTCGATACCTGGAGGGGGAAGACGGTCCCTCGACCGTGCGCGAATCCCTGGCGGCGGTGATCACGCGTGCGCGGGCACTCGGCCTGGAGGTGGTCTCCGACCTCGCTGACAGCCCGCCGTTGCCTGCCGGCAGCGTTGCCGCGATGGCTGGAGCTGTTCAGGAGGCCCTGGCCAACGTGGTCAAGCACGCCGGCACCAGGCACGCCCAGGTGACCGCGCGACTGTTGGGTGGACGGCTCGTGGTACGGGTGGCCGACGACGGGTGTGGCTTCACCCGCGGGCACGGGCCAGGTTTCGGTCTCGGGCAGTCGATCGAGGGCCGGATCGAGAGCGCGGGCGGAACGGTGATCATCGACTCCGCACCGGGGAGGGGCGTCACTGTGGAGATCGTCCTTCCTCTGTCCCCCGAAATGGGGACAGGGGCCGGGACAGACGCGAGTGGTGCCGTACGTCCATGATCTGGATGTGAGTACGGCACCACGGGAAGCAGGGGCCTGCTGGACGTCGGGAGGCGCCTCGTGAACCGGATGGAAGAGACCTTCGAACGGGCGCTGGAGCTGTACACGCGATCGGAGCACGAGTTCGCCGGCGGACACCTCAGGCTCGCCCTGGACACGACGACCGAGGCGATCGTGCTGCTCCGCGGCCTGACGCCGGAGCAACCACGCCTGCTGGCCCGCGCGCTGCACGGGGCCGCCCGCTACCTGCTGGCCCTGGACCGGGCGGCCGAGGCCCTGCCCCTGGCCCGAGAGGCGGTCGAGCTGGCCGCCTCCGTCGGCGCGGAGCAGCTCCGTCTGGCCTGCGCGGCCACCCTGGCCGCCTGCCGCCGGGCCATGGACGACGTTCGCTAGACCGGCTCGGCGGCACCACACGTGCGGCGGGTCGTGTCCCCCTCTGTCCCTGTATTTCACGACTGTCGGGCCAGGTGGCCGGGTGCGATAAATGGTCCACGACGACCACCCACCCCCCTCCGGGAGAGAACATGTTCTGGAAACGAAGCACCGTTCTGCTGGCGCTCCTCCCGCTCGCCACCGCCCTGGCCGGCCAGTCCGCGGCCGACGCCGCCGTCGTGACCGGCGTCGTCCGCGCCGTGCCCGACGTCGGCCTGCGGTCGGAACCGCGCGTCGATTCGAAGGTGCCCGCACGGATCCCGACCGGTCACCGGGGCACGGTCAGTTGCTACGTGCGCGGCAGCCAGAGCATCAGCGGGTGGGGCGGTACCAACCCGTACTGGAACTACACCGAGATCGACGGCAGGACCGGGTACATTCCCGACGTCTGGCTCGACACCGGCGGCGACATCACCACCCAGGTGCCCGAGTGCGGCAGCCGGCGTACCAGGGAACCGGACGACACCCGCGAGGGCCGGAAGGGCACGCCCGACGCCGAGGAGCCGCTCAAGACAGGGCAGGCCTGCGTCTTCCTCGCGCCGAAGCGCCCGGCGGTCGGCCCGGTGACGCTGGGCCATGTCGGCTGGGGATTCCAGGTCGGCCGGGACGAGTACGTCTACGGCGCCACGGAGAACCCCACGGCCCAGTGGAAGATCGACCCGGGCAAGGACAACGGAGCCTGGCGGGGCTCGGGCAACCTCACCACGATGCGGGAGGCGTTCCGCAAGGCCGAGGGATACAGCCAGTACAAATGCGCCGAGGTATCCGCGTGGAAGGAGTCAGCCGCCCGAGCGGCCGTCTCCGCCGCGGAGAACGGCGGTTATCTCATCCTCGCCAACAACTGCATGGACCACACCTACAAGATCCTCACGGCCTACGGCGCCGCCCTTCCCAACCCGGGCCCGAGGGAGAAGCGGACCTATACCAACCTGGTCCATGACGCGAACGTGCCGAGCTGGATCCCCCGGCTCTGGTTCGCCTCGATTCCCTGGGTCCAGAAGTCCTTGTGACCCTGCTGCCCTCCCCCCGATTCCAGCCACGGACAGGATGTCGGATGAAATCGCGTGATGATCGTCCAGAGCGTCATGACGACCAGGCGAACGCGGCACGAGAGGCTGACGCCGGAACGCCGGCCGGCTCGAAATGGGCCAAGAAGTTCGCATGGCTGGCGACGGGGTGCACCGCGATCGCGCTCGCGGTGGGGGGAGGCTGGTCCACGACGCTGTTCGGCGTGGTTGCCGACGCGGGTGCGGCCGGCGACCACGTGAACGACGCCCTCGGACGCCCGGCCCTCGGCGTGACCGTCATCGAGTTGCGCGGGCAGCTGCCCACCATGGCGCTCGGGACGAGCCCGCGCGGGGCCGACAGGAGCGTCCTCCTCGGCGGACAGACCGAGGAGGGACAACTGCTCGGCCTGGTGTGGCGGCACGAGGGCGCCGTGGTGGGCAAGGCCGTGGTGCGGGTGGAGCTGACCGGCGGGCGCAAGGCGGTACGAATCGTCGGCGCCCGCCCGATCGTCAAGCGCGTCGGCAAGCCGCTGACTGCCGTCCTCCTCGCCTGCGAGACGCAAGGGGAGGAGGGCACGGTCGAGATGGTGGCGCGTCTCGATCCGTTGTCACCGGCCTTCCTGGGCGCGCCGCCGAGCAGCCGCCCGTACTTCGAGACCAGGACCATCTCGCTGAAGCGGGACGAACAGCAGACGCTCGACATGACGGTGATCCCGGGACGCGGCGTCTACGACTTCACCATCCTGATCGACTACGCGTACGACGGCAGGACGGAGACCAGGGAGGTCTTCGACGCCGACGGCAGGCCGTTCCGGGTGACGAGCGCCGTCCCGCCCGGGACGTACGGCACGGTGTACGTCCCGGCAGGAGGCTCGCGAGGCTACCGCGCCCTGCGCGCGCCTGAGGTCGCAGCCCGGTTCGCGCGGGGCGCCAGGGGGCCGGGATGCTGAGCGTGCGGCGTCTCCTGCCGGTGATGGCGCTGGTCGCGGCGGCGGCCATCGCCGTCGCGGCGAACTTGTCACCGCTTTCCGCCTGGTGGGCGACGCCGCCGACGCCGCCGACGCCGCCCTTGCCCACCCGGATCAGCCAGACGTGGTCGTTCGCCTCGCCCAGGCTCGCCGGTGGCCTGCCCACGCGTCTCGCGGCGGTCGTGGGCACCGAGGTGATCCTGCCGAGCGGGCCGACCCCGTCGCTGTCCGGAGACCTGGAGGCGCACGATGTGGCCACCGGGCGGACCCGGTTCTGGCGCCAGGACTTTCCCCTCGACGACGACCTGTCGGTGATGGCCGGCTCCGTCCTCGTCCAGGCGGGGAACCGGTCGGGCCCCGGCGTCGTGACCGGATTCGGCGTGGGCCGGGACCGGAACCTGTGGACACGGGTGCTGCCGGTGCACGCGAACGCCCTGGTGGTCGCCGGCGGCAAGGCGGTCCTGACGTGGGGTTCGACCATTCAGGCGCTGCTGCCGGACAGCGGGCGGACGGCATGGGAGAAGCCACTGGACTGCGCCCCCACCGGTCTTGAGTCATGGGGACGGTACGCCGTCCTGGACGAGCAATGCGGGGTCGAGCCCGGCTACAGGCGTCTGGTCCTCGACGCGCGCGACGGCACGCAGGTGCTGGAGGAACGCGTCGGTGAGTGGAAGACGACCGCGTTGCGCGGGGCGCTGGGGGATCTGGTCGTACGGGAGTCCTCCGGCGGGCTGGAACTCGTCGGAGCCGGTGGCGTCGTACGGCACCGCGTCCCCGGCTCCGGCCTCACGGTGGATCAGGTGATCTGGCGTCCGGAGGGCGGCCTGGTCATCGTGGCGGCCGAGGACGGCCGGTCGCTGACGGCCTATGACGGGACGGCGAAGCCGCTCTGGAGGCAACCCGGCGTGGCGGGATTCGACATCGACGACGAGGACTCCGTGGTGAGCCCGGATCACCGATTCGCCTATTCGCTCCTGAACCCGAACACCGACGACGTCGTGACGTTCCTCGACGTCCGCTCGCTGGCGGACGGGCGACGCGCGATCTTTCCGCTCCCGGTCCATCGACGGGGTGCCACGATTCTCGGCGTCTCGGGCGACTCCGTGGTCGTCAGAGCGGTCGGCGCGGACGGGCCCGCGGTGACCGTTCACCGCCTGGAGGGGGCGGACCGCGAGGAGAAGGCGGTCCAGGTGTACGGAACGCGCTTCGACGCCTGGCCGGACCCGTGCACGCTGCTCCCGGAGAACACGCTGCCCGGTGGCGGCAGGCCGTACGACCGCCGGCCGGCGGCCCGGTTCTCCGCCCCACACGCCACCTGCACGCTGATCCCGCACGACGAACACGAGCATGTCGTCCGGATCGGCGTCGCCTGGCTGTCGTCCACGCCTTCGTTCGCCGACCGGATCCTGGCCGCCGTGCGCGCGTCCGACGAGCAGTACGGTCCCCTCATGCGCCGCCCGCCGGACCTCGGGAAGGGCGCGTACCTGCGGCCCGACGTGAACGTGCACAACCAGCGGGATCAGGCCCTCGTGGCGGCGGGCGGGCTCGTCGTCGTCCTGCGGGTCGAGGACGACGAGCAGGCGACCATGAAGTACGCGAAGATCCTGGCCGCGCGCCTGCGCAACGAATGAGGCCGGCCTCGGATCGCGCCCGAGCACAGGTCCTTGCATCGTCCCGAACCCTCATGAGCCGGTGCAGCAGTCGGCGAGAGGTCTTCACTGCGTGAAGTGCACGGTGATGGACAAGCCGCCTTCGGGGCGTGCGCGGACGGCAAGGCGGGCGCGGTGGGCCTGCGTGACGGCGTTCACGATGGCGAGGCCGAGGCCGTAGCCGTCGCTGAGGCCGCGACGATCGGGCGCCAGCTTCTGGAAGGGCTGGAAGAGGCGCTGGAGGTCGCCTTCGGGGATGACCGGCCCGCTGTTGGTGACCGTCAGGGCCACCTGCGTGCCGGAGGTCCGGGTGGTGATCTGTATCTGCCCGTCCGGGTGGTTGTGACGGATGGCGTTGTCGATGAGGTTGGCGACGAGGCTTTCGACCAGTCCCGGGTCCCCGGCCGTCACCGCCGGCGTCAGGTGTTCGGCGAGGTCGATGCCTTGTTCCGTGGCTTGACGGCGGCGGGAGGCGAGCACTCCCTCGACGATGTGGGCCAGGTCGAGGGTGACCCGGCGGGCGACGCCGCGCTCGCTGGTGGCCAGGGCGAGCAGTGCCTGGACGAGCCGCTCCTGGTGCTCGCCGAGAGCGAGGGCCTCCTGGCAGGCCGAGCGCAGGGTGCCGGTGTCGGCATCGGGGTCGGCGAGGACGACTTCGAGCAGGGTGCGCAGGCCGGCGAGAGGGGTGCGCAGCTCGTGGGAGGCGTTGGCGACGAAGTGGCGTTGGGCGTCGAAGGAGGCCTGAAGGCGGGCGAGCAGGTCGTCGAGGGTGTGGCCGAGTTCGGTCAGCTCGTCGATGGGCTCGCCGAGGTCGAGGCGCCGGTCGAGGCTTCCGGTCGAGATGATCTCGGCGGTCGCGGTGATGGCGCGCAGCGGGCGCAGGAACCGGCCGGACACGAACCAGCCGAGCGCCAGGGCGACGGGAACCAGAAGGACCAGAGCGACGGCGGATCCCGTGAGGAGCTGGGGCAGGCTGATCCCGGGCCCGGTCCCGGTGATCGCCCTCGATGAGGGGCGCCCTACGGGTGTCGCCGCATCGATGCCGGCGAGCGGGACGGCGACGAGGACGAGCACGAAGACCCCGGCGGCGTAGAAGCCCGCCGCGTAGGCGAGTGCCAGCCGCGTCTGAAGGGATCTTCTGGCGCGCCGCCGCGAGGTCATGACGGCCCGATGCGGTAGCCGCCTGCACGGACGGTCTCGATCACGGGCGGATCGCCGAGTTTGGCGCGCAGCCGGTGCATGGTGTGCTTGACGGCGCTGGTGAAGGGGTCGGCGGCCTCGTCCCAGACGCGTTCGAGCAGTTCCTCGGCCGAGATGACCAGGCCGGGCACGGCGAGCAGGCATTCGAGCAGGGCGAACTCCCTGGGGCTCAGCTCAAGCCGCCGCCCGGCCCGTGACGCGACACGGCGGCCCGGATCCAGGGTGATGTCCCCGCACGACAGGGTCGGCGGCAGCGGCGGGGTGGCCCGGCGGCCCAGGGCACGGACGCGGGCGACCAGTTCGGCGAACGCGAACGGCTTGGGCAGATAGTCATCGGCGCCGAGGCTGAGCCCGTCGACGCGGTCCTCGATCGTGCCGGAGGCGGTGAGCATCAGCACGCGGGTCGTGCCGCGGCTGTGGGTGAGTCGCCGGCAGATCTCGTCGCCGTGGACGCCGGGCAGGTCGCGGTCGAGGATCACCACGTCGTAGCGGGTGGCGGCCAGGCGGTCGAGGGCGGCGGTTCCGTCCAGGACGACGTCGACGGCCATGCCCTCGCGGCGCAGCCCGGTTCCGAGGGAACGGGCGAGGACCTCGAAGTCCTCGACGACGAGGACCCTCATCGGCGCTCACCGCAGGTCGTCGTGCGGGCGGGGCCGCCGGGTCGGGGTGCCATGGGCCAACGATGCCAGACGCCCGGTCGCAGCCGGGTCGCGGCGGCCGCGACCCGGCCGGAACCGGGGGCCGCGTACAACCGTCGGCATGAGTTCGTTCTCGCCTCACCGATCCGGCCCGCCGTCCGGGCGCTTCCTCCAGATGTTGCGCGCGGAGTGGGTCAGGTTCCGCTCCGCCCGGGGCAGGGTGCTCGCCGTGGCGGCCTCCGTGCTGGTCACCGTGTCGCTCGGACTGCTGATCGCCGGGGGCGCCCACAGTGCCTGCGTGACCGGGACGGGCGAGGGCCCCTGCCCCCCGCCCTTGGTGGGACCCGACGGCACGGCGGTGAGGGACAAGTACTACTTCGTGCACCAGCCGCTCAAGGGGAACGGCAGCATCACCGCCCGCGTGTCGGACATGACCGGGCAGATCCGGCTGCCGGACGTCGTACCCGGGGTGCGCAACGTCAAGGA
Organism: Nonomuraea sp. NPDC047529; assembly: GCF_040642995.1. Lineage (NCBI taxonomy): Bacteria > Bacillati > Actinomycetota > Actinomycetes > Streptosporangiales > Streptosporangiaceae > Nonomuraea > Nonomuraea sp. NPDC047529. The sequence goes on along the minus strand of NZ_JBEYTJ010000021.1, from coordinate 30,044 downwards.
GGGGGTGGTGCCGTGGGCCAAGGCCGGCCTTCTGGTCAGGCAGAGCCTCAAGCAGGGGTCACCGTATGCCGCCGTCATGCTCACCGGGGATCACGGCGTGCGGATGCAGTACGACTACGTCCACGACGTGCCCGGCGGTCCGCACAACGGTCCGCAGTGGCTGCGGCTGACCAGGTCGGGCGACACCATCACCGGCTACGAGTCGGACGACGGCAAGACGTGGACGGAGATCGGCACGGCCGAGTTGACCGGGTTGCCGGAGACGGTCGAGATCGGGCCGTTCGCCACCTCGCCAGGCGCCTTGTGGGACATGGCGCAGGCCTTCGCCCAGACCACCGCCACCTTCGACCGGATCGAGCTGCGGGGCGCGAACGGTTCGTGGCGCCACGACGACGTCGGCGTCGTCCTGGAGTCCGACGGCAGGACCCCCCATCACCCGGGCGGGGTCGTCGAGTCCGGCGACAAGCTCATCGTGACCGGGGGCGGTGACATCGGGCCCGCCACGGTCGAGGGCGGTCTGCGCGCCGACCTCATGCTGATCGGCGGGGCCGTGGGACTGATCCCGCTGCTCGTGGCGGCGGTCACGTTCGTCACGGCGGAACACCGTCGCCGACCGACCAGGCCCGGCCCACCGGCCGAGCCGCATCAGGGTGAGCCGCATCGGGGTGAGCCGCATCCGGCGCGGCTGCTGGCGGCCAGGGCCGCGGTGGTCGGCGTGGTCGCGTTCGTGGCGGGGCTGGTGAGCTCGGGGGGCGTGGTCCCGGCCGGTCTGGCGATGTTGCGTGCGAATCGGAACCCGGTCCAGCCGATCACGCCGGGCACCGAACTGCGGATGATCGTCGGCTACGCGGCGCTGACGGCGGCCGCCGCCGTGCTGGCTCTGGGCCTGGCCGCGCTGGTCAAGCGGGCCGTCGTCGCCGTCGGGCTGGCCGTCGTGCTGGTCGTCGTGCCGTACCTGCTGGCGACCGCGGGTCTGGCGCCGTGGCTACTGATGATCACCCCTGCCGCCGGCTTCGCGATCACGCAGAGCGTCCCTACGTTCGCGCATGTGGACGTGGGCCCGTCACTGCTGGCCGGCTATCACCCGCTCCCACCCTGGGCGGGCTTGGCCGTGGCCTGCGGATACGCCGCCTTCATCCTTGGGTCGGCGATGGCCGCATCCCGTAGGAAGGTGCCGCACGCCGTCCACGCTGATTGACCCCACGGGCATGTTGACGCCCTTGGTCCGGCATGTTGTGATCCACATATGCGAATTTCGTACTTATTTAGTAGGAAATGAGGCGCTTGTGGGGTTCCTCCAGCGTGCCGCCGCGGTTGTCATGCTCCTGGTGAGCGCGGCGGGCATCCAGGCCGTGCAGAGTGGACCGGCGCAGGCGGCCCTGCCCACCACCGCCGTAGCGCTCGGCGACAGCTTCATCAGCGGGGAGGGCGCGGGGGACTACCAGCCCGTCGTCGACGCCTCCGGTACGGCGCAGGCCTTCCCCGGCTGGTCGGCGGCCAACAGCAACGCCTACTTCTGTCACCGGTCGGCGAACGCCTCGGTGTTCAAGGCGTCGCTCCCGGGCATCCAGCAACGGTTCAACCTCGCGTGCTCCGGCGCCCAGCCCGCCGACATCGCCAACCCCGCCAGCGCCCGGGACGAGGGCCGCACCGTCGCCTCGCAACTCGATCAGCTGCGCACCCTCGCGCAGACGCACGACATCGACGTCGTCCTCGTCGGACTCGGCTCCAACAACACCCAGTTCACCTTCGGCGACGTGGCCACGCTGTGCGCCAACCGCTTCATCGCCGACGCCTGGACGGGTTGGTGGGAGTTCTGGGCCTATCTGAAGGGCGAGGTGCCGCAGAAACCCTGCACCGCCTCGGACCTGGCCACCGACACCGAGGTCGCCGCCGCCACCACCGAGACCGCCGCGGCCCTGCGCCAGATCCTCGACACCCTCGACCAGATCGACGCCGACGGCACCCACCAGGTGATTCTGCAGACCTACACCAACCCGCTGCCGCCCGACGTCGCCCCGCAGTACTACGACGAGGACGGCCGCACCGACACCCGCGACAAGTTCCGCGCCCTCGGCGCTGAGCGCTACGCCGCCGGGTGCCCGATCCACCGTGCGAGCCTCGCCCCCGGACACGTGTTCTCCCAGAACCTCGGCTCCCTGGTCAAGAACGCGTACGCCACGCTGGCGGCCGAACGCCCGGCGGCCGACCTGCGCGTGCTGGACGTCCAGAAGGCCTTCGACGGGGCCAGGCTCTGCGAGAACCCCGACAGCCCGGCGGGCGCGCTGGCGACGCCGGTCCGGGTGCAGGACGGGCCGTCCGGCACGTTCATCACGAGCCTGTCCGGCTGGGACAAGATCGGCATCCAGCGGGCGGCGAACACCTGCGTCACCTACTTCCAGACCTGCCAGGAGTCGTGGCACCCCAACGCCGCGGGCCACACGGTCCTCGGCCAGTGCCTGACCGGCGCCTTGACCGCGGCGCCCCGCACGATCGTCACCTGCGCCCGCAACACGAACGGCACCCTCACCATCTCCTGACCTCTCCCCGCGGCCCCGCCCGCCCCCCCCCGCCCGCCGGGGGGCCCCGGGGGCGGCCCGCGGGCAATGGGGGCGCCACCCCCGGGGGAGCCCCCCGCCCCCCAG
>NZ_JBEYTJ010000021.1:0-27389 GCF_040642995.1 Nonomuraea sp. NPDC047529 | reverse complement strand
ACACACTCACCGCACCACCCACAACAGCCCACCCCCCCCCCCCGCCGCCCCGCCCCCCCCGGCGCCCGCCGGCTCGCCCGGGATCCGGCCGGCGGCTATGCGTCGCGCATCCGCAGGAGCAGCCCGCCGCCCAGGAGCGCCGCGGTGGCCCAAGCGGCGAGTACGCTCAGGCCGGCCCATGGGCTGAGCGGGAGGCCGGCGAGGTCGGTGGTGGCCTGGATGGCGAGCCCGGCGTTCATCGGGGAGATCTGCCAGAGGAGCCGCTGCCAGTCCTCGTCGGCGATCACGAGAATGAGGGCGGGGAAGAGGTAGAGCAGGCCGAGCACGACCCCGATGGCGGTGGCGGAGTCTCGTACGGCGGTGGCGACCCCCAGGCTGAACAGGGCGATCAGCGCCAGGTAGAGGACCGAGCCGACGGCGGCGCGCAGCATGGGACCGCTGGTGAGGAGGAGCGTGTCGGCGGGGAACCCGTTGTCGAGCAGGATGCGCCGCGCGGCCAGCGCGGAGGCGAGCACGGCGACGCTCCCGGCGATCAGTGTCAAGCCGGCCAGAATGATCGCCTTGGCGGCCAGGACGCCGGTCCGGCGCGGCATGGCGGTCAGGGTGAGGCGGATCATGCCGGTGCCGTATTCGTCGGTGATCGCCAGGACGGCCAGGATGGCGACGACCGCCTGGCTCACCTGGACCCCGAACAGGCCGATCTTGGCGGGGTCGTAGCCGCAGTCCTCCGAGGCACAGGACACGACGGCGGAGGCCGCGACGCTGACGGCGACGGTCAGCACCACGACCGCGAGCAGCAGCCGGCCGGTGCCGGCCAGGGTGCGGAGTTTCGTCCACTCCGCATGCAGGTGCTCTCTCACGCACTCCTCCCGCGACATCGGAGGAGGTCCCCATGGGGATGTCTCATGCGTCCCTCCTGCGGAGTCGAAGGACGGCCGATCCGAGGGCGAGCGCGGTATAACCGGCCAGCACGGCCAGACCGGCCCACGGCGGCAGCGGGTAGAACCCGGCGATGGGCGCGTAGTGGCCGAGCACGTGCGCGTACTGCGGGATGCTCTGCTGCGTGGCGAAGCCGGCCGCCGGGGTGACGCGCAGCAGCCATTGCGCCGCGCTGTCCGGCAGGACCGAGGTGGTGGCGAGGACATGCGGGACCACGATCACCGCGATGGCGGTGATGACCGCCGCGACACTGCGCCGCAGGAGCGCGCCGAGGGCGAGGGCGAGCACGGCGGCCAGCGCGAACAGCGCCGCCATGCCGACCACGATGCGCACCTGGGTGAGCCCGGACACCGGGAGGACGGCGTTGCCGTTGTCGCGCAGGATCCGCCCGCCGACCGTGAAGGTGATCGCCGTGGCGGGCAGGGCGGCCGCGAAGGTGACCAGGCCGAGCGCCAGCGCCTTGGCCGCCAGCGTCCGGCCGCGGCGCGGGCCGGCCAGCAGGGTGAGGCGGATCAGGCCGTGCCGGTACTCGGCGGTGACGAACATGACCGCCACCACGATCACCAGGATCAGGCCGGTCAGCGCGCTGCTGAGGGGACGTTCGAGGGTCGGGCCCTCGATGGCCGGCGCGATGTCGCCGACGCCGGTGACGGAGAAGGCGCCGCCGGACCAGCCGGCGCGGCCCGGGTGGTGCTCGGCACCATCGGGACCGATGGTGACGCCGATGTCGTCGTTGCGCCACGCGCCAGGCGTGCTGCCCTGCAGCGTGACCTGGTCGAACTCGCCGGTGGCTTCGGTGAAGCGGGCCGCCGCGACGGACCCGCCGAGATCCCCCTGCGTGACCGTCAGATCCCCGGGGGAGGTCGCGAACAACCCGACCTGGACGGTCGCCGGTAGCCCGGCCAGGGCTGCGGTGCCGATCTCGGTCCAGTGCGTGCCGTCGGCGGACTCGTACCCGGTGAGGGTGTCGCCGGCGCGGGTCAGCCGCAGCCAGCGCGGCGACTGCCGGGAGACGCCGCCCGGCCGGCCGGCCGTGTCATGGGTGAAGTTGTGCTGCATCCGCACCCCGTGCGCGCCGGTCATCATCACCGCCGCGTAGGCGGAGCCCTGCTTGGTGCTCTCCTTGATCATGACTCCGGCCTTCGCCCACGGCACGAGCCCGGCAACCTCGTTGCGCGCCCCTGGGGTGACGTCGGGCTTACGGATCCTGCCGGTCATGGAGGTGAGGCGGACGGTGATGCCGCCGTCCCCGGCCAGCGGCCGATGCACGAAGGAGAACTTGTCGTCCACCGCTTCGCCGTCCGGCCCCGTCAGAGGCGGTGGACAGGCGACCTCGACCGGACCGGCGCTGCACGAGGCGTGGTTGCTGGACGCCGACAGCAACCCGAGCAGCACGGTGACCAGCGCCGCCGCCGTCAAGGTGACCACCCAGCCGCGCACCGTCCTGAACTTGGTCCACTCGGCGCGCAGCAACCGCCCGAACCCTCCGCGCCCGGTCTGCGGTTCCGAGCGGTGTGAAAGGGCGCTCATCGTGCCGTTCCCCGGTACTCGACCGCATGGGCGGTGAGGTCCATGTACGCCTGCTCCAGCGTCACCCGATGCGTCGCCACCTCGGAGAACGGCACCGCGTTGGCGTTGAGCACGGCCACGACGTGCTCCGACGGCAGCCCTGAGACGACGATCGTGTCGCGATCGGTGACGGCCGTCGTGGCGCCGGCCTGGCCCAGTACGGACATCGCCGCCGAGGGCGCCGCCGTCCGCAGTGTGACCCGGCCGCGGGAGGCGGTCGTGATGAGATCGGCCACGCTGGTGTCGGCGATGACGCGGCCCCTGCCCACCACCACGAGATGGTCGGCGGTGTCCTCCAGTTCGCTCATCAGATGGCTGGACACCAGCACGGCCCTCCCTTCGCCGGCCAGCGACCGCAGGAAGCCGCGCATCCACACGATGCCCTCGGGATCAAGGCCGTTGACCGGCTCGTCCAGCATGAGCACCGGCGGATCCCCGAGCAGCGCGGCCGCGATGCCGAGCCGTTGGCGCATGCCCAGCGAGAAGCCGCCCGCCTTGCGCCGGGCGGCGGAGTGCATCCCCACCTGCTGGAGCACCTCGTCGACCCGCCTGCCGTCCAGGCCCTGGGAGTGGGCCAGCCACAGCAGGTGGTTGCGCGCGGTGCGGCTCGGCTGCAGCGCCCCGGCGTCCAGCAGCGCGCCGACGTGGGTGAGCGGGTCGCGCAGGCTGGTGTACGGCCGTCCGCCGATCAGCGCCTGGCCCTCGTCGGCCGCGTCCAGGCCGAGGATCACCCGCATCGTGGTGGACTTGCCCGCCCCGTTGGGGCCGACGAACCCGGTGACCTGGCCGGGCGGCACGGTGAACGACATGCCGTCCAGCGCCAGGGTCGAGCCGAATCGTTTGCGCAGCCCGCTGACTTCGATGGTTGCTCGCATGCGATCGGTTGTACGGACCCGGCTGTAACACGGGCCGAACGGAGGCTGTCACATCGCTGTCAGGTCCGGCACGGCCTCCTGGAACTCATGCGAAAGCGGCGACGACCGGCGCACACCGTACGATCGCGCTTCGCCGCCCTGGGCGGTGCCATGTTCCTGCTGGCCATCACCACTCTTGTGGGCCTCGGAGTGACGCGGGTCAGTCGATCTTCCGGTTCTCGGCGATGGCGGCGACGAGACGGTCGTGGCCGTCCAGGATCACGTAGCAGTGGAGTCCGCTGAACCACCAGAGCAAGGCGGGCGGCAGGATTCCCTCCCGAGCCTGCTTGCGGTAGGCCTGCGCTCTGCCGTGGTCGGGCGGTGACATCTGCCGCAGGGGCATGACCTTCCATGAGCCGGTGAACCAGTCGACGTAGCCGTCTGGATGATCAACGAGCAACAGGGAACGCCATCGGTCGGCCGACACGTCCTCCCCGGCAAGCCGCCGGGAGAGCACCCACCGCCCCTCGTGGAACGGACCGATGGGGGAGGCTGCCAGGGCGTCGGCGAAGCGATGCGCCCAGCGGGCGTACCAGGGCGGTTGCCCCGGCTCGGTGATCGCGCGCGCCTCGGCGGCCCGCAAGGGAGCCAGGGGTGACCGGTAGTTCTCCGTACGGGAGTATTCGACTCCGCCTCGGTCGTCGTCGATCTTGGCGAACAGCACCGCATCCGGCCCCTGCGACAGGACCATCCGATTCCCGTTCGCCGCCTCCGGCCGCAGTCCCGGCAGGGCCGCGTGCTGAAGCTCCAGGCCGAGGCCGACCCAGGATTCGCTGTCGGCCGCCCCTGTCAGATCCGTCCGGCGCACCCGGCCGATCCTATCTGCGGGCCGCCGTGGTGGGTGGTGAGGTCCGTGTCCGTCGCGGGGAAGCGGAGTCAGGCGATGGTGAGCGGCCCGCCGGCCAGGTACGCCGCCAGCGGACCGGTCATCCGGGTCCGTGCCGGCGGCTGCAGGGCCAGCTCATTGGCGCAGGTGGCGAGGTGGCCGACCTCGTCGGAGGCCGTGGGGTCGAGGTCGCCGAGCAGTTCGACCGCACGCGGGACCACCCGGGAGAGGGCGTCCTGCACGCAGTACCGGACGTGGAGCGAGTCGGCGAGCGTCGACTCGTCCGGGCCGCCTGCGTCGATCCGGCAGGCGACGGCCTCCGCGGCCGACATCGCGCCCTCGGTCTCCACCATCAGCCGGACCCGTTCGGACTCGGGCACCCGGTCGTCGAGCAGCACCCGCTCGACCAGTGCGCTGGCGGCCCCGAGGCGGCTGCCGGTCATCAGCAGCTGGTACCAGGCGAAGCTCGCGGTCAGCAGTACGTGCAGTTGCCCGTCGAGGGACGAGGCGCGCAACGGTCTCAGGTGGTGGGGTGCGGGCAGTGGTTCATGAACCGTCGCGTCCGGGGCCGAGGAAGTGGCGGATCACGGCGGCCACGCGCTCGGGGCGACCGCGCTGGGCGGCGTTCACGGTGGCGCTGTGGTCGAGCCCTTCCAGGAGCGTGCGCCGGGCGTGCGGCAGGACCCGTTCCAGCCGCTCCAGGGCGGCACGCAGGTAGGCGGGGCTCTTGCTGCCGCCGAGCAGCAGCACTTCGGGCTGTACCGTCCCGTACTCGGTCAGGTCGCCCGACGCGTCCGCGGCCAGCCGGATGTCCTGGCGCAGTGTCGGAGCGAGCTGTTCGAACGTCGGTGGCCCGCCGGGCACGGCGTCCTTGCCCTCGCTCCTCAGCATCAGGCCGGTCAGCAGTTCGAGCACCCGGCGCGGCAGGACCTGGAAGATCGGCGGCCCGAGCCGGGCGGCCTTCATGCCGGTGACGAGCGCCGCCGCGGTCCGGCCTTCCACGATCTCCCGGTCGAGGCGGGGCAGGCAGGCGGCCGGGGCCGACCCGTCGGTGAAGAGCGGCGGCTCGAAGACGACGGCGCTGTCCAGATCGGGGCGGACGAGCAGGGTGCGCAACGTGATGATCGCGCCTGAGCTCACGCCCGCGACGTGGCGTGCGCCGGTGGCGTCGATCAGCGCCTCCAGGTCCTCCACCTCCCGGTGCAGGCCGTAGCCGGGGCCGACGGGACCGCTGCGGCCGCGGCCGCGACGGTCGGGCAGGTAGCAGGTGAAGTCCTGGGACAGGGCCTCGGCCAGTTCGAGCTGGCTGTCTCCCGTCTGCATGGCGCCGTGCAGGATCACCAGGCCGGGGCCGTGCCCGATCTCGCGGTAGCCGATCGTGGTGCCGTCGGCCGACGTCACCGAGCCGATGGTGGTCGTGGTCATGATGGCTTCCCTTCGTTGCGGTACGGGAAGGGAGCCCGGCTATCGTTGTCCGTGGTATCTCGTGGCCGGGGCTCCGCTTCGCGGTTTCTTCGGTTCCCGAGGTCTCCCGGCGGTGGTGTTGCAGCACCGCCGCCGGGATCTTTCACTCTTCGGTCGTGTGGAAGGCGCGCCAGGCGTCCAGGTCGGGGAACGTGCCCTCGGACAGTTCCGTCAGCAGCGAGCGCACCCAGGCGGCCTGTGCCTCCAGCATCGCCAGCGCGTACTCCGACTCGATGAGGAAGAGCCTGGGCACTTCGCCCCGCTCCTCCGCCAGGGTCCGGCGGGCGTCCTCGATGCGTTCCGCCAGCAGCCGCGACCGCCGTCGTAGCAGCGTTGCGACCTCGTCGGGACGGAGGCCGCCCATCACCGACAGCCCGGCCTCGAACGACGACGGCTCCCGTCGGGGGGTGGACAGCAGTTCGCGGGTCCAGTCCGCGGCCTCGCGGCGTCCGGCTTCGGTGACGCGGTAGACGGTCCGTTCGGGGCGGGCGCCCTGCCGGCCGCTCTCCACCGCTTCCAGCAGTCCGTGTTTGGCGAGGTTCCGTACGACGGTGTAGAGCGAGCCCCACTTGATGGGCATGTCCTGGTCCTTGCCCCGGGCCCGCAGTACGGAGGCCATCTCGTAGGGATGCATGGGCCGCTGGACGGCGATGGTGAGCACGGCCAGCGCCAGCAGATTCCTCACCGGTCGCCGCTCGGCCATCCTCATCACCTCCTCACTCGCACACGATTACTCGTAGACGAATATACGTATGCGAGCATCGAGCCGCAAGAGGCATCCGCACGGCGCGGCCGTAGCCGTGCGTTCATCGAAGGTCGGTGAGCGGCCGGCAGCGGCGGGGACCGGGGGGGCGGGTCGCCCTGAAGCGCCACAGGCGGTTCCGCGCCTGCCGACAATCCTGTCCGGCCAGGTCATGGCCTTGCGTAGCCCGGACTGGCAGAGGCGGTCTCCACCCGTCCAGGCAGGAAACTCCGAGCGGCATGATGATCGTTCGTGCTTCTTCGCCCGGCGTGTTTCACCGTCCGGATCAGCGCCATCTGACGTGACTGTAGGGAGTCGATGTCGCGCTGTGCAACCGCACGGAATCCGGCGTGAGCCGCGTTCGGCGGCGGGAAGACGCTCGGCTCGTTGACCAGCGGGAACGCCGCGAACGCCGGATTCCGTTACCAATCTCTCTGCCTCCCGAAACGGGTCCCGCCTTCGAGGTGTACGGGTCCAGGGTGCTCGGCCCCGTCTACGGAGCCGGTGTGGCCTCGTCGGCCAACCCGCCGCAGAACACTTGCCTGAGAAGGTTGGGCAGCGCCTTCGAGAACGCCTGTGCCAGGTCGGGTGCGACGTCCCCGAAGGTGATCGAAGCGGTCAGGGTCTTCTTTCCATCGGGCGTGCTGAGCATCGCCGTCGAGTAGCCCCCCGTGGCGCTGCCGTTGTGGTTGAGGACGATGCCGCAGCCCGGACCCAGGTCCTGCACGTACATCCCGAGGCCGTAACTGCCGAAGATGCCGGCGCTCTTCGGGTGCGGCTCGCGCATCTCGGCCATCAGCCGGGCCGGAAGGAGCTTGCCGCCGTTCAGCGCGGAGAAGAACGTGTGGAGATCCTTGGTGGTCGAGATCATGTCACCGTTGCCGGCCTGCAGGGAGGGGTTCTGGCGGGTGACGTCGACCACCTTCCACCGGCCGCCCTCGTCCTGGTAGCGGTAGTAGCCGTGGGCGTGCGGGGCGGGGAGATCCGTGGTGCCCGGCACCACGGTGCCTCGCAGCTTGAGCGGCCGCAGGATCCGTCGCTTCATCTCCTCGGCGAGCGAGTGGCCGGTGACCTTCTCGATCAGCAGCTGGGCCAGTGTGTAGTTGGTGTTGGAGTAGCTCCAGCCCTTTCCCGGCTCGAACCGCGCCAGCCTGGACATCGCGAAGCGCACCAGCTCCTCCGGCTGGTAGGTCTTGAACCGGTTGTCCACCCACTCCTTGCCCGCCGCGGGGATCCCCGGCTCGACCGAACCGTCAGGGCGGAACTCGCCGGTGTAGGCGTACAACCCGCTGGTGTGCTGCAGCAGCATCCGCACCGTGATCCGCCGGTCCAGCTCGAACTCGGGCAGGTAGTCTGCCACCGGCGCATCCAGTCCGATCTTGCCGTCGGCCACCAGTTGCAGTACCACGGTCGCGATGAAGGGCTTGGTGGCGCTGCCGATCCGGAAGTGCCCGTTCGTCGGCGGCTTGGCGCTCGCGCCCAGCTTGCGCTGCCCGGCGCTGCCGACCCACTCGCCCCGCTCATCGTTCACGCGCGCCTGCATCCCGAGGAAGCCGGCATCGACGAACGCCTGGATGGCCTTCTGCAGTTCCGGGCGGTCTTGTCCGGCAGCGGCCTTCGGCACGGCCCTGCTGTCCGCGGCGGCCACGGCCGGGGCGGCCGCCCCGGCCAGCAGCGCGGCCGCCAGCGCCGTGACCGCCACTCGCGGGGAGACCCGCGGCCTCCGCACCCTGGTGCTCTTGACGGTATGGAGAGATTGATCCATGACCACTCCTCGCTACGCGATAGTACGTGTCTTGCGCAGCTCGAAAGCTACGTTGCATTCAGAGATAGGTCAATCCGATGAACAACGTTTTCCCAGGTAAATGGCGACAAATTAGGCGCAATGACCCTGCGCTCGAAAGCAACACCATGTTGCAATGAATGGCGGCTAAGGCAACACTGGCGGCATGCCAGGACGACGATTGACCCAGCAGGACCGCCAGCGCATCGCGGCCGGACTCGCTGACGGACTCTCCTACCGCGAGATCGCCAGGCGGCTCGACCGGCCGACCTCGACGATCACCCGGGAGCTCGCACGCAACGGCGGCCCCGCCGGCTACCGGCCCCAGCAGGCACACCAAGCGACGATCCAGCGGGCCCGGCGCGGCACACCGGCCCCTCCGCTCGAGGCCACACCGCCGGTCACCACGATGGAACAGGAGATCATCGAAATGGTGGTCAGAGCGGGGATGCCGAGGACGGCCGCGCGCGTGCACCACGACCTGATGCTGGCCGAGGACGGCAGGCGCACCGCCGCCGAACTGGCCCACCGACTGAAGGTCAGCCCGGCCTCCGTCTCCGTGGCCGTGAACTTCCTGGCCCAGCAGGGATTCGTCCGTCGCGAGCGCGATCCGCGGCGGCGTCGCGACATCTACGTGATCGACGACGAGGCCTGGTACCACGCGATCATGATCAGCGAGCGGCGGACGCTCGAGACAGTGCGGGCCGCGACGGCGGCGGCGGAGACGTACGGGCTCGACAGCCCCGTGGGGCGACGGCTGGCCAAGACGGCGGCGTACCTGGAACACGTCAGCCTGGACATCATGGAGTCAGCCGGCCGCTGGCGCCACCTCCTGACGTGACGGGTCTCAGCCGAACCACCTGGCGAGAGCGAGATCAAACTTCGGCGACACCCTCTTGGATCAAGGCGCCGGACACGGCCATGGAAGGTGGTCGTCTGCGTCCGGAATCCACCTCGCCCGGACCTGTCAGGCGGCGTCCAGCGCGGGCCCGTTGCACCGCCTGGCCGGACGTCGTCGGTGGTATCGAGTGCGACAGAGATCGCGTGCCTGACCGGCTGGGCGAAGCTCAAGCACGTCGAGGATGTGGCGGTGGAGGGGGCCCGGTACTGACGCCACTCGGTCCTCAGGGTCGCCACCATCGAAAGACGGCTCACCGCGCCCCTGCCCATGGGCACAGCCCGCCTCCGCAAGGCGATCACGGCCGGATCAGGTCGGCGACCTCCCCGGGCAGGCCGGGTGAAGTCAGGACATGCCCCATCCCTGGCACGACGTGCAGTACCGCTCCTGGGCTCGCGGCAGCCAGGGCCTCGCCGTGGCCGACAGGACGCCCCGCTCCAAGGTGTGCGCCAACGCCCAGGACATCCGTGCACTGGCGGAATTACTCTGCACTTTCGGTGCTCGGAAGAGTGCGGAGGTAGAAGACCTCAGGATCACCTTCATCGAGGCCGTGCACCATCCCTACCGGCCGCCAGCCGACCCGCTGGAGCAGCCGCTGCATGGGATGGTTGGACAGGTTCGTTGAGGTGAACAGCTTCGCGGTCCGGCATGAAGCTGCTGCGGCGCGCAGTAGCCTCTCGCCGACGCCATGCCCCCGGGCGGCCTCAGCCACCATAAGCATCGTCACGAAGCCCTGCTCGAAGAAGGTGTACTCGACGACGCAGTAGCCGACCAGGCCGGCCGGAGTGCCGGCCACAAGGACGGACCCGTCGCGACACCAACGTTCGATGCTGCCGCGCCGCTCGCCTCCATCGGATCTCGCGACCGAATCAAGGACGACGAGGGCCTCGGCATCGACCGCTTCGCCGGCTCGAACAGACAGCGCGCGGAAGTTGTCGGTGTTCATAGGAGCGATCTTCCTCTACTGACAAGATCCCTCCTGGTGCAGGGATGCATACGGCGCCGCCACCGTGGCGATGGTCTACAGCGCCGGCCCCGCCAACGGGCGCATGCCGGCGGCCGGGTCTCCGTCCTGTACTGGGGTGTACTGTCGGCCCTGGTAGCGGCGGTGATCCGGTCCTGGCCTGCGACACTTCGCTGTGGAGTGATGAGGTGTGGGTGGCCGACTCCACGCCGGTGGAGTGCGGCCGCTCGGCGGAGACCCGCGCGGCGCAGCGCCCTGGCCGGGTGGGCCGAGTCCGGCTACTGTGCCTCCCATTCCCGCTACTTCTGGGGGCTGCGCCTGCACCTGGTGGGCACCCTGGGCGGGTTGCCGGTGTTGTTCGCGCTGAGCGGTGCCAAGGCCGATGAGCGCGAGGTGCTGTTGGGCATGCGGGCCACCGCTCCCCGGGTACTGGCCGAGCATCGGCATCCGACGCTCAGCGCCGACCGGCAGTTGGCCTGGTCAGCGCAGTCGGAGACCAGGCCGCAGGGGGCAGCGTCGGCCGCTAGGTTCCGGCGTCGTCCGCTAGGTTCCGGCGGCGCGCTCGCGTTCGTATTCGGCGTTGATCCGCAGCGCCTCGGCGAGCTGGTCTTCCAGGATGATGATCCGGCAGGCTGCTTCCACGGGAGTGCCCTGATCGACGAGCTCTCGGGCGCGCGTGGCCAGGCGCAGTTGGTAACGGGAGTAGCGGCGGTGGCCGCCGCCGGAGCGTTTCGGCTCGATCAGGTGGGCGGCGCCCAGGGCCCGCAGGAACGTGGGAGTGACGCCGAGCATTTCGGCGGCAGCGCCCATGCTGTAGGCGGGGTAGTCCTCATCGTCGAAGCGGTCTTCGGCCGTGCGTTCGGCCGTTGTTTTCGTAATCCTGCCGCGAGCCAGTGTGTCACCCTCGGCAGCCGAGCGACGTTGATCCATATATTCCCTTCTCGTCACGCGTACAGGGGCCCCGGCGCCTGTTGCGCCGGGGCCCCGAAAGAGTTCAACACCATCTACCGGCCATCCGGCCGGCTTACTGTTGTGCGCATCCGCCGCAGACAGCGGCGGTGATGCGCGGATCGCGGATGCGTGACCGTAGACCACCTTCCAATCCCGTGGAACTGCGGTACCCGAGCGGCGGAACTTCAGCCGGCAACGGGCGATCCCGATGGCGTCAACACTCCCTTCTTCCTTCTCTTCCGGATCACTTGCCAACTTCACCTTCGGCAGCGCGTCCACGATCAGGGCCCCTATCCACTGCGCTGGCCCGTCACGTCCGACCTTCTGCCGTCAACCTCTGACTTCGTCTTGCTGCGGGCAGTTCGTCGTGATGCCAAGGAACTACTTCGCTGCCCGGTGGATCCGTTTCTTGCGATGTCAGAAACCATAATGCCCACACTCGCGAATGTCTACCCCCGCCACTACAGATTTTCGGCTCCGGGCGTGGCAGCCTTCCGACCGGCCGGCGGCGAGGGCGGCTGGGATGGGTCTCCAGCTGGGCGGCATTGGACGCGTCGTCCTCGCCGGCCATACACGACAGGCGGCCACGGCCGGACAAGAAGCGGCCGCTCCGCGCGGCGCATCCGACGGTGTTCGACGACGGCACGGCGGCTTACGCGCGCAGGCGTCGGCTGATGTGGCGTTCGTCGATCCGGGCAAGGGGTGGAGCGCTTCGCCGTACAGGGTGTAGGTCTTGGGAAAGATGAGGCACTCGACGGCGGCGTCGTGGTCTTCGAGGGTGACGATCGCCCAGGGGCTGCCCTGCTTGGTGATCTTGCGCTGCAGACCGGAGACGATGCCGCTGACGCGGACGGGTGCGTCCTGTCGCCCGGAGGACCGCAGCTCGGCGATGGTGGTGTCGCGGTTGGCGTCCAGGACGTGTTCGGCTCCGTCGAGCGGATGGCTGCTGACGTACAGGCCGAGCATTTCGCGTTCGAAGGCGAGCAGGGTGGCGCGGTCCCATTCGCCCTGCGGGATCGCGGTCGAGAACGCGCTGCTCCGGCCGGGCTCGCCGAACAGCGAGTCCTGGCCGTGGGCCTCGTTGCGCCTGAGGTCGACGACCGCGTCGACGGCCTGCTCGTGCACCGCCACCAGGGCCTTCCTGTGGTGGCCCAGGCTGTCAAAGGCGCCGGAGCGGATCCGGGCGACGTTGCGGGCGGCGCTGAACCACGCGGTACGTGAGGACCTGATCGCCGTCGATCCGGCGCAGGGCGTCCGGTTGCCCGCGCCGGTGCGGACGCATCCGGTGGTGTGGACGGCTCGTCGGGAGACGGCCTGGCGGCGCGGGGAGGTGGCCGGACTACGTTGGCCGGAAGATCGGCAAGCCTCGGGAGGCGACGTGACTCACATGCGGCTCACCATGACTCGCGATCGTCTGACGCGACTACGGATCCGCGTGAAGCCGCAGGTGGGCGTGGTAGGGCGGGTGGGACTTGAACCCACGACCCACGGATGGCAGGTCGTTGGCGGGCGGCACGTGCGATCGGGTCGGTACAGGCTCCCTGGGGGCCACGTGCGGCCGGTCCTGGTACTGGTTCAGCGCCCACAGCCCCACGATGTCGGTGATCGCGAGGACGAGCACCACGAGGATGACCAGGATGAGCCGGCGTCTGCGCTCACGCCGTCGCCATTCGCCCTGGACCCGGCGGTAGGCGTCCGGGGCCGGCTGGACGCCGTTGGCGAGTTTGTCGAGAACCTCGCGTAGCTGGTCCTCGGTGCTGGCGGGGCCGGTCGTCATCGTCGCTCCTGCATGATCTTGGTGAGGGTGGCCATGCCGCGGCTGGTGTGCGCCTTGACCGCACCGCAGGAGATGCTCATGGCTTCGGCTATGTCGCTTTCGCGTAGACCGAGCCAGTAGCGCAGGACGAGGGCCTCTCGCTGCCGGGCCGAGAGCCGCTGCAGGGCCTCGATGAGCGCTTTCTGATCGTCGTGGAGCAGGGCGACGCTTTCGGCCGACCGCTCGAGGTCAGTGGTCCAATCGGTGTGCTTGCGGATGACCTGCAAGTGGCGCAGTCTCATGCGGGCCAGGTTGCACACCACCGAGCGCAGGTAGGGCAGGGCGGCCTCGGCCGAGCGCAGCCTGCTCCAGCGGCGGTGCAGCTGGCAGAACGCCTCGGCGACGATGTCCTCCGCGTCGTCGGCGCCGAGCAGCACGGCCAGCCGGAGCAGGCCGGTGTAGTGCGTCTCGAACAGCTGCGTCAGCGCGGCCTCGCGTCCGGCGTCCGGCGGGCCGGGGGTGGGCGGTCCCCCGGCGGACGGCCCGTCCGTCCGTGCCGGGGGCGGCGTGTCGACCGATACGGAGCCGGATTCGGCGAACGTCGGCAATGGTATGGGTGGCCGAATCCCGGTCATGTGATCGTCTCCGCTTCGGGGGGTAGGGGGACCGGAGAGCTCGACGCCGGAGTGTGCGTTCTGGCCACCCGGTTGAAGAGCGGGGTCAACGTCACGACGACGGTGAGGTTCAGTGTCATGGCGACCACCGCGGCGTATGCCTGGATCTCCTGGCCGCCCACGCCCAGGGGCACCAGCGACGAGAATCCGCTGTGCACCACCAGGAGGGTGCCCGCGGCCATACCGCTCATCCACCCGGCCAGTAACGCCCAGGGGTGCAGACGGCGGGTGAACACGCCGAGCGCCACGGCAGGGAAGGTCTGCAGGATCCAGACGCCGCCCAGCAGTTGAAGATTGATGGCGTCCTGGTTGCGCAGTCCGAACACGAAGACGACCGCCCCGACCTTGGTGCTGAGCGAGACCATCTGGGCGATCCGTGTCTGGTGCTTGGGTGTGGCCCTCGGATGGAAGTACTCGACGTAGATGTTGCGAACGAACGAGGTCGCCACTGCGATCGACATGACCGCCGCCGGTACGAGCGCGCCCACGGTGAGAGCGCCGAAGACCAGACCGGTGAGGGCGGCGGGCATCAGGTCCTTGACGAGCAGGGGGACGGCGGTTTCCGCGCCGGTGGATGGGGGCTGGATGCCGGCGGCGAGCGCAGCGACGCCGAGCATGGCGAACAGTCCGAGCACCGCCGTCCACAGGGGCAGCGCGACCGCCGCGCGGCGCAGCGTGTCCGGGCCGGACGCGGCGAAGGCGGCCGTCAGCACGTGGGGGTACATCAGCAGGGCGAGGGCCGAGCCGAGGGCCAGGGTGGCGTAGACGGGGAACTGGCTCGGATCGAGCGTCAACGACGCCTGAGTCGTCTCCCCGCCGGACAGTGCGCGCTCCGCGCTGTCGAACATCGGCCCGGGCCCGCCGAACCGATCGAGGACGAGGAAGGAGACGGCCAGGATCGCGCAGAAGACGGCCGCGCCCTTCATCAGCGAGATGATCGCCGGCGCGCGCAGCCCGTGCCGGTAGGTCGCCACGGCGAGGACAGCGAACACGGCGACCAGCGCGAGGTCGCCGAGCGCCCCCCTCGGGTACAGCCCGACGGCGGACAGGATCGAACGGATGCCCACCAGTTGCAGCGCGATGTAGGGCATGGTCGCCAGCACGCCGGTCGCCGCGACGACCAGTGCGAGGGCGGGGGAGCCGTAATGACCCCGGACGAAGTCCGCGGGGGTGATGTACCCGTGCCGACGCGCCGCCGACCAGAGCCGGGGGAGCAGTACGAACGCCAGCGGGCACATGATCACGGTGTACTGCAGGGCGAAGAACCCGAGCGCGCCCGTGCCGTACACCAGACCTGGTACGGCGGCGAACGTGTAGGCCGTGTAGATGGTCCCGCCGAGCAGGAACCACGTCGTCGGGGTGCCGAACTGGCGGCGCGCCAGCGCCCAGTCCTCCAACGTGGGCAGCTCGGGAGGCGGCCGGAACCAGCGCGCGGCGACCGCGAGCAGGGAGGTGCCGCCGAGCACGGCGAGGAACGTCACCGTGCTCATCGGCTCAATCATCGGCCACCGTCCACAACGCCCGGGAAGTACTTCTAAGTTGCGTAATCCGCACTGCTGGTTGACACGAAATCTCCTCGAAATCGGCGTAAACCAGATCGGAACCGTCCGCAACCCTTGCAACAAGAACGCGGGAACATTCCGGAGGACGACGATGGTGAAGCCGACGCGGCGGGCGCGACGTTTCGCGGCCGGTATCTGTCTGGTCCTGCCCATCGTGGCACTCCTGTGGGTGCCCTGGTATTCCTACGACGCGCCACATCTGGCCGGAATGAGGTTCTTCTTCTGGTACCAGCTCATCTGGGTGCCAGGGAGCGTGGTGTTCATGGCCGTTGCCTACGTCCTGAGACGTGGCGCGGATCGCCCGCCTCGCGATCGTCATCTCACCTACGACCGGCGTCGCCGGTAACACCGACCACATCACCTCGTTCGGATCTCCGGGCGATTTTTCCCTCGTAGTACCGGCTGCTCTGCCATGCCCTGAGTTCAGGAGAATCAGCCATGCCCGAAAACGGCACCGCGAAATCAAGACCAACCCCCAAGTCGATCCTCATATGGACGGCAGTCGCCCTGGTAGGTGCGGTCGCCTGGGGGGTCGTCGCCCTGTCACAAGGAGAGGAGATCTCGGCGATCTGGCTGGTGGCCGCCGCCCTCGGTTCGTACGCGATCGCCTATCGGTTCTACTCCCGGTTCATCGCCCGCCGGGTGCTCGGCATCGACGACCGTCGCGCGACTCCCGCGGAACGGCTGGACAACGGGGTCGACTACCATCCGACCGACCGGCGGGTGCTGTTCGGCCACCACTTCGCCGCCATCGCCGGTGCCGGGCCGCTGGTGGGCCCGGTCCTCGCCGCGCAGATGGGATATCTGCCGGGGACCATATGGATTATCGTCGGGGTCATCGTGGCCGGGGCGGTCCAGGACATGGTCACCCTGTTCTTCTCGATGCGCCGTGACGGCAAGAGCCTGGGCCAGATGGTGCGCGAGGAGATCGGCCCGGTGGGCGGGACCGCCGCGCTGGTCGCGGTGTTCGCCATCATGATCATCTTGCTCGCGGTGCTCTCCCTGGTGGTGGTGAACGCGCTCGCACACTCGCCGTGGGGTACCTTCTCCATCGCGATGACCATCCCCATCGCCCTTTTCATGGGCTTCTACCAGCGCGTTCTGCGGCCGGGGCAGGTCATGGAGACCACGGTGATCGGGGTCGTGCTGCTGCTGCTGGCCATCGCGGGCGGCGGCTGGGTCCAGAACTCGGCCTGGGCCGACGCCTTCACGCTGAGCCCGCAGACGCTGGTCATCTGCCTGGTGGTCTACGGGTTCCTGGCCTCCGTCCTGCCGGTGTGGATGCTGCTGACGCCGCGCGACTACCTGTCGACGTTCATGAAGATCGGCACGATCGGGCTGCTCGCGGTCGGCGTGGTCATCGCGGCGCCGCACTTGCAGAACGAGGCGATCACCACGTTCGCGCTCAGCGGCACCGGGCCGGTCTTCGCCGGGTCGCTGTTCCCGTTCCTGTTCATCACCATCACCTGCGGCGCGATGTCGGGCTTCCACTCGCTCATCGCCTCCGGCACCACGCCGAAGATGATCCAGAAGGAGTCGCAGGTCCGGCTGATCGGCTACGGCGCGATGCTCATGGAGTCGTTCGTCGCCATCATGGCGCTGATCGCCGCGTGCGCGCTCGAACCCGGTCTCTACTACGCGATGAACGCTCCCGCTGGTCTGCTCGGCACCTCGCCGGAAAGCGCCGCCGCCGCCGTGGCGAAACTGGGCTTCGTCATCACCCCGGATGACCTGCGCGCCGCCGCGGCGGCGGTTCAGGAGCAGACCGTGATCGCCCGCACCGGCGGTGCCCCCACCCTCGCGATGGGCATCTCTGAGATCCTGTCCGGGATCTTTGGCGGCGCCGCGTTCAAGGCGTTCTGGTACCACTTCGCGATCATGTTCGAGGCGCTGTTCATCCTGACCACCGTGGACGCCGGCACCCGCGCCGCCCGCTTCATGCTTCAGGACTCCCTCGGCAACCTGTGGAAGCCGATCGGGCGGGTGAGCTGGAAGCCCGGCCTGTGGGGCGCCAGCGCCGCGGTCGTGCTGGCCTGGGGCTACTTCCTGTACACCGGCGTCACCAACCCGCTGGGCGGCATCAACCAGCTCTACCCGCTGTTCGGCCTCTCCAACCAGCTCCTGATCGCCATCGCGCTGACCCTCGGCACCACGATCCTGATCAAGTCGGGCAAGCTCAAGTGGGCGTGGGTCACCGGCGTACCGCTGGCCTGGGACTTGGCGGTGACGATGACCGCCAGCTGGCAGAAGGTCTTCCACGATGACCCCAAGATCGGCTTCTTCGCCCAGCGGGAAAAGTACGCCGACGCGCTGGCCGTGGGGAAGGTGATCGCGCCCGCCAAGAACCTCGACGACATGCAGGCGGTCGTCGTCAACTCCACCGTCGACGGCGTGCTGGCGGCGATGTTCGCGCTGCTGGTCATCATCGTCGTCGGCAACGCCGTGGTCGTGTGCCGGCGCGCCCTACGGTCCCGTGACCCCCTGCCGATGGCAGAGGCGCCCTATGTCGAATCCAGCATCGTGGCACCTGCGGGGTTATTCGCCACCGCGGCGGAACGGCGCGAGCTGGCCGAGGTGGGTGCGGGGAACAACGGAGCGGACGGCCAGCGATCATGACCGTGGTTTCACTGCTGCGCTTCGCCCGCTGGTACCTGCGCGAACTCACGGGTTCCGGTGAATACGACCGGTACCTCGCCCAGCACCGATCCCATCCGCACTCGCCGCCGCTGTCACGGCGGGAGTTCGAGCGGCACCGATCCGACCTTCGGGAGAAGAGTCCCGGCATCCGGTGCTGCTGAGGCGGGATCCGTCACCTGATCCGCTATCCCCGCCGGCCCCCTCCCACCTGCCCGCCCACCACTCTCGGGCGAGCGGGTGGGAGGGGCCGGCGTCCTGTCCTCACCTCGGGGGAGACGACGACACTTCAGGAGACGACGTGGCAACCCCATCGTCACCGCCGGCCCGGCCGGTCAGACACAGGACCTCCGGGCCCTGGGCGAAGCTGAGCATCGGGGCGCTGTGGCTGCCCTTCCCGGCGCTGCTCTGGATCGAAGGTTATGCGGGTGCTGAGCCACGGCTGTTCGGCCTCCCGTTCTTCTACTGGTACCAGTTCCTGTGGATTTTCCTGTCCTCCAGCCTCACCTGGTGCGCCTACCTTCACACGACCCCCACCCGCCAGGCTCGAACCGGCGCGCATCGGCCCGCCGGCCCCGGAGAGAGAAGCCGATGAACCGAGATAGCATCGACTGGACCGCTCTCACGATCCTCGTGATCTTCTTCCTGATCGTCACGGTCACGGGGTTCGCCGCGGTCCAGGGCAGGAAAGGCCGCCACATCACGGGCACCGTGAACGCGCTGGACCAGTGGGGGCTGGCCGACCGGGGCTTCGGCACCCTCACCTCGTGGCTGCTCCTGGGCGGCAACATCTACACGGCCTACACCTTCATCGCGATACCGGCGGCGATGTTCGCCTCGGGCGCGGTGAGCGGCTTCTTCGCCGTCCCCTACACCATCATCGTGTATCCGTTGATCTTCACAGTCATGCCACGTCTGTGGTCAGTGGCCCATCGTCACGGCTATGTCACTCCCGCCGACTTCGTGCGCGGCCGCTACCGGAGCAGAGGGCTCACGCTCGCGGTGGCCCTTACCGGACTGCTGGCCACCCTGCCCTACATCGCGCTGCAGTTGGTGGGGATCCAGGCCGTGTTCGAGGTGCTCGGCCTGGGGAGCAGCAACCCTCTCGTCAACGACCTGCCTCTCGCCGTCGCCTTCACCGTCCTGGCAGCCTTCACCTACGTCAGCGGGCTCCGGGCGCCCGCGTTCATCGCCGTCCTGAAGGCCTTTCTGCTGTTCCTCGTCGTGACCGCCGCGTTCGTCGTCCTGCTCCCACGGCTGGGCGGCCTTGAGACGATCTTCGCCTCGGCCCAGGAGAGGATGGCCGCGCCCGATCCGAAGACCGGGCGCCCCACTGGGGTCTTCATCCCGGGAGCGAGCGGCTTCTGGCCGTACGCCACGCTGGCTCTCGGGTCGGCGATGGCCCTGGTGGTGTATCCGCACACGGTCACCACCGTGCTCGCGACCAGAAGCCGCGACGTCGTGCGCCGCGGCGCCGCACTCCTGCCGGCCTTCACGCTGGTTCTCGGCCTGTTCGCGCTGCTCGGCTTCTTCGCGATCGCGGCCGGTACGCGCCCTGTCGGCATGGACGGTCAGCCCAACCCCCAACTCGTGATCCCGCGGCTCTTCGCGGACCTGTTCCCGAGCTGGCTCACCGGCATCGCCCTGGCCACCATAGCCATCAGCGCTCTCGTACCCGCCGCGATCATGTCCATCGCCGCCGCCAACCTCGTCAGCCGTAACGTCTATCGCGAGTTCATCAGGCCGGACGCGAGTTCCCAAGACGAGCTGCGCGTCTCCAAGGCGGCCTCCCTCTTCGTCAAGTTCGGAGCGCTGGCCTTCGTGTTGTTCCTCGACAGGAAGTTCGCGCTGGACTTCCAGCTCCTCGGCGGAATCTGGATCCTGCAGACCTTCCCGGCGATCGTGGTCGGGCTCTACACCCGCTGGTTCCACCCCGGTGCGCTGCTCGCCGGCTGGGCGTCCGGCATGGTGTACGGCACCGTTACCGCCTACGGCATCGTCAACCCCGGAACCGGCAGGCACTTCGGCGGATCGCTCGCGGAGATCCCGGTCATCGGCGGCGGCCGTCTCGGCTACGTCGCCCTGACCGCTTGCGTGCTGAACGCGGCCGTGAGCGTGGCCGCCACCCTCGCGTTCCGTGTGGCGAAACGGCCGGCGGGCCGCGATGAGACCTCGGCCGACGACTACCATGCGGATATCGACGATCCGCGCGTCGAACCCCTCCGGGAACTCATCCGGTGATTCCGGCTGGCGGGAACAGGATCATGGGGGCGCGGAGCGCCCATGGGAGCCCGGGCGATGACGTCGCCGAGGCGCAGCGGCTCCTTCGGTCGTGGCAGGAGGTCGCGAATCTAGCGAGGCCTCTGGTCGTATCGGTACTTGGCGGCGAGGCGGACAGACGTGATCTGGCGTGCTGCGCTGCGCATGGTTCGTGGGGAGGACCAGCCAGACCAGAGGGTGCAAATGAGGATCGATCCGATGGAAGGGCCCTTCCCGCGGCATGCCTTCCCCTGGCGAACAGAGGCTTCCTTGTGCGCAGGCTAGAAGGTGTAGCGGGTGTGGCTGAACACCTGGCTGTCGTGCCCGAAGCTGTACGCCGTGCCGGGTGCCACCGCGAACAGCAGGTCGTCGCCCTTGCGGATGCTGTCGCCGAAGCCGTAGAAGGTCCCCTCATGCGAGGTGATGTGGTCCCCGTACTGCGCCTCGAACGCGGCGATGACCTCATCCTGCCGCGCCGGATCCGTCACCCGCTCCGCCATGCCCTCGATCACGATGTCGAGACCTTCGGAAAGAGAGTTGTGCCCTGTGGTGAGTGCGCAGTGGGCGTTGCCGGCCAGGTTCTTCGCCTTCTGCTCGTCCCGCCCGGTGCTGAAGTGCAGCGCCCCGTCGTGCCAGGCGGCGATCAGCGGCGTGACGTGCAGCCGGCCGTCCGCCCTGACCGTGGTGATCCAGAAGATCTCGGCGGCCCGTAGCCGGCGCTGGGCCTCGGCCCACTCGGTGGCGGTGACGTTCTCCGCGCCCGGGCGCGGGTTCAACGCCGAGCTGTAGCGAGCATCGAGCTCAGTCCTGGGCTGCTTCGCCGTCATGTGGAACTCCTTTCGCCTTCTTGTGACGAAGCCTACGCAACCCGGCGCCCAAGCCCGGCTTCTGACACAGATCGAGCTCTTCGCGAGTCCCGACGGATGCCTCACCCCGCACCATCCACTCCGGCTGTGTGAGTCAATGACCAGGAAGTGCGGCGCTGCCGACCGCTCGTGCCAAGGCCCTCCACCTCGACACCGCACACCACTGCTGGTCCACCGGCCGGTCACGTCCATGGAGGTGGTGCATGGATCAGCCTTCGCGTGATCCTGTTTCTGCGGGTTAGGCGGTAAGTGCCTGCGGGAGTGAGTTCGGGGCTGGTGTGTCACTCGCGAGGAACCGGACGCGGGCCTTGGCAAGCACATCAGGCCCATGTAGCGGCGAGCCTCGGTCCATTCGTCGGTCTGCTCGACCAGCACCGCGCCGACCAGCCGGATGATCTCGGCCGAGAGCGGCTTTGCGAGCCCCTGGACGGGCCTGAGGGTAAGTCGGGCGCGGCCTGCCGCGCGCCCCTTGCATCGCACCCCTTGCCTTGAATGCCTGGCGGGTCCGGCTTTACCCATCGGGGCCAGGCCGCCCGGCAGCCGCCTACGCGAAGCGGGCATTCCATCCCTGGACACAGCCCACTGACATGCCGAACCCGTGCCGAAGAGCATGTGACGAGCATGATCTCGGCCATTCTCACCTCTCGGAGACGAGCCGAGAATCGAGAAAGCCCAGGTCAGATGGGGTATGGAGTGGTAGGGCGCCCGGGGCTCGAACCCGGAACCTACGGATTAAAAGTTCGTGAAGTGATTTCGGTCTGATCTCGGCCCGGGCCGAATGCTCAGCCACCAGCGGCCCGCTGCGACCAGGCCACACGGACGCCCGCGCCGGACTCCGCATCGGAATACTCAGCTTGTCATTCAAGCAGGTCCGGACATCGGTGCAGGTGCGTGCAGGTACGCCCAGTGTCGTGGTGCATCGCCACGTACACGGGATGTGTCCGCCAAGCGATGGCGTGTCGTGTTCCCCGAGAGTGGCCTCGTCGCACATCGACCTACCTGGGCCACATGCACCGGCAGGCCGGGGCCCGGGCCCGGACCTCTACGACGAGGCCACGCTGGATGCCGGGCGTGCCCGGGCACTGCCGTCGCTGACGCCGTCTGTCGTGCGGCGGATGCGGATCTGCCGCCGCCAGTGGTTGGCTGAGTGGACGATGTCGTGGTTGACGTGTCCGAGGAACTGGCTCACGTCCTGCAGGCGGGCGCCGCCGGGCGTGGTGGCGCCAAGGGCCTTGGCTCCCTGCTCGGCGATGTCGGCCAGTTCGGCGTTCACGCGGGCGCTGTCCAGCACTGCCTGATACCAGGCCTCGTCGTCGACGATGTAGCGTTCGCGCCCTCGCTGAGGGGCGCGTTCCCGCTGGATCAGTTCTCGTTTTTCGAGGTAGCCGATGGCCTTGGAGATCGAGGCTGGACTGACCCGCAGTTGCTGGACCAGCTCGGCTGAGGTGAGGCTGCCGGTGTCGGTGGCGTACAGACAGGCCAGCACTCTGCTCATCATCGACGGGATCCCGGCCCTGCCCAGCACGGCGGCGAAGCGCTCCCGGAAATCTTGCACAGCTTCGGCGGCCCGTCCATGCGTGGCGGTGGCTGGTGGCGCCGGGGACGGTGTCGGCGGTGCCGATGTACGCCGCCGGGCACGCCGCTTGGTGGCCTGATGGGCCTGGTCGGCCCGGTAGCCGACAGGCCCTCCGTTGCGCATGATCTCGCGGGTGACGGTCGAGGCCGGGCGTTGCAGGCCCCTGGCGATCACGGAGTAGGTGAATCCTGCGGCCAAGCCGGCGGCGATGTCCCGGCGATCCTGGTAGGTCAGCCTGTCTCCCGGCATACCTGTGGCTCCCTTCGCTGCCGCGGTGTCGCCGCACAGTATGCATTAACTCGAACCTCATTGCAAAGACGCCAGTATTGTGCATTAACTATGACCCCATTGCAAGAAATCATCGGCTTCTACCTGGAGCTTCATTCAAAGCGAAGAGCTTTCACATTGAATGAATAGCGAACGCGATATAGCGTGTCCGTCATCCGCAAGGCGAGAACTCGCGTACTCGCCCCCACAAGGAGTTGAGATGACCACCATTGGCCCCAAGCCGTCCCGCTCGCGCACGACCTGGGCGAGCGTCGGTCTGCTCACCGCCGCGGTTGCGGGCGCTGCCATGGCCGCACCCGCAGCCGCGGCCGGCTCAGGCCCCACCTCCGACCACCCCGGAGTGCAGCAGGCGCTCGATCGGGCCGTGACCGAAACCGGCCTTCCCGGCATCCTCGCGACGGTCCGCGAGGGCGATGACCAGTGGTTCGGTACGGCGGGCGTGGCCGATACCCGAACCGGTCGCAAGCGCCTGCCGCAGGAACGCTTCCGCATCGGCAGCATCACCAAGACCTTCACCGCCACCGTCGTGCTGCAACTGGCGGCCGAAGGCAAGCTCAGCCTGGACGACACGGTGGAAAAATGGCTGCCCGGCCTGGTGCGCGGCAACGGCAACGACGGCCACCGCATCACCATCAAGCAGCTGCTCAACATGACCAGCGGCCTGTTCAACCACCTCAACGACAAGCAGATGCTGACCCGCCTCGCCGGCCCTGGCTTCCTCAAACACCGCTATGACCGTTACCAGCCCCAGCAACTGGTGAAGATCGGCACGGCCAACGCACCCGACTTCAAGCCAGGCCAGGACTGGACCTACACCAACACCGG
The DNA here is from genome assembly GCF_040642995.1 of Nonomuraea sp. NPDC047529. Lineage (NCBI taxonomy): Bacteria > Bacillati > Actinomycetota > Actinomycetes > Streptosporangiales > Streptosporangiaceae > Nonomuraea > Nonomuraea sp. NPDC047529. Next base: position 3,899 of record NZ_JBEYTJ010000021.1, on the reverse strand, counting down.
CTACGTCCTCGCCGCCATGATCGTCGAGAAGGCGACCGGCAAGACCTACGCCGAACAGGTCTCACAGCGGATCATCCGCCCACTCGGCCTGACCGGCACCCACGTACCCGGAGGCGAGGAAGTGCGGATCCGCGGACCCCACGCCCGGCACTACTCCACGCTGTACTCCCAGGAGCCGAAGCCCACGATCTACGACGTGACCGAGCTGAACCCCTCCGCCGGCTGGGCGGCCGGCAACATCATCTCCACCGCCGCCGACCTCGACCGGTTCTTCACCGCGCTGCTCAAGGGCCGGCTCCTGCCGCAGGCCCAGCAGCGCCAGATGTTCGCCACCAATCCGGTCCCCGACGGAAAGTGGATACCCAACACCACCTACGGCCTCGGCATGTCGTCGGTGAAACTGTCCTGCGGCACAACGGTCTGGGGCATGGGCGGCGCACTACAGGGTTCGTGGTCATACGCCTACGGCACCCGCGACGCCACACGCATGCTCGTCCAGAACGTCAACGGCGACTGGAACAACCCCATCGCCGCCTTCACCAACGTCCTCGAAGCCGAATTCTGCGCCCCCTGATCCCGCTGACACCCCTCTGAGCGGGAGGTGAAACCCTGCGCGAACGTCCACTTCAGGCCTCGCAGGTCATGCCTTGCCCCCAACTGTGAGGGCCCAGGATCTGATGGCGGGCGGCTGCCGGCTTATCGTCCCGCAGACCGGACGGCGCAGAGGCAGCCGCCATCCAGGTCCCGCTCAGCCGTACCAGCCGCACAATCCGTCATCGACCATGCCCTCGGCGGCATTCACGCCGGCACCGCGCACGGCAACATCCAGATCGGCGAACCTTCGTCTGACCCGGGAGAATCCGCCATGGGGTTACCGGCGGATCGCAGGGGAACTCGCCGCTCTGGGCTACCGGGTAAGGGCCTCCACCGTGTGGCTCATCTTGAAGCAGGCCGGTATCGACCCGGCGCCGCGACGTGAGGGACCAAGCTGGAGTGAGTTCCTGCGTGCGCAACCGCTTCTAGAGGCTCCTGACGGACGTCGGTCTCACCGATGTCGATCTGGCCACCTGATCGTCGGCGTGCAGCGGCTCGGTGCCCATGTTGTCGCGTCCTACGGTCCCGGCACCCTGGTCTTTCCCAGGACGAGTTGCTGTTGCCGCCCGGTGCGCCACTCGACCATCAGCACGGTGGCGTCGTCCTGGAGTCGGCCGTGCTGGTGCTGCAGGATGCTGTGGATCAGCCGGCGGAGTGTTTCCGGGGCGGAGGTGCCGTCGGCCTCGTGACGGACGATGAAGTCGATGAAGCGCTCCAGCCCGAAGGGTTGCCCGTCCGGGCTCTCAGCCTCGATGACGCCGTCGGTGTAGAAGAGCAGCCGGTCCCCGGGTTCCAACTGGTAGCGCAGCAGTCCGGTGGACAGGCTCAGGCAGATGCCCATCGGCGGATCGGGCACGCTGTCCAGGGTGGCGACCTGCTGGCTTTTGCGGATCACCAAGGGCGGGTGGTGCCCTCGGTTGACCCAGCTCAGCCAACCGGTCCGCAGGTCCAGATCGGCCAGGACGCCTGTGGCGAAGCGGTCGATGAACTGCTCGTCGATCGCCGCGTCGATCGCCTCGCTCGTCGCGGGCAGGTCCTTGCCTTGGCGGCGGCTGGTGCGACCGGCCCCCATGGCGATGGTGGCGGTCAGGCCGGCCGCGGTGTCGTGTCCCATCGCGTCGAAGATCGACACGCGCAGTGTGCCGCTGTCGATCGCGTAGTCGTAAGCGTCGCCGCCCACCTCGTAGGCAGGTTCCAGCGCGGCGCTGACCACCACGTCGTCATCGGCAAAGGCTCGCGGCGGGAGCAGGTTCCACAACACCTCGGCCGACAGCGTCATCGGCCGAGCGCGTACCAGGCGCGCATAGGAGTCGCTGTGCGGGCGTTTGCTGATCACCAGCAGCGAGATGAGGGAGGCCAGTCGGCCGGCCAGCAACCCCACGCTCTCCGACCCCTGCGCCACGGTCACTCCCAGGACGCCGACCCGCTCGGTGTCGCTCAGCAACGGCACCCACAGGCGCTGCGGCCCATCACCCGCCGGTGACGTCGGCGCGGTCTCGGGCGCGGCGGGATCCAGCACGTGGCGGGCCTCGACGATCTCCATGTTGCGGAAGGCACGTCCTGCCGTGGTGGCGTCGATCCGGATCGGTTCGAGCGGCTCGCCGAACACATCACGCTGCCCGGTCAGCGGGACCAGCACCTGCTGCTGCAGGTCGGCTACGTAGACCATGGTCTGGGAGAAGCCCGCCGACCGTCCGTACTCGGCGACCAGGGCTGGCAGATCCTCCAGCGAGGAGAGTTGGCTGGCGCTCAGCGAGCCGCCCAGCAGCTGCTCGCCATCACCGGTCACCGCGATGCCTTCCCTGGAGGCCCTTCCCCTTGCACTAGTTTCTCTTCCCACCTGTACGAGCTTCTCCCCAACGTGCTGACCAGGGCTAACGTCTGTCAGGTCCGCCCTGGGGCGGGGTGCTGGTGCGCAGCGTGTGCTTGTCGGCCACAGGTCGATGGAGCGGGTCGTGGCGGCGGGCCCGACCGTCACCCCCAGCCCGGTCACGACGTAGAAGACGACGGCCAGCAGCAGGTCGGTGGGCTGACGCCGATTCCCCACGCCGGCCAGGGTCCGGCGCCCAGTGCAGAGAACGGCGCGATCACGATTGCGGCGGTCAGTGTCACCGGGGTGATACCGGCCCGCGCCGGTGTCGCAGGCCGAGGGAACGGCGAACTGCCGTCATAGCCGGCCGGGGTGAGCTCGCGGGTGGGTGGTATGCCGGTCATGCGATGATCGGGAATCGGTGGCCCAGGCCGGTGATGTGCAGCAGCCGGGTCATGCGCGGCGGAACGCCGGTCAGGGCGAGCGTGATGCCCAGTGACCGGGCCCGGCCTTGAGCGCCGACCAGCACGCCCAGCCCGCCGGCGCCGCAGAAGGTCACCTGGGACAGGTCCAGGACGAGCAGGTCGGTGCTGTGGGCGAGAGTGTTGATCAGCCGCCTGCGCAGCTGAGCCGTGGTGAAGATGTCGATGTCCCCCGCCAGGTGCACGAGGGTCTGCGCCGAGGCGCCCGCCTCGCCGAATGGGGCGGTGTCGATGACGGTCATGGAAGTCTCCTGTGGAGAAGCTGGAACGCGATGAGATGCCTGCCGGCCGGAGATCGGCCCGCCGCCGGACAACGGGCGATGCCTGGGCCGCTCAATCCGGCCGGCAGGCGGCACGCGGGTCACGCCGGGACTGGTCGTGCCGTGAACGAGGCCGCCTTCCGCCCGTTGACCGACCCGCCCTCGTTCTCCCAGCAGGCTGAGCCGGCCGACGCACGCGGACCGGGGCCCGCCGGCAGGTGCGCCAGAGTGAGAATGGCGTCGGCCGTCAAGCCGGCGGTGTCCTGGGCGGTGAGCTTGAGCACGGCCTCGGCGGCGCCGGCGGCGGTTCCTGACGGGATGATCAGCAGGACGACCGGCTCGCCGGACGCGAAGCTGAAAGTGATCATGCGCGGGTCGGTGTGGCGGAACCAGCCGACGCGGATCTGCCGCCCGCGGGCCGGGATGCGGCGCGGGATGTTCTGCCACGCATCGCACTGCACGCTGACGCGGAGCGTGACCCGATCAAGCAGCCGGTCGACGGCGGCGATGAGACCGGGCAACTCCGCGGCGGCGTCACTGGAGTAGGGCCACCAGGCCCCGTCCACCACCGATCGCCGATTCGGCACCGGGTGGAGACTGAGCCGTAGCGCGGAATCGACCCGAGGCATCGCAGACGAAGTGGGGCTGAGCGGTGCGGGCTGAGAAAGAAGTGTCGGCGTCATGGTGGCTGACCTATCCGGGCCCCTTCGAAGGGGCCGGTGGTGGTTCGCCGGGGGCGACGCAGACCTGAGT
>NZ_JBEYTJ010000020.1:0-188568 GCF_040642995.1 Nonomuraea sp. NPDC047529 | reverse complement strand
CGGTCGCCCTCTCAGGCCGGCTACCCGTCGTCGCCTTGGTAGGCCACTACCCCACCAACAAGCTGATAGGCCGCGAGCCCATCCCCAACCGAAAAACTTTCCACCACCACCCGATGCCGGGGGCGGTCGTATCCGGTATTAGACCCAGTTTCCCGGGCTTATCCCAGAGTCAGGGGCAGGTTGCTCACGTGTTACTCACCCGTTCGCCGCTCGAGTACCCCGAAGGGCCTTTCCGCTCGACTTGCATGTGTTAAGCACGCCGCCAGCGTTCGTCCTGAGCCAGGATCAAACTCTCCAAACAATGCTTGGAAAAGTGGTTGAACCCAACCAAAAAGGAATCCGTCCATCCGAAGATGTGACGGGGTTATGCATGGTTTTCATGCACTGGCTTTTAACACACTGTTGAGTTCTCAAGAAACGGACGCGTACTTCCTCACCAGAACCCGTTCCCGGATCCTCGTTCAGAGGCGTTCATTTCGTCTTGCGTTCTTTCGTTGTGTCTCAATCTTAGCAAGTCCGCCGATTCAGTGTCAAATCCGGAGATTTGAACAAACCGGGCCAAATCTGGCTAGGATTGGACGCCTCGCTGCCGAGGCAACCCTCGTAACTTACCGTGTCATCCGGCACCTGTCGAATCAACCGATTATTCGGCGTGCTTCGGGCGCCCGAGGACAACCCATGCCAAAGCGCGTTGAAGCGCCTCGACCGAGGTGGCTTGTCATCTCAAGGGGCTTGTCCCGGGGCCCGTCCGCCTTGTCGGCGTCCGGCTCGCTCCGGGGACGAAGTGAAAGATTAGGTCGCGATCCGCGACACGTCAAATCGCCGGACGGGGACATGGCGGAAGGGGGGCCGGATCAAGGAGCGACGGCGCTGGTGACGGACGTCGAACGAGCCATCTCGGATCGCTGGGCGGGTTTGCGGGAGTCAGTTGAGGGTCGGCGGTGGTCGCCATGGCCGGAGGGCCGGATTCCGCCTGGCTCGGCGAGCGAGGGGGCGTGTGTAGGGCTTGGTGCCAGGCGCTGCGGCGTTCTCGTGAGAGTGCACAGGTCGGGGCGTTGATACAGACCGTCGACTCTTCGGGTGTCGGGCCGGTGGAGGTGCGGGGGCGATCGGGGACCGGAGACGATGGTCGGGTGGAGGGGCCCGTTCCGGCATACCGGATGGGGGGTCAGTTAAGAGGGCGGGCGGGGCTCGGGGGGCGCGTATTCTGCCCCGGTGACCACTGCCGCCACAATTGTTCCCGCAGTCCCACCCGCGACCCGCCCCCGCTCCTCCGCCCCTTGGTGGATGGCCTTGGTCGCGGGGGCGGTGGCGTTCTCGGGGACGGGGGCGGCCACCTTGAACGGTGACGAGCTGGCGACCATCAGCGCGGCTTCCCGGTCACTGCCGGGGTTGTGGGAGTTGGCCCAGAACATCGACGGGCACTTCCTGCCGTACTACCTGTTCATGCACTTCTGGGTGAAGGCGGGCACGGCTGAGCTGTGGCTGCGGTTCCCGTCGGCGGTGGCGATCGGCGTGGCGGCCTGGTTTCTGGCCGATCTCGGGAGGCGGCTGCACAGTGTGCGGGCGGGGGTGATCGGGGCGGCGCTGTTCGCGCTCCTGCCGTCCGTTTCCTATTACGGGGCGTTCGCCAGGTCTTACGCGTTCGCGGCGGCCGCGGTGGTGTTCTCGTTCTGGGCGTTGCGTCGGGCGGTGGAGCGTCCGGGTGGGCGGCGGTGGGTGGCGTACGGGGTGGCGGTGGCGTTGGTGTGCTGCACGCATCTGTTCGCGGTGCTGGCGCTGCCCGCGCATCTCGCGCTCGCCCGGCGCGGGATGTTGTTGCGGATGGCGGCGGCGCTCGGGGTCGGCGGGCTGCCGGCGGTCGTGCTGGGGCTGGTCGGGTTCGGGGAGCGGCATGCGATCAGCTGGATCCCGCAGCGGGGGCCGGAGGTGTGGCTCAAGTTCCCGAAGATGGCGGCGGGTTCGGCCGGGCTCGGGCTGCTGCTGTTCGCGGTCGCCCTGGCCGGGGCGGTGGTGCTGTGGAGGACGAAGGCCGGCCGGAGCGCCGGGGACCAGGTGCGGGGGCGGGATACGGCGGCGGGGTTCGAGGGGCGGTCGTCGCAGCGGGATGCGGTGCGGGGGGACGAGGAGCGATCGGCCTGGCGTGATCCGGTGCCCGGTGAGGGGGTGCGGTGGGCTGTTGCGGGGGTGGGGTGGCTGGTGTTGCCGCCGGTGTTGCTGCTCGCGGTCTCGCAGTTGGTGACGCCCGCGTACGTGGACCGGTATCTGTTCGTGACGGCGCCGGCGCTGGCGTTGCTGGCGGGCGTGGCCGTGGCGGCGGTGCCGCGCTTCCCGGTTCCGGCGGGGGTCGCGGTCGTGCTGGTAGGGGGCCTGCTCGCGGTCTCGGACCACGTGACGGTACGCGAGGAGAACGGCCGGTTCGAGAACGTCCCGTGGGCGTTGCGGGTGGTCAGGGCCGAGCCCGGGGACGCGATCGTGTACGGGCAGAGCCCGCTACGGGCCGGGTTCGACTACTACGCGGACTCGGCGATGCCCGACGACGTCCTGAAGGCGGGTGACGCGCCCGAGCCCGACGGATTCGGCTATCCGGAAAGGCCGGAGGTCGCGGCGGCGTTGAAGGGGCGCGAACGGGTGTGGGTGGTGTGGCGCGGCACCAAGCAGGCGGGGTTGCAGGGCGACTCCGTGCCGCGGGTGGCGCAGGTGCGGCGGGCGGGGTTCGAGGCCGTGTCCGTCAAGCACTCGGCGGATCTGCCGGGGCTGACGGTGGCCCTGTTCGAGCGGAAGTGACGGCGGAAGCGACAGCAAAATGACAATGGCGGGCCCCGAAGGACCCGCCTCGCCGCTGGGGGGTCAGGCGACCTCGACACCGCCGATCGACTTCTTGCCACGGCGCAGGACCATGAACCGGCCCGCCAGCAGGTCGGACGCCTCGGGCACGTACGCCTCGTCGGTGATCTTGACGTTGTTCAGGTACGCGCCGCCCTCCTTGACCGCGCGCCTGGCCGCCGACTTCGACTCGACCAGGCCGCTGTCGGCCAGCAGGTCGACGAAGGTCGCGCCGAGCTCGGTGACGGTGGCCTTGGGCACCTCCGCCAGGGCGGCCTCCAGGGTGGCGGCGGGCAGCTCGTCCAGCGAGCCCTGACCGAACAGCGCCTTCGACGCGGCCACCACCGCGGCCAGTTCCTCGCCCCCGTGAACCAGGGTGGTGAGGTCCTCGGCCAGCGCGCGCTGCGCCTCACGGGCGAACGGGCGGTCGGCGACGGCCTTCTCCAGCTCTTCGATCTCCTCGCGGGAGCGGAACGTGAACACCTTGAGGAAGCGCACCACGTCGCGGTCGTCGGCGTTGAGCCAGTACTGGTAGAACGCGTACGGGGAGGTGAGCGAGGCGTCGAGCCAGACCGCGCCGCCGGCCGTCTTGCCGAACTTGGTGCCGTCGGCCTTGGTGATCAGCTTGCCGGTCAGGGCGTGGACGTGCGCTCCCTCGACGCGCCTGACCAGGTCGACGCCGGCGGTGATGTTGCCCCACTGGTCGCTGCCGCCCACCTGGAGGTCGCAGCCGTGCCGGCGGTGGAGCTCAAGGTAGTCGTTGGCCTGGAGGATCTGGTAGCTGAACTCGGTGTAGCTCAGGCCCTCGCCCGCCAGCCGGGCCGAGACCGACTCGCGGGCCAGCATGCGGTTGACCGGGAAGTGCTTGCCGACGTCGCGCAGGAAGTCGATGGCCGACAGCTCGGAGGTCCAGTCGAGGTTGCTGACCAGCGTCGCGGCGTTGGGGCCGGGCTCGAACGACAGGAACTTCTCCACCTGGACCCGGATCTTCGCCACCCACTCGGCCACGACCTCGGAGGTGTTGAGCACCCGCTCGGTGCTGCGTCCGCTGGGGTCGCCGATCAGGCCGGTGGCGCCGCCCACCAGGCCGATCGGCTTGTGGCCGGCCCGCTGGAAGCGGGTGAGGATGAGCAGCGTGGCCAGGTTGCCCACATGGAGCGACGGCGCAGTCGGGTCGAAGCCCGCATAGACCGTGATCGGACCCTTCGACAGCGCCTCACGCAGGGCTTCGACGTCGGTGGTCTGCGCGAGGACGTCGCGCCATTCGAGCTCATCGAGAATGTCGGTCACGGTGCTGGCTTTCCAGTAGACGTTGAGGTGGTTACAGCGTGCCCGATCGTCCGGGGTGACCGCCACTTGGATACGCTCGGTGTCCATGTGGAGGGTCCGTCGCGAGCTGGCCGTTTTCAAGATCTTAGGGGCTCTGGCGTGCGCCGGGCTCGCCGTCTTCTGGTGGGTCGACGGGGACGTGCGCGGGGTGATCCTGGCGGTGCCGGCGGCCGTGCTGGTGGGCGGGATGGGGTTGCGCGACGTGCTGGTGCCGGTGCGGCTGGCCGCCGACGCCGACGGGATCACGGTGGTGCACGGGTTCGCCGGGCGGCGGCACGTGCCGTGGGAGGCGGTGAAGGACGTCAAGGTGGACGTGCGCCGGCGGTTCGGGCTGCGCAGCGAGATGCTGGAGATCGACACCGGCGACCACCTGCACGTCTTCAGCGCTCACGAGCTGGGGGTCTCCCCCACGGAGGTGGCCGCGGAGCTGCGCCGGCGCGGCACGTGAGCCCGGTACGGCGACACGGTCGGGTCGCCGTCGATCCAGAACCGCCACGGGGTGTCCTTTGCGGTCGAGACGCCGGTGCGCGGGCCTGACCTGATCGTGCCGGGGTCGGCGGGCCGGCCTTCGAGGACGGCGGCCGAGCCGTGGGGCAGGCCGGTGAGCCAGGTGGCGTGCTCCGGTCCGGCATCGTGCTCCGATCCGTGGCCGAAACGTCCGGCGCTTCCGGGGGTCCCGGTCAGGGGTGGCAGGGCCGCGGGTGAGCCTTCCCAGATCGCGTCCAGGCCGTTGTGCTCGCGCAGCAGGCCCAGCGCGACGGCCAGCCTGGCGGGGCCGCGGGCCAGGTCACGGTCAGGCACGCCCCTGGCGCGTCCGGCCGCGGCGGCCCGTCCCGCGGCAGAGGCGGGGGCGGACCGTCCCCCGTCGAAGGCCGCAGCGGTCCCGGCGGCGGAGGCCGGGGCGGGGGTGCGGCGGGTGCGGGCCTCGTCGAGGCCGGCGACGATCTCGCCGGCGCGGACCAGCACGGCCGAGCCATGGCCCTCGGGCAGGCAGACGAGGTTCGCGCAGAAGTGCATGCCGTAGGTGAAGTACACGTACAGGTGGCCGGGCGGGCCGAACATGACGGCGTTGCGGGGTGTCCTGCCGCGGTAGGTGTGGGCCGCCGGGTCCTCGCCGGGACCGCCGTACGCCTCGACCTCGGTGAGGCGGACGGCGACCGGCCCGTGCACGAGGACGCGTCCGAGCAGGTCGGGCGCGACCTCGTGCGAGGGCCGGTCGAAGAAACTCCGCGGCAGCGGCGCGGCGCTCAGTTTCCCGAGGCCCATGCCGCCTGGGCGTCGACCGCCTCGCGCAGGGCGACGAGCTGGTCGCGTACGCGGTCGGGGGCGGTGCCGCCGTGGGCCTTGCGGGCCGCCAGCGCGCCGGGCACGTTGAGCACGTCGCGGACGTCGGCCGTCAGGTGCGACGAGACCTTGGCCAGCTCGTCGTCGGACAGGTCGCCGAGGTCCTTGTCGTTGACCTGGCACCAGACCACCAGGTGGCCGACGGCCTCGTGCGCGTCGCGGAACGGCACGCCGCGCCGCACCAGCAGCTCGGCCAGGTCGGTGGCCAGGGCGAACCCGTCGGGCGCCGACGCCTCCATGCGGGCGGTGTTGACGCGCATGGTCGCGACCAGGCCGGCCATCGCGGGCAGGACGAGCAGCAGCGTGTCGACCGAGTCGAACACCGGCTCCTTGTCCTCCTGCAGGTCGCGGTTGTAGGTCAGCGGCAGGCCCTTGAGCGTGGTCAGCATCGACATCAGGTTGCCGATCAGGCGGCCGGACTTGCCGCGGGCCAGCTCGGCGACGTCGGGGTTCTTCTTCTGGGGCATGATCGACGAGCCGGTGGAGTAGGCGTCGTCCATCTCGATCCAGCGGAACTCCTGCGAGGCCCACAGGACGATCTCCTCGCCCAGCCGCGACAGGTGCACGCCGATCATCGCCGCGTCGAACAGGAACTCGGCGGCGAAGTCGCGGTCGGCGACGGCGTCCATCGAGTTGGGCGCGGCGGCGGAGAAGCCCAGCTCCTCGGCCACGGCCTGCGGGTCGAGCGGCAGCGAGGAGCCCGCCAGGGCGCCCGAGCCGAGCGGGGAGACCGCGGCGCGCTTGTCCCAGTCGGTGAGGCGGTCGATGTCGCGGGTGAAGGCGTGGACGTGGGCCAGGAGCTGGTGGCCGAAGGAGACGGGCTGGGCGTGCTGCAGGTGCGTCATGCCCGGCGCGGCGGTCTCGGCGTGCTCCTCGGCCTGGGCCATCAGCGCGGTCTCCAGCTCGACCAGGCGGGAGACGATGCTGCGCACGTGGTCGCGGAGGTAGAGGCGCAGGTCGGTGGCGATCTGGTCGTTGCGGCTGCGGCCCGCGCGCAGCTTGCCGCCGAGCGAGCCGAGCCGCTCCAGCAGGCCGCGCTCCAGGGCGGTGTGCACGTCCTCGTCGGCCACGGTCGGGCGGAACTCGCCCGCCTTGCAGGCGGCCTCCAGGTCGTCGAGCGCGCCGATCATGCGCTCCAGCTCGTCGTCGCTCAGCAGCCCCGCCCTGTGCAGCACGCGGGCGTGCGCCCTGGACGCCGCCAGGTCGTACGGCACCAGCCGCCAGTCGAAGTGCACGCTCACCGACAGCCGGGCCAGCGCGTCGGACGGGCCGCTCTCGAAGCGTCCGCCCCACAGCCGCATCGGCTTGCCATCACTCACCGTCATCTCCTCCATTTCCCACGCGACCATAGTGCAACTCAGCCCTTCTTTGCGTCAGGGGCGACCGCGATCCCGGCGATCGGGTCAACCACGCCGGTCCGCCACGCGCAGCAGCGCCTCCGCGACGGCCTGGCCGCCCATCGGATCGCGGCTGATGACCAGGATCGTGTCGTCGCCCGCGACCGTGCCGAGGATGGACTCCCAGTCGGCGTGGTCGATGGCGGAGGCGAGGAACTGGGCGGCGCCCGGCGGGGTTCTGAGCATGACCAGGTTGGCCGAGGCCTCGGCGGCCACGAGCAGTTCCTCGGCGATGCGGTGCAGCCGCGCCGCCGGGGTCTCGCCGCCGCCGGTCCTGGTGAGCGGGATGCGGTCGCCGCCCTCGCCGGGCAGCGCGTACACCAGGGAGCCGTCGTCGGCGCGCAGCTTGAGCGCGCCGAGCTCGTCCAGGTCGCGGGAGAGGGTGGCCTGGGTGACCTCGACCCCGCTCTCGGCCAGCAGCTTGGCCAGCTCGGGCTGGGAGCGCACGGCCTTGCGCTGCAGCAGGTCGGTGATCTTCGCCTGCCGCGCGGCCTTGGTCATCGGGATGGTCATCCGCGGGTCACCAGCCAGTGGAGCAGCGCCTTCTGGGCGTGCAGCCGGTTCTCCGCCTGGTCCCACACGACGCTGGCCGGGCCGTCGAGGACGTCGGCGGTGATCTCCTTGCCGCGGTAGGCGGGCAGGCAGTGCAGGACGATCGCCTCGGGCGCGGCGTGCGCCAGCAGCTCCGCGTTGACCTGGTACGGCAGGAACGCGGCCGCCCGCTCGTCGGCGCCGCTCTGCCCCATCGACACCCATGTGTCGGTGGCGATCACGTGCGCCCCCTGAGCGGCGGCGGCCGGGTCGGTCGTCGCGGCCACCGATCCGCCGGTCCTGGCCGCGACGGCGGCGGCCTGGCCGAGGATCTCGGCGTCGGGCTGGTAGCCGGCCGGGGCGGCGATCCGTACGTGCATGCCGGCCGTGGCGCCGCCGAGCAGGTAGGAGTGGGCCATGTTGTTGGCGCCGTCGCCGACGTAGGTCAGCGTCAGCCCGGCCGTGCCGCCCAGCCGCTCGCGGACGGTCTGCAGGTCGGCGAGGATCTGGCAGGGGTGGAAGTCGTCGGTGAGCGCGTTGACGACGGGCACCGCGGAGGCGGCGGCCATCTCCTCGACGAGCCGCTGCCCGGTGGTGCGCCACACGATGGCGGCCACCTGGCGGTCGAGCACGCGGGCGATGTCGGCGGTGGGCTCGCCCCTGCCCATCAGCACCGCGACGTTGTCGACGACGAGCGGCAGGCCGCCGAGCTCGCCGATGCCGGTGTGGAAGGAGACGCGGGTGCGGGCCGAGGGCTTGTCGAACAGGACGGCGACGGTCTTGGGGCCCTCGAACGGCCGGTAGCCGAGCCGGTCCTTCTTCATCGCGGCGGCCAGGTCGAGGACCTCCGTCTGCTCCTCGGGCGTCAGGTCGTCGTCCCTGAGGAAGTGTCTGACTTGCGCCGAGTCCGCGCGGTGCCTGGTCACGCCGACGCCTCCTTGAGGATCGCGGGGAACGCCTCGACGAAGGCGTTCACCTCCTCGTGGGTGACCACCAGCGGCGGCGCGAGGCGTACGGCGTCCGGCTGGAGGGCGTTGACCAGGAAGCCCGCCTCGGCGGCGGCCTGCTGCACCCGCGCCGAACGCTCCTCCGTCAGGACGGCGGCCAGCCACAGGCCGCGGCCGCGCACGCCCTTCAGCAGCGGGTGGCGGACCGCCTCCAGGCCGCCGCGCAGCCCGGCGGCCACCGACTTGACGTGGTCGAGGTCGAGGTTGTCCAGGACGGCCAGCGCCGCCGCGCACGAGACCGGGTTGCCGCCGAACGTCGAGCCGTGGTCGCCCTTGTCGAACAGCCGGCCGGCCTCGCCGAACCCGACGCACGCGCCGATCGGCAGGCCGCCGCCCAGCCCCTTGGCCAGGGTCAGGATGTCGGGCGTGACGCCGTCGGCCTGGTGGGCGAACCAGTGGCCGGTACGGCCGATCGCCGACTGGATCTCGTCGGCGACCAGCAGCGCGCCGGTGGCGTCGCAGATCTCGCGGGCGGCCTCGAAGTAGCCCTCGGGCGGCGGGACCACGCCGGCCTCGCCCTGCGTCGGCTCCAGGAACACCGCGATGCAGTCGCCGGTCACGGCCTCCTTGAGCGCGTCGGCGTCGCCGTACGGGACGAAGCGCACGTCCACGGGGAACGGGCCGAACTGGTCGCGGATGGCCTTCTTGCCGGTCAGCGACAGGGCGCCGATCGTCCGGCCGTGGAAGCCGTTCTCGGCGGCGACGAAGTAGGAGCGGCCCTCACGCTTGCCGTACTTGACGGCGAGCTTGTAGGCGGCCTCGTTGGCCTCGGTGCCGGAGTTGGCGAAGAAGATCCGGGCGGGGGCGTTGAGCAGGTCGAGCAGCCGCTCGGCGAGCAGCACCTCGGGCTCGTGCAGGAACAGGTTGCTGGTGTGGGCGAGCGTGGCGACCTGCTTGGAGACCGCCTCGACCAGGGCGGGGTGGGCGTGGCCGAGCGAGCTGACCGCGATGCCGCCGATGAAGTCGAGGTACTCCTTGCCGTCGACGTCCCAGACGCGGGTGCCCTCGCCGCGCGCCAGGGCGATCGGGGGGACGCCGTAGTTGGGCATGAACGCCTGCTCGAACCGCTCGTGGAGGCTCATGAGGGCATCACCATGGTTCCGATTCCTTCGTTGGTGAAGATTTCCAGCAGCATCGAGTGGGGCACGCGGCCGTCGAGGACGTGCGCCTGGGGCACTCCCCCGCGCACGGCGGTCAGGCACGCCTCCATCTTGGGCACCATGCCGCTGGACAGGTTGGGCAGCAGCTTCTCCAGCTCGTCGGCGTCGAGCTCGTCGATCACGTCGGTGTCGTCGGGCCAGTTGGCGTACAGGCCCTCGACGTCGGTGAGGACGATCAGCTTCTGCGCGCCCAGCGCCACGGCCAGCGCGGCGGCCGCGGTGTCCGCATTTACATTGTAGATTTCTCCGTCGGCGCCGACGGCGACGCTGGAGACGACCGGGATGCGGCCGTCGTCGATCAGCGCGCGCACGGCGCCCGGGTCGACCTTGACGATCTCGCCGACCTGGCCGATGTCCACGGGCTCGCCGTCGACGATGACGGGCTTGCGCTCGGCGGTGAACAGGCAGGCGTCCTCGCCGGACATGCCGATCGCGAACGGGCCGTGCCGGTTGATCAGGCCGACGATGTCGCGGCCCACCTGGCCGACCAGGACCATCCTGACGACCTGCATGGCCTCGGGCGTGGTGACGCGCAGGCCCGCGGTGAAGGTGGACTCGATGCCGTGCCTGTCGAGGGCGCTGCTGATCTGCGGCCCGCCGCCGTGGACGACGACCGGGCGCAGGCCGGCGTGGTGCAGGAACACGACGTCCTCGGCGAAGCCCTCCTTGAGGGACTCGTCGGTCATGGCGTTGCCGCCGTACTTGATGACGACGGTCGCGCCGGCGAAGCGGGTCAGCCAGGGCAGGGCCTCGATCAGCGCCTCGGCCTTGGTCGCCGCGGTGACGGCCCTCACGAGGAGTACGCCGAGTTCTCGTGGACGTACTCGGCGGTCAGGTCCGTGGTGTGGATCGTGGCGCTGTGGCGGCCGGCCGACAGGTCGATGGTGATCGTCACGTCGCGGGGGCGCATGTCGACCTTGGTGCGGTCGTCGCCGACGGAGCCGTCGCGGCAGATCCAGATGCCGTTGATGGCGACGTTGACGCGGTCGGGCTCGAAGGCGGCCTTCGTGGTGCCGACGGCGGCCAGGACGCGGCCCCAGTTGGGGTCCTCGCCGTGGATGGCGCACTTGAGCAGGTTGGAACGGGCGACGGTGCGGCCCACCTCGACGGCGTCGTCCTCGGAGGCGGCGCCGACGACCTCGACGGCGATCGCCTTGGAGGCGCCCTCGGCGTCCACGAGGAGCTGCCTGGCCAGGTCGGCGCAGACCTCCTGCACCTTCTGCCCGAACTCGGCCAGGTCGGGCCTGACCCCGGCGGCGCCGCTGGCCAGCAGCAGCACGGTGTCGTTGGTGGACATGCAGCCGTCGGAGTCGAGCCGGTCGAAGGTGGTGGCCGTGGCGGCGCGCAGGACGGCGTCGAGCTCCTCGCTGGTCAGGTCGGCGTCGGTGGTGATCACGCAGAGCATGGTCGCCAGGGCGGGGGCGAGCATGCCGGCGCCCTTGGCCATGCCGCCGACCATGTAGCCGTCGGCCCGCTTGAAGGAGATCTTGGAGACGGTGTCGGTGGTGCGGATGGCGTCGGCCGCGGCCAGGCCGCCGTCGCGGGACAGCTGGCCCGCGGCGGTCTGGACGCCGGTCAGCAGGGCCTCCATCGGCAGCCGCTCGCCGATCAGGCCGGTGGAGCAGACCGCGATCTCGCCCGCGCTGTCGCCGAGGGCCTCGGCGACCTTCTCGGCGGTGGCGTGGGTGTCCTGGAAGCCCTCGGGGCCGGTGCAGGCGTTGGCGCCGCCGGAGTTGAGCACCACCGCGCGCAGCCGCCCGCCCGCCAGGACCTGCTGCGACCACAGCACGGGGGCGGCCTTGACGCGGTTGGCGGTGAAGACGCCGGCGGCGGCGCGGCTGGGGCCGTCGTTGACGACGAGGGCCAGGTCACGGGCGTCGCCGGACTTGATGCCCGCGGCGACGCCCGCGGCCCGGAAGCCCAAGGGGGCGGTGACACTCATGGAGCAACTCCTGTCAGGGGAAGGCCGAGCTCTTCCGGCAGGCCGAGGGCGAGGTTCACGCTCTGGATCGCGCCTCCGGCCGTGCCCTTGGTGAGGTTGTCGATGGCGATGACGGCGACCACGCGGCCGGCGCGCTCGTCGAGCGTCACCTGAAGGGCGGCGGTGTTGGCGCCGTACGTCATGGAGGTGGCCGGCCAGACGCCCTCGGGCAGGAGCCGGACGAACGGCTCGGCCTTCAGCGCGACCTCGTAGGCGGTGCGCAGCGACTCGCGGGTGAGGCCGGGGACGGCGGGGGCGGTGCAGGTGGCCAGGATGCCGCGGCTCATGGGGGCCAGGGTGGGGGTGAAGGAGACGCGTACGGGTGCGCCGGCGACGGCGGACAGCCCCTGCTCCATCTCGGGCGTGTGGCGGTGGACGCCGCCCACGCCGTACGCGCTGACCGAGCCCATGACCTCGCTGCCGAGCAGATGGGACCTGGGCGCCTTGCCCGCGCCGCTGGTGCCGCTGGCGGCCACGACGACCACGTCGGGACCGGCCAGGCCCGCGGCGAAGGCCGGCCACAGGGCCAGCAGGACCGAGGTCGGGTAGCAGCCGGGGACGGCGATGCGCCGGGCCTTCTTCAGCGCCTCGCGCCCGCCGGGCAGCTCGGGCAGGCCGTAGGGCCAGGTGCCGGCGTGGTCGCCGCCGTAGAACTCCCGCCAGGCCGCGGGGTCGGCGAGCCGGTGGTCGGCGCCGCAGTCGACCACGATCGTGTCCTCGCCGAGCTGGGCGGCGACGGCGGCCGAGTGGCCGTGCGGCAGCGCGAGGAAGACCACGTCGTGCCCGGCGAGCACGCCGGGCGTGGTCTCCTCCAGGACGCGGTCGGCGAGCTGCGGCAGGTGCGGCTGGTGGGCGCCGAGCAGGTCGCCCGCGCTGGAGGCCGCGGTGAGCGCGCCGATCTCGAACTCGGGATGGCCGAGCAGGAGGCGGAGCAGCTCACCTCCGGCATAGCCGCTCGCTCCCGCGATCGCTGCTCTCATCCGGCCCTCCTGCATAGTTATGCACCCTATCTCATGACCTTGCTTGTGAAGATGATGCACTCAAGAGGATGATTATGCAAGCTGAGACGGCCCGCGCCGGTGACAGGGGCATGTCCCAGTCCTTTCCAGGCCAACCCCAAGTGGCGGGCGGGATGCTGCCTGGCATGAGCGACTTCCTGCCCGATCTCACCTTCGTCGCCCCTTCGCGCGGGCGCGGTCCCGGGCCGTTCGGGCGCGCCGTCCTCGTGCTGCTCTGGGTGGGGATCTGCGTGCTGCCGGCGGTGCTCTCGATCCCCGACTTCCGGCTGGCGACCGGCCGGACCGGCACGCCGGGGACGCTGACCGTGCTCTCCTGCGCCGACCTGGGCCAGGGCCGCTACGACTGCAAGGGACGCTTCACGCCCGACTCCGGCGGCCCGGCCGTCCCGGTGGACGCCTCCCCCGACTCCTCGGTCGGCGACGTGACGCGGGCCCAGCTCACGCCCGAGGGCGACCGGGCGGCGCCGGCCGGGACCAGGGGCGTGCTGGCCGCGGCGGCACTGCCCGGGGTGGGGCTGGGCGGGATCGGGTTCCTGCCCTACGTGCTCCTCTACTGGTCCGGGGCGGGACGGCGGGCCAGGCGGTCCGCCGCGGCGGCGGGCTGGGTGATCACCGCCACCGGCGCGCTGGTGACGGTCGTGGGGATGGTCGCCGCCTACTCCTGAGGACGCCGCCATGGTCCCGTGATGGCGAAGACGTGGCCCGGCGACTGGATGCAGGCGTACAGGGTGGAGCCGGTGGCGTCGAAGGTGGGGCCGGTGAACTCGCTCTCGTTCAGCTCGTTGCGGGCCAGCGGGTAGCCCGCGCCCTTCCTGGTGACGCCGACGAGATGGCTGACGCCCTCGCCGTCCTCGGCCAGGATCACGCCGCCGTACGGGGAGACGGTGATGTTGTCGGGGCCGTCGAAGGAGGTGTCCTGGGCGGGGTCGGGGTTGAGGCCGAAGACGGTCCGCAGGGTGACCGTGCCGGACCGGGGGTCGTGGAACCACACCTGGCCGTCGTGCTCCTTGAGGCTGCCGTCGGCGGCGCGGGCGTAGCTGGCCACGAAGTAGGCGCCGCCGTCGCCCCAGTAGGCGCCCTCCAGCTTGCGCGAGCGGGTCACCTGGCCGTCGGCGAACTGGGAGCGCACCGAGACCGTACGGGCGTCACGGTCGGGGACGTCCACCCAGCGCACCCGGTACCGGGTGCCCGGCGCGGTGGCCTCCGACAGGTCGGCGACCTGCCGGGAGCCGTCGTAGCAGCTCATCGCCTGGAGGCGGCCCGCCGTGTCGCCGCCGGAGGAGGTGGCCAGGGCCCGCAGCGCGCCCCTGCCCCCGTGGAAGCCCGGCGGCGGGGTCCAGCGGAAGTAGAGGCCGTGGGGGGCGGTGGCGTCCTCGGTCAGGTAGATCGCGGACGTGCGGGGATCGACGGCGACGGCCTCGTGGGAGTAGCGGCCCAGGAACTTCAGGGGCACCGGGTCCTGGTTGGAGCGCTGGTCGAAGGCGTCCACCTCGAAGACGTAGCCGTGGTCGCGCTGGAAGGCGCCGCCGGCCCGCTGCTCGGTCTCCTCGCAGGTCAGCCAGGTGTTCCAGGGGGTGCGTCCGCCGGCGCAGTTGTTGTGGGTGCCGGCCAGGCTGACGTACTCCCTGACCCGCGCGCCGCGGCGGCTCACCTCGACGGTGGTGGTGCCGCCGCCCGCGCCGGGGTCGTAGGTGAGGCCGGGCAGGGCGGGCACCCGGTACGGCTCGCTCCCGCCGATCTCGTGGTTGCAGACCAGGACGGTGCCCCGGCGGCCGGTGAAGCAGGCCATGCCGTCGGGGTCGCTCGGGGTGGGCTCGCCGCTGTCCAGCAGGGTGCGGCCGGTCTCGGCGACGAGGGTGTAGGAGAACCCGGCGGGCAGGGCCAGCAGGCCGGCCGGGTCGGGGACGAGGGGGCCGTACCCGGCCTCGGCCCGGGTGGCGGCGCGGGCCGCGCCGGGGCCGGCGATGGCCTCCACGCTGCCCGCGAGAACCACGCCGAGACCGCCGGCCGCGCCGCCGCGGAGGAACGAACGACGGGACACCGGTGCTGACACGGGCTTCGCCTCCCTGGAGGGTCGGGGGTGCCGCGGGTCCTCCGCGGGTCTGCGGAGGACCCGTCTCCATGTGTCGCACAGATGCGGCGCGGAATCCACGCCGATCGCATTTTGGATATTTCGGTCAGGGGCGGAGGGCGGGCCGCCCCCGGGACGGCCCGCCACGGGTCACCTCAGGAAGGCCGCGGCGACGCCCGCGTCCACCGGGACGTGCAGGCCCGTGGTGTGGGTCAGGTCGGACCCGGCGAGCGCGAAGACCGCCGCGGCCACGTGCTCGGGCAGGACCTCGCGCTTGAGCAGGGTGCGCCGGGCGTAGAACTCGCCCAGGCGCTCCTCCTCCACGCCGTACACCGCCGCGCGGTTGGCGCCCCAGCCGGAGGCGAAGATGCCCGAGCCGCGCACGACGCCGTCGGGGTTCACGCCGTTGACGCGGACGCCGTGCTCGCCCAGCTCGGCGGCCAGCAGGCGGACCTGGTGGGCCTGGTCGGCCTTGGCCGCGCCGTAGGCGACGTTGTTCGGCCCGGCGAAGACGGCGTTCTTGGAGGAGATGTAGACGATGTCCCCGCCCATCGCCTGGCCGATCAGCACCCGGGCGCATTCGCGGGAGACCAGGAACGAGCCGCGCGCCATCACGTCGTGCTGGAGGTCCCAGTCGTCCAGGCTGGTCTCCAGCAGGGAGCGCGACAACGACAGGCCGGCGTTGTTGACCACCAGGTCCACGCCGCCGAAGGCGAGCACGGCGGCCCGTACGGCGGCCACGACCTGCTCCTCGGACGTGACGTCCACCCCCACGGCCACGGCCGCGTCGGACGCCCGGTACGCCCCGGCGCCGATCTCGGCGGCGACCTTCTCCGCGGCGCCCAGGTCGCGGTCGGCGAGCACCACGCACGCCCCTTCGGCCGCCAGCCGCCGCGCGGTCGCCGCGCCGATGCCCGAGCCCGCGCCGGTGATCAGCGCCACCCGCCCGGCCAGCGGCTTCGGCTTCGGCATCCGGCGCAGCTTGGCCTCCTCCAGCTCCCAGTACTCGATCCGGAACTTCTCCGACTCCGGGATGGGCGCGTAGGCGGAGACGGACTCGGCGCCGCGCATGACGTTGATCGCGTTGACGTAGAACTCGCCGGCCACGCGGGCGGTCTGCTTGTCCTTGCCGAAGGAGAACATGCCGACGCCGGGCACCAGCACGATCGCCGGGTCCGCTCCGCGCATCGGCGGCGAGTCCGGGCCGGCGTGGCGCTCGTAGTAGGCGGTGTAGTCGGCGCGGTAGGCGGCGTGCAGCTCGCGCAGCCGCTCGACGGCCCGCTCCAGGGGCGCGTCCGGCGGCAGGTCCAGGACCAGCGGGGCGACCTTGGTGCGCAGGAAGTGGTCGGGGCAGGACGTGCCGAGCGCGGCCAGGCGCGGATGTTCGACGCGGGAGAGGAAGTCCAGCACCTCCGGGGTGTCGGTGTAGTGGCCGACCTGCCGCAGGTCGGAGGAGGCCAGCCCCCGCACGACCGGGAACAGCGCGGCGGCCCGCGCGTGCCGTTCGGCCTCCGGCAGCGGCTCGTGCAGCACGGACCCGAACGGGTCGGGGCGGCCGTTGGCGGCCAGGTACTCCTCGGCGGTGCGGATGATCTCCAGCGAGCGGGCCTCGCACTCCTGCGAGGTGGCGCCCCAGGCGGTGATGCCGTGGCCGCCGAGCACGCACCCGACGGCCTGCGGGTTGGCCTCCTTGACGGCCGCGATGTCCAGGCCGAGCTGGAAGCCGGGCCGCCGCCAGGGCACCCACACCACGCGGTCGCCGAAGACGCGCCGGGTCAGCTCCTCGCCGTCGCGGGCGGCGGCCAGGGCGATCCCGGCGTCGGGGTGCAGGTGGTCGACGTGGGCGGCCTCGACCAGGCCGTGCATGGCGGTGTCGATCGAGGGGGCGGCGCCGCCCCGGCCGTGCAGGCAGTAGTCGAAGGCGGCGACCATCTCGTCCTCGCGCTCGACGCCGGGGTAGACGCCGGCGAGCGCGCGCAGGCGGTCCAGGCGCAGGACGGCCAGGCCGTCCTCCTTGAGCGTGCCGAGGTCGCCGCCCGAGCCCTTGACGTAGAGCAGCTCGACGTCCTGGCCGGTCACCGGGTCGGGGGCGTGGCCCTTGGCGGAGGTGTTGCCGCCGGCGAAGTTGGTGTTGCGCGGGTCGGCGCCCAGTCGGTGCGAGCGGCCCAGCAGTTCGTTGATGACGTGCATGGTGGTCAGGCCCCCCAGCCGGCCTGCGTGCCGCCGATCCGCTCGGCGGCGATTTTCTCGAAATATCCGGACTTGGCGTACGCGGCCATCGGGTCGGGCGCGAGGCCCGTCTCCTCACGCAGCTCGGCGAGCAGCGGCCGCACGTCGGTGTTGTAGGCGTCCATGAGCACGGCGTTCGCGCCCAGCACGTCTCCCCCGGCCTGGGCGGCTGCCAGCGCGTCCCTGTCGACCAGCAGCGCCTTGGCGGTGGCCTCCTGGACGTTCATGACCGAGCGGATCTGGCCGGGGATCTTGGGCTCGATGTTGTGGCACTGGTCGAGCATGAACGCCACGCCCGCCTCCAGGCCGCCGCCGCGCGCGACCTCGTACATGATGCGGAAGAGCTGGAACGGGTCGGCCGCGCCCACCATGAGGTCGTCGTCGGCGTAGAAGCGGGAGTTGAAGTCGAAGCCGCCGAGCTTCCCCTCGCGCAGCAGGAACGCCACGATGAACTCGATGTTGACGCCCGGCGCGTGGTGACCGGTGTCCACGACGACCTGCGCCTTGGGGCCGAGCCTCAGGCAGTGGGCGTAGGCGGTGCCCCAGTCGGGCACGTCGGTGGTGTAGAAGGCGGGCTCGAACAGCTTGTACTCCAGCAGGAAGCGCTGGTCCCCGCCGAGCCGGGCGTACACCGCGGCCAGGGCCTCGGCCAGGCGGTCCTGGCGGGCGCGGATGTCGTCCTGGCCGGGGTAGTTGGTGCCGTCGGAGAACCACAGCTTGAGCGTGGCCGAGCCGGTGGCGTCCATGATGTCGACGCACTCCAGCAGGTGCGCCAGCGCCTTGCGGCGGACCGCGGGGTCGGGGTTGGTGACGCTGCCGAGCATGTAGGCGTCGTCCTGGAAGACGTTGGAGTTGATCGCCCCGATGCCGACGCCCAGCTCGCGGGCGTGGGCGGCCAGGTGGCCGTAGTCGGCCACCTTGTCCCAGGGGATGTGCAGGGCGACGGTGGGGGCGACGCCGGTGTGGGCGTGCACCTGGGCGGCGTCGGCCAGTTTCTCGTACGGGTCGCGCGGCACGCCCCGCTGCGCGAACACCTTGAACCGGGTGCCGCTGTTGCCGTACGCCCACGACGGGGTCTCGATGTGCAGCGCGCGCAGGGCGGCCTTGATGTCAGTGGTCATGACTTCCCGATCAGTCCAGGTGGAACACTTCGTCCAGCGGCCGCATGCCCTCGTCGGGCCGGCCGTCGAGGTCTTCGAAGAAGGGCGCCATCTCGGCCTGCCAGCGGGCGTTGACCTCGGTGGCGGCCATCGCCTCCTTCGCGGCCTCGAAGTCGGCGGTCTCCAGGTAGCCCACGAGCAGGCCGTCGTCCCGCAGGAAGAGCGAGTAGTTGTGCCAGCCGGCGCGGCGCAGCGCGTCGAGCATGTCCGGCCAGACGGCCCGGTGGCGTTCGCGGTACTCCGCCAGCCGCTCGGGACGGACCTTGAGCAGGAAGCAGGCGCGTCGCACGGTCACCCCTCTTCAAAACGTTTTAATGCGTCGCCGGAAAACTACGATCTCTCGCGGACCGCTGTCAATGCGCCCCCCCTGCCACGTGGGCGGTACTGGCCAACATCACGTTGGTACGTTTTAATGGGGCGCCATGGCCATGGTCAGCATCAAGGACGTCGCCGCCCACGCCGGCGTCTCCCCCGGCACGGTCTCCAACGTGCTGAACAGACCGGCGAAGGTCGCCACGGCGACCCGCGAACGGGTGGAGGCCGCGATCCGGGAGCTGGGGTTCGTCCGGCACGGCTCGGCCTCGACCCTGCGCGCCGGCCACAGCCGGACGATCGGCCTGAGCGTCATCGACATCGGCAACCCGTTCTTCACCGAGGTCGCCGCCGGGGTCGAGGACGTCGCCAGCGAGCTGGGCTACGCGGTGATCCTCGGCAACTCGGCGGGCTCGCCCGGCAAGGAGGAGCGCAATCTGGGCGTGCTGGCCGAGCAGCGGGTGCGCGGCGTGCTGATCACGCCTTCGGGCGAGGACCCGGCCCGGCTGGACCGGCTGCGCGAGCGCGGCATCAGCGTGGTGCTCGTCGACCATCCGGCCCACCGCCCCGACCAGTGCGCGGTCGCGGTGGACGACGTGGCGGGCGGCCGGGCCGCGGTGGCGCACCTGCTGGCCAGAGGCGGGCACGCGAGCGGTCACAGCGTGGCGTACGTGACCGGGCCGCTGACCATCCGCCAGTGCGCCGAGCGGCGGCGGGGCGCGGCGGAGGCGCTGGCGGCGGCCGGGCTGGACCCGGGCTCGCTGCGGGTGGTCGAGGCGGCCGCGATGACCGCCCGCGCGGGCGAGAAGGCCGCCGCCGACCTGATGGCGGACGGCCTGCCCGAGGCCGTGTTCTGCGCCAACGACCTGCTCGCGCTGGGCGTGCTGCGGGCCCTGCTGCGCGCCGGGGTGCGGGTGCCCGACGACGTGGCCCTGATGGGCTACGACGACATCGACTTCGCCGCCGCCTCCGCCGTGTCGCTCAGCTCGATGCGGCAGCCGACGTACCAGCTCGGCCGCATCGCCACCGAACTGCTGCTGGACGAGTGCGACAACCCGGACGAGCACGCCCACCAGCACATCATGTTCCAGCCCGAACTGGTCGAGAGGGAGTCCACCCAATGAGCCGATTCGCCGCCGTGGACCTGGGCGCCTCCAGCGGCCGGGTGATGGTCGCCGACCTGTCGGACGGGCTCGCCACGTCCGAGGTCCACCGCTTCCCCAACGGCCCGGTCCGCCTGGCCGGCCGCCTCCACTGGGACGTCCTGGGCCTCTACCGCGAGATCCTCACCGGCCTGCGGGCGGCCGGGCCGGTCGGCTCGGTCGGGGTCGACTCGTGGGCCGTCGACTACGGCCTGCTCGACGAGTCCGGCGCGCTGCTCGGCAACCCGGTCCACTACCGCGACGACCGTACGCGGGGGGTGGCCGGGCAGGTGGCCGAGACGGTCGGCGCCGAGGCGCTGTACGCGGTGTCCGGGCTCCAGGTGCTCCCGTTCAACACCGTCTACCAGCTCCTCGCCGACGACCGCCTGGACCAGGCCGCGACGATGCTGCTGGTGCCCGACCTGATCGGCTACTGGCTGACCGGCGAGCTGGGCGCCGAGGTGACCAACGCCTCGACCACGGGCCTGCTCGACGTGCGCACCCGGTCCTGGGCGGCGCCGCTGATCGACCGGCTGGGCCTGCCCGGGGGCATCTTCCCGCGGCTGCGGCAGCCCGGCGAGCCGGTCGGCGGGCTGCGCCGCGACGTCGCGGCCGAGATCGGCTTCTCCGCGCCGGTGCGGGCGGTGGCCTCGCACGACACCGCCTCGGCGGTGGCCGCCGTGCCGGCCGGCGGGCCCGCCTTCGCCTACATCTCGTGCGGCACCTGGTCGCTGGCCGGGGTGGAGCTGACCGGCCCCGTGCTCACCGAGGCGGGCCGGGCGGCCAACTTCACCAACGAGGCCGGGATCGACGGGACCGTCCGCTACCTGCGCAACGTCATGGGGCTGTGGCTGCTGCAGGAGTGCCTGCGGGCCTGGCCCGGCTCCTCGCTGGAGGACCTGCTGGCGGCGGCGGCCCGGGAGCGTCCCTTCGCCGCCGTGGTCGACCCGGACCTGCCCGCGTTCCTGCCGCCGGGCGACATGCCCGCGCGGATCGCCGCCGAGTGCCGCCGCACCGGGCAGCGGCCGCCCTCGACGCCCGCGGGCTTCGTGCGCTGCGTGCTGGAGAGCCTGGCGCTGGGGCACCGGCACGCGATCCGGCAGGCGATGGAGCTGTCGGGCCGCGACGTCGAGGTGGTGCACCTGGTGGGCGGCGGGTCGCGCAACGAGCTGCTGTGCCGGTTCACGGCCGACGCCTGCGGCCTGCCGGTCGTGGCCGGGCCCGCCGAGGCGACCGCGCTCGGCAACGTCCTGGTGCAGGCGCGGGCGGCCGGGCTGGTCTCCGACCTGGCCGGGATGCGCGCCCTGGTGGCCTCCACGCAGGAGCTGCGCCGGTACGAGCCCTCCGGCGACGCGAGCGCCTGGGACGAGGCCGCCGCCCGCCTGAACTGACCCGGCCCGTCCCCGCACATACGCCTTTGACCTGGCACTTCGGTTTCCTCCTGGCGGCGAGGGGGAGGACGAAGTCCAGGGGCACGGGCGCCGGGGGGAACGCGATGCCGAGCAAGGAGCGGGTGCTGCGGCTGCTGTCGCAGGGGCTGGACTACGCCGAGATCGCCAGGTTGCTGGGGGTGCCCGCGGGACGGGCGTACCTGATCGCGACGGGCGTGCCGGCCGACGGGAGCGACGCCGTGGCGCGCCGCCGGGGACGGCCGGGCCTGCTGACCGGCCGCACCCAGCAGCTGGTCAACCCGCGCGAGGTCGGGCCGGTCGAACGCGGCGACGTGCACGCCTGGATGCGCGAGCGGGCCTGGAGCGACCGGCGCATGCGCCAGGCGGGGACGTGAGCGGCATGGGGTTCTCCTGGCCGCTGCTGCGGCAGCTCACCGGCAAGGACAGGCTCGGCCGGGCGGCGGCGGTGAAGTCGCCGCGCACGGGCGAGCACCCGGCCCGGACGGCCGCCGCCGACCGCGTGGTCAAGTCGGTGTGCCCGTACTGCGCGGTGGGCTGCGCCCAGAACGTCTACGTCAGCGACGAGAAGGTCGTGCACATCGAGGGCGATCCCGACTCGCCCATCAGCAGGGGCCGGCTGTGCCCGAAGGGCGCCTCCAGCCTCCAGCTCACCACCGGCTCGGGCCGGCTGAACAAGGTGCTCCACCGCCCGCCGGGCGCCGCCGACTGGCGGGAGATCGACCTGGAGACCGCCATGGACATGGTGGCCGACCGGATCATCGCCACCCGCCGGGCGACCTGGGAGTGGGAGAACAAGGGCCGCCGGGTGGCCCGCACGATGGGCATCGCCAGCCTGGGTGGCGCGACGCTGGACAACGAGGAGAACTACCTCATCAAGAAGCTGCTCACCGCGCTCGGCGTGGTGCAGATCGAGAACCAGGCGCGGGTGTGCCACAGCTCGACCGTGGTGGGGCTGGGCACGTCGTTCGGGCGCGGCGGGGCCACGACGTTCCTGCAGGATCTCCAGCACTCCGACTGCGTGCTGATCCAGGGGTCGAACTTCGCCGAGGCGCATCCGGTCGGGTTCCAGTGGGTGATGGAGGCCAAGGCGCGCGGCGCGGTGGTCATCCACGTGGATCCGCGCTTCACCCGTACCAGTGCGCTGGCCGACCTGCACGTGCCGATCAGGGCGGGCTCGGACGTGGCCTTCCTCGGCGCGATCGTCAACCACGTGCTGGAGAACGAGCTGTTCTTCCGCGACTACGTCCTGCACTACACCAACGCGTCGACCATCCTGCGGGAGGACTACCGCGACGCCGAGGACCTCGACGGCCTGTTCTCCGGCTTCGACGCGGAGAACCGCTGCTACGAGGACGACACCTGGCAGTACGAGGGCATGCACACCGTCGCGGCCTCCGGCGAGCGGGACGAGGACTACGACCGCCCGGCGGGCAGCATGCCGGCCGGCCGCCCCGAGGTGCAGGGAGGCACCGGCGTCCCGCTCAGCGGCGAGCCGCGGCGGGACGAGACGATGCGGCACCCGCGCTGCGTGCTGCAGGTCCTGCGCCGCCACTTCGCCCGCTACACGCCGGAGATGGTGCAGCGGGTGTGCGGGGTGCCGCCGGAGCTGTTCGCCCAGGTCTGCCGGCACCTGACGGAGAACTCCGGGCCGGAGCGGACCGCCGAGTTCGTCTACGCCGTGGGCTGGACGCAGCACAGCGACGGCGCGCAGTTCATCCGCACGGCCAGCATCCTGCAACTGCTGCTCGGCAACATCGGCCGCCCCGGCGGCGGCATCCAGGCGCTGCGCGGGCACGCCAGCATCCAGGGCTCCAGCGACATCCCGACGCTGTTCAACCTGCTGCCCGGCTACATCCCGATGCCGCACGCCCACGAGCACGAGAAGATGCGCGACTTCCTGCGCGCCGACGCCTCCTGCCGCGGCTTCTGGGCGAACATGCCCGCCTACCTGGTGAGCCTGCTCAAGGCGTGGTGGGGGCCGGCCGCGACGCGCGACAACGACTTCCGCTTCGACTACCTGCCGCGCCTGACGGGCTCGCACAGCACGTACGACACCGTGCTGGCGCAGCTCGACGGCACCTGCAAGGGCTACCTGCTGCTCGGCGAGAACCCGGCCGTGGGCTCGGCCAACTCCCGGATGCAGCGCCTCGGCATGGCGCGGCTCGACTGGCTTGTGGTGCGCGACCTCAACCTGATCGAGAGCGCCACCTGGTGGAAGGACGGCCCGGAGATCGAGACCGGCGAGCTGGTCACCTCCGAGATCGGCACCGAGGTGTTCTTCTTCCCCGCCGCGGCCCACACCGAGAAGAGCGGCAGCTTCACCAACACCAACCGCTGGCTGCAGTGGCACCACCGGGCCGTCGAGCCGGACGGCGACGCGCGCAGCGACCTGTGGTTCATGTACCACCTCGGGCGCATCATCCGGCGCAAGCTGGCCGGTTCCGCCGACCCGATGGACCGTCCCCTGCTCGACCTGACCTGGGACTACCCGGTCGAGGGCGAGACGGCCGAGCCGGTCGCCGAGGCGGTGCTCGCCGAGATCAACGGCTGGGACGCCGAGGGCCGCCCGCTCGACGCCTACACCCAGCTGAAGGACGACGGCTCGACGGTGTGCGGCTGCTGGATCTACTGCGGCGTGTACGCCGGCGGCGTCAACCGGGCCGCCCTGCGTCAACCGGCCGCCGAGCAGGACTGGGTCGCCGCCGGGTGGGCGTGGGCGTGGCCGGCCAACCGGCGGGTGCTCTACAACCGGGCCTCGGCCGCGCCCGACGGCCGTCCGTGGAGCGAGCGCAAGAAGCTCGTCTGGTGGGACGAGGAGGCCGGCCGCTGGACCGGGCTCGACGTGCCGGACTTCGAGGAGGGCAAACCGCCGTCCTACCGGCCCGAGCCGGGGGCGCAGGGCCCGGCGGCCTTGTCGGGCATCGACCCGTTCATCATGCAGGCCGACGGCAAGGGCTGGCTGTTCGCCCCCTCGGGCGTGGTGGACGGCCCGCTGCCCAGCCACTTCGAGCCCCAGGACTCGCCGGTCGCCAACCCGCTCTACGGGCGGCAGCGCAACCCGGCCCGCAAGCTCTACCGGCACGAGGACAACCGTTACCAGCCGAGCGGGGAGGAGCCGGGCGCGTCGGTCTACCCGTACGTGGTGACCACGTACCGGCTGACCGAGCACTTCACGGCGGGCGGCATGAGCCGGCACACGCCGTACCTGGCCGAGCTGCAGCCGGAGATGTTCTGCGAGGTCTCGCCCGAGCTGGCCGCCGAGCGCGGGCTCGTGCACGGCGAGTGGGCCACGGTCATCACCGCGCGCGGCGCCATCGAGGCGCGCGTGCTGGTCACCGACCGGATCGCGCCGCTGCACCTGAACGGCAAGGTCATCCACCAGATCGGGCTGCCGTTCCATTTCGGCCCCAACGGTCTGGCCAGGGGCGACGCGGCCAACGAGCTGGTCTCGATCTCGCTCGACCCCAATTCCCACATCCAGGAGGTCAAGGCCCTGTCGGCCGACATCCGCCCGGGACGCAGGCCACGCGGCCCGGCCCTGCCGGAGCTGGTGCTGGCCTACCGGCGGCGGGCGGGCGTGACCGAGGACACCGGAACGGAGGTGTGAGCCGTGGCCTTCGACCTCGACCGGGCGCCGCTCGACGCCGGATACGACGACCCGCCCAAGCGCATGGGCTTCTTCACCGACACCAGCATCTGCATCGGGTGCAAGGCGTGCGAGGTGGCCTGCAAGGAGTGGAACGCGGTGCCCGAGGACGGCCTGCTCTTCACCGGCATGTCCTACGACAACTCCGTCGGGCTCGGCGCCGACACCTGGCGGCACGTCGCGTTCGTCGAGCAGCGCAAGCCGCTCGGCCACCAGGAGACCGGCGCCCGTGACATGGACTTCCGCTGGCTGATGGCCTCCGACGTGTGCAAGCACTGCACGCACGCGGCCTGCCTCGACGTCTGCCCGACCGGGTCGCTGTTCCGCACCGAGTACGGCACGGTCGTCGTCCAGGAGGACGTCTGCAACGGCTGCGGCTACTGCGTGCCCGCCTGCCCGTTCGGGGTGATCGGCCGGCGCGAGACGAGCGGCACGGCCGCCAAGTGCACGATGTGCTACGACCGGCTGGAGGTCGGCCAGGAGCCGGCCTGCGCCAAGACGTGCCCGACGGACTCCATCCAGTTCGGCGAGCTGGACGAGCTGCGTGAACGCGCCGACCGCCGCCTGGAGCAGGTGCGCGCGGCGGGCGCGTCCTCGGCCCGCCTGTACGGCCACGACCCCGCCGACGGCGTGGGCGGCACCGGCGCCTTCTTCCTGCTGCTGGACGAGCCGCAGGTGTACGGCCTGCCGCCGGACCCGGTGGTGACCACCGCGGATCTGCCGTCGATGTGGCGGCACGCCGGCGCGGCGGCGCTGGTGCTGCTGGCCGGGATGGCCGTGGCGGCCTGGAGGAGGGGCAGATGAGCAACCAGACCGACGTGCGCCTGGACGACGCGCCCGGCCTGCGCACCGAGCGCGAGGCCACGCCCGGCTCGGCGGGCCGCGGCGGGCGTTCCCTGCGTCCGCCCGAGCCGGAGGCCGAGTCCTACTACGGCCTGCCGGTCCTGAACGGCACGCCCTGGAGCGACCACGACATCGCCGGCTACCTGTTCCTCGGCGGCCTGGCCGGGGCCTCCTCCACGCTGGCGGCCGCCGCCGAGCTGACCGGACGTCCGGCGCTGGCCCGCGCCGCCAAGGTCGCCGCCGTGGGCGCGGTCGGCGGCTCGCTGTACGCGCTGATCCACGACCTGGGCAAGCCCTCGCGCTTCCTCAACATGTTGCGGGTGTTCAAGGTGACCTCGCCGATGAGCGTCGGCACCTGGATCCTGAGCGCGTACGGGCCGCAGGCCGGGCTCGCCGCGGCCACCGAGCTGACCGGGCGGTTCCCCCGGCTGGGCCGGGCGGCCACGGTGGGCGCGGGGCTGGCCGGGCCTGCGCTGGCCACCTACACCGCCGCGCTGATCTGCGACACGGCGGTCCCGGCCTGGCACGACGGGTTCAGGGAGATGCCGTTCCTGTTCGCGGGCTCGGCCGCGGCGTCGGCGGGCGGGCTCGGCATGCTGGCCGCGCCGCTCGCGCAGGCGGCCCCGGCCCGGCGGGTGGCGCTGCTGGGCGCGGCTCTGGAGTGCGCGGCGGCCGTCCGCATGGAACGCCGGATGGGCCTGACCGCCGAGCCGCTGCGGCGCAGCCGGCTGCTCAAGGCGGGGCAGGCGCTGTCGGTCGCGGGCGCGCTGCTCGGGCAGGGCCTCGGCCGCCGCAGCAGGGTCGCGGCGATGGCCGCCGGGGCTGCCCTGCTGGCCGGGTCGGTGTGCACCCGGTTCGGCGTCTTCCACGCCGGGACGGCCTCGGCGCGCGACCCCCGGTACACCGTCGAGCCGCAACGACAGCGGCTCGCCAAGTCGAGAGCGGAGCGTGATCTCACATGAGAAGAGTCGCCGAGTACCTGCCGTTCATGGGCATCGTGCTGGTCGTCTGCACGGCGTCCTGGATCGCGGGCAGGAGCAGGCCGGCCAGGCGCGCCTGAGCCCGTGCGGGCGGGCCCGGCCGGATCCGGCCGGGTCTGGCCGGATCCGTGCGCGGATCGGTCGGTGGGGCTTACGCTGTCAGCGGCGGCGCGGGGCATACGATCGGCAGATGACCGAAAAGACCGAAACCGCGCCTGGATGGCTGGCCCCCGAAGAGCTCGAATCGGTGCGCGGCCAGTTGCCGATCCTCTACATCGACGCCGTGCCGGTGCGGGTGGACGAGACCGGCGTGGTGACCCGGGTGGGCCTGCTGCTGCGGATCGCGGCGGACGGGACGGTCAGCCGGGCGCTGGTGTCGGGGCGGGTGCTGCTCCACGAGCGCGTCCGCGACGCGCTGCTGCGTCACCTGGAGAAGGACCTCGGGCCCGTGGCCCTTCCCCGCATCCCCGTCTCCCCGCAGCCCTTCACCGTCGCGGAGTACTTCCCGACGCCGGGCGTCACGCCGTACCACGATCCGCGCCAGCACGCGGTGTCCCTGGCCTACATCGTGCCCGTGGCCGGTGACTGCCGGCCCCGGCAGGACGCCCTGGACCTGGTCTGGTTCACCCCCGAGGAGGCGGCCTCGCCGGCCGTGCAGCAGGAGATGACCGGCGGCCAGGGAGTGCTGCTCAAGCAGGCTCTGGCCCACGTGAGCCGCCTGGTCTAAGGGCGCTCGGCGCCTCCTCGCACCCAGTGGTAGAGGGGGTCGCCGGGGCAGTCGGTGTCGTAGCCGTCCCGGTGGCCCTTGACCTCGTTGCCCGCGTCGCCGTGCTCGCGCAGGTACTCGATGGCGTCGACGAGCGCGTTGAGCAGGTCGTCGTTCGGTTCGGTGAACCCGGTGTTGCCGACCAGGGCGAGCACGGCGTAGTGCCCGGAGTTGAGCCCCGGGCCGTTGGCGGCGGGCAGGACGTGCGGGCCACGGCCCATGAAGGTGCGCCGGTGCGGGCAGCACACCATGTTGTAGCCGAGGTCGATGTAGGTCTCGCCGCGCCCGCCGGACATGTGCATGCGCTGGATGTCCCTCACCAGGTCGACGCATTTGTCGTGGTTGTCGGCCTCCGGCAGGTCGGAGGGCACCTTCCCGCCGGTGTAGTGGATCTTGACGCCTTTGGTGGAGGCCAGCCGGGTGTAGCTGGTGCTGGGCTTCTTCGCGTGCCAGTCGGCACGGGTGATCAGTTGCATGTGGTGTCTTTCCTGGTAGACGATGCCTCGCCACCAGAATGTCAACTTAAAGTAGTTGTGTCATCACTTTTTGTCACTAGATTCACGTGCCGTCAAAGAAAGCCTTCCGTGCTGGTCAGGCCGCCCTGCGCCGGTTCAGCCCCGCTTGTACACCGTGCGCTCGTGGACGACCGCGTAGGTGTTGCGCAGGGCCGCCATCGACTCGTCGTAGCTGGCCGCGGCGACGCCGGTGAACAGGCAGTCGACGACCATGAGCTGGGCGATGCGGCTGCCCAGGGCGCCCGAGCGGAACTGCGTCTCGCGGGCGGCGGTCGTCAGCGTCACGTCGGCGGCGGCGGCCAGCGGCGAGTCGCGGAAGTTGGTGATCGCCACCGTGGCCGCGCCCGACCGGCGGGCGATGGACAGGAACTCGACCGTGTCCACGGTCGCGCCGGTGTGCGAGACCGCGACGGTCACGCAGGTGGCGTCGAGCGTGGCCGCCGACGTCCAGGCCGAGTGGGCGTCGTGCCAGTTGATCGCGGTACGCCCGATACGTGAGAGCTTCTGCTGCAGGTCCAGGCCGACCAGCGCGCTCGCGCCCACGCCGAAGGTGTCGATCCGGCGCGCGGCCAGCAGCAGCGACACCGCCCTGGCCAGAGCGTCCATGTCGAGGGAGCGGGCCGTGTCGGCGATCGACAGCGTCTCGTTGGTGGCGACCTTGGAGACGATGCCCTCCAGGCTGTCGTGACGGTCGATGTCGCCCGACACCTCCGGCAGGCTCGACCTGGTCAGCTCCTCCCGGGCGGCGGCCCTGGTCAGGTCGATCCGGAAGTCCTTGAAGTGCGCGTACCCCATGCGCTGGTAGAAGCGCACGACCGAGGTGGTCGAGGTGGCGCAGCGGGCGGCCAGCTCAGCGATGGACAGGTTCGCGGCGGCGGCCGGATCGCCGGTGAACGTCTCGGCGATGCGCCGCTCCGACGGCCGTAACGCCGGCATGGCGGCCCGGATACGGATCAGCAGGCTTCCGTCGTCCTCGACCATTCGTCATCCACCCCTTGAGGAAATTTAGTACACCAGTGGTAGGGTCTGCGTAATTTTATGACCTACTGCTCTTGAGGAGACCACATGCCCCGTGGCGCGCTCTCCGCGATCGGCGCCGCCGCAGTGCTGTCCATCGCCCTGACCTCCTGTTCATCATCTTCCGGGCCCGCGACCAGCACCGGCGCAACGGGCAAGTCCGGCGGCGCCCTGGTCGTCGGCGTGACCTCCGACCCCGACACGCTCTTCCCCTGGAAGGCCACCCAGTTCACCGCCGTGAACGTGTTGCAGAACATCTACGGCACCCTCACCGAGTTCGACAAGGACCTGAACGTCGTGCCGGGCCTGGCCGAGTCGTGGCAGACGTCCGAGGACGGCAAGAAGCTGACCCTCACCCTGCGCAAGGGCGTGACGTTCGGCGACGGCAGCGCGTTCGACTCCAAGGACGTCAAGGCGTCCCTGGAGAAGATCATGGACGAGAAGACGGCCGCCGTGGCGCGGGCGTCGCTGGCGTCGGTGAAGTCCGTCGAGGCCCCCGACGAGAGCACGGTGGTGCTGGAGCTGACCGGCCCCGACGCCGCGCTCCCGGCGAACCTGGCCACCGTCAACATGGCGATGCTCTCCTCCGACGACACCGAGGAGAAGCTCAACGCCACCCCCAACGGCACCGGCCCGTTCACGCTGGGCAAGCGCGTCCCGAGCCAGTCGCTGACGCTGGCCAGGAACGACAAGTACTGGGGCGCCGAGAAGCCCAAGGTGGGCAGCGTCGAGTTCCGCGTGATCCCCGACGAGTCGTCCATCGTCTCGGCCATGCAGTCGGGCAACGTGCAGCTCGCGGTCTTCAACGACCCGCTGGTCGCCCAGACCGCGCAGGGCGGCGGCACGATCACCGTCACCAAGACGCCGCAGCTCAGCTACCACGCCCTCCAGCTCAACGCGCAGCACGGCGACCTCAAGGACGTCAACGTGCGCCTGGCGATCCAGTGCGCGATCGACCGCAAGCAGGTGCTCGACACCGCCGCGCTCGGCGAGGGCGAGGTGACCGGGCCGATCACCGCCCCGGCCTTCAAGTCCGACCCGGCCCAGCGCCCCTGCCCGAGCCGCGACCTGGCCAAGGCCGCCGAGTACCTCGGCAAGGCGGGCAAGTCCGGCGGCGTGACGGTCAAGGCCATCGTCTCCCAGGGCGAGTACGCCACCTCCGTCAATGAGGCCCAGAACCTCAAGGCGCAGCTCGCCGAGGCGAAGATCACCCTGGACCTGGAGGTGCTGGAGTCCGGCGCGTTCGTGGACCGCTGGGTGGCGGCCGACTTCGACGCGGCCGTCGCGCTGAACGGCGGGCGTCCCGACCCCGACGGCTCCTACGCCCGCTACTTCACCAGCAAGGGCAACCTGAACAAGGTCGCCGGGTACAGCTCGCCGGAGCTGGACAAGCTGTTCGCCGAGGGCAAGGCCACGACCGACCCGGCCGCCCGCAAGGCGATCTACGAGAAGGTGTCGGCCGAGCTGGAGGCCAACGCGCCCTGGATCTGGCTGTTCACCAGCTACACCTACACCGGGACCACCTCCAACGTGTCCGGGTTCGTGCCGATGGTCAGCGGGTCGCTGCAGTACCTGCGTACGACGTCCGTCGCCTGATGCGCCGGATCCTCGCCAACCAGGCCGTCCGGCGCGTGGCCTCGACGATCGGCACCCTGTTCGGGGTGGCCGTGTTCGTCTTCGTCATGCTCCGGGCGATCCCCGGCGACCAGATCACCGCGGGGCTCGGCACGGAGGCGGCCGCGCTCACCCCGGCGCAGCGCGTGGCCCTGGAGCAGTACTACGGGCTGGACCAGTCGCCGGTCACGCAGTTCTTCTCCTGGCTGGGCAACATGCTCACCGGCAACTTCGGCTACTCGGCCCGCTCGCAGCAGGGCGTGCTGGAGATGACGTTGCACTCGCTGCCGGTGACGTTCGAGCTGGCGGTGTTCTCGATCGTGCTGGCGCTGCTGCTGGGCGTGCCGCTCGGCATGTTGTCGGCGTCCAGGACGAACTCGCCGCGTGACGCCTTCGGCCAGGTCGTGAGCCTGGCGGGGCTGTCGGTCCCGGCGTTCCTGCTGGCCACGACGCTGCTGTCGATCTTCGCGGCGTCGTTCGGGTTCAACCCCAACGGCCAGGGCTTCGCCACGCTCGCCGAGGATCCGCTGCTCAACCTCCAGCAGATGTTCCTGCCCGCGCTTGTTCTCGGCTTCGGCATCGCCGCGCCGATCCTGCGCACCACCCGTACCGCGGTGCTGGAGGTGCGCTCGGAGGACTTCGTGCGCACCGCCCGCGCCAAGGGCGTGCCGCCGCGCCGGCTCCAGGTCAGGCACGTGCTCGGCAACGCGCTGGTGCCGATCGTGACGATGACCGGGCTGCAGTTCGGCTACCTGCTCGGCGGCGCGGTCGTGGTCGAGCAGATCTTCTCCGTGCCCGGCGTGGGCCGGCAGGTGCTGCTCGGCATCCAGCAGAAGGAGTACGCGGTCGTGCAGAGCACGGTCCTGGTCATCGCGCTGGCGTTCGTGCTGGTCAACCTGCTGACCGACATGCTGTACCGGATCATCGACCCACGGGTGAGGGCGTCGTGACCGCGTTGCGCAGGAGCCCCGCCATGCTGGCGGGCACGATCGTGCTGCTGGTGCTGGCCGTGGTGGCGGCGCTGTCGTTCGCCGGGCTGCTCCCCTACGACCCGATCGCCCAGAATCCGCCCGACCGGTTCCTGGCGCCGTCCGGGGCGCACCTGTTCGGCACCGACCAGTTCGGCCGGGACGTCTTCTCCCGGGTGGCGTCCGGCGTCGGCAACTCGGCGCTCATCGCGGTGGTCGCGGTGGCCTTCGCCACCGTGGTCGGCACGCTGGGCGGGCTGGTGTCCGGCTTCTACCGCGGCTTCGCCGACGGCGCCATCGGCGGCGTGACGAACGTGCTGTTCGCGTTCCCGCCGCTGCTGCTCGCGCTCTCGCTGGCCTCGGTGCTGGACCGCAACTGGTTCACGGTCGCCGTCGCCATCGCGATCGTGTACGTCCCCATCTTCATCCGTGTCACGCGCGGCCCCGTGCTCTCCCTCAGGGAGATCGAGTACGTCAAGGCCGCGGTCTCCACCGGCCAGAGCCGCTGGCAGATCATGCTCAGGCACGTGCTGCCCAACATCACCTCGATCATCGTCATCCAGGTGGCGCTGTCGCTGTCGTGGGCGGTGCTGACCGAGGCGTCGCTGAGCTTCCTCGGCCTGGGCACGCCGCCGCCCGCCCCCTCGCTGGGCTCGATGATCTTCGAGGCGCGCAGCCTGGTGTTCATCGCCCCCTGGACGCTGATCGCGCCGGGCGCGGTCGTCGTCCTGCTGGTGGTGGGCCTGAACCTGCTCGGCGACGGCCTGCGTGACACTCTCGACCCCAGAACCCGAGGCAAGCGGTGAACCTCTCAGAACTGACCACGGAATCGGCAGACCCGCGTTTCGCGGGCATCGACACCATGAGCGTGGCCGAGCTCGCGGAGACCAT
This sequence comes from Nonomuraea sp. NPDC047529, assembly GCF_040642995.1. Lineage (NCBI taxonomy): Bacteria > Bacillati > Actinomycetota > Actinomycetes > Streptosporangiales > Streptosporangiaceae > Nonomuraea > Nonomuraea sp. NPDC047529. The sequence continues at coordinate 156,408 of NZ_JBEYTJ010000020.1, read as the reverse complement.
GAACGCGGCCGACGCCACCGTCCCCGGCGCGGTCGCCGCGGCGCTGCCGCAGATCACCGGGGCCATCGAGGCCGCCGCCGAGCTGGTACACGCGGGCGGCCGGCTGGTCTACGTGGGCGCGGGCACGCCGGGCAGGCTCGGCGTGCTGGACGCCTCCGAGTGCCCGCCCACCTTCAGCACCCCGCCCGAGCAGGTGTTCGCCGTCATCGCCGGCGGCGAGCGGGCGATCGTGCACCCGTGCGAGGGCGCCGAGGACGACGCGCAGGCAGGCGCGGCGGCGATCGACGCGGCCGGCATCGGGCCGCTGGACACGGTGGTCGGCATCGCCTCCAGCGGGCGCACGCCGTACGTGCTGGGCGCGGTGCGGCGGGCCCGCGAGCGCGGCGCGCTGACCGTGGGCCTGTCCTGCAACCCCGGCACCCCGCTCAGCGCGGCCGCCGAGCACGCGATCGAGGTGCTGGTCGGCCCCGAGGTGGTCAGCGGCTCGACCCGGCTCAAGGCGGGCACGGCGCAGAAGCTCGTGCTCAACATGTTCTCGACCATCGTCATGGTCCGGCTCGGCAAGACGTACGGGAACCTGATGGTCGACGTCAAGGCCAGCAACGGCAAGCTCAGGGAACGGGCGATCAGGATCGTGCGGACGATCGCCGGTGTGGACCGCGAGGAGGCGGAACGAGTGCTCGACCAGCACGGTTTCAACGTCAAGCAGGCGGTGCTCGGAGCCCGGCTCGGGCTCGGCCCGCAGGAGGCCGCGGCGCTGCTGGCACGCAGCGAAGGGCAGCTGCGGGTGGCGCTGGGGGAGCCGGCATGAAGATCCTCGGCATGATCTCCGGCACCTCGCACGACGGCATCGACGTGGCCCTGGTCGACTTCGCCCTGGACGGCGACGTGCTGACCGGCCGCGTGCTGCACACCGCGAGCACCCCGTACCCCGCCGAGCTGCGCGCCCGGCTGGTGGCCGCGCTGCCGCCCGCCCCGGTCACGCTGGCCGAGGTGTGCGTGCTCGACACGCTCATCGGCCAGTGCTTCGCCGAGGCCGCCGAGGCCGCGGCCGAGCAGGCCGGTCCGGCCGACCTGATCGTCTCCCACGGCCAGACGGTCTTCCACTGGGTGGAGGGCGCGCACGCGCGCGGCACCCTGCAGATCGGCCAGCCCGCGTGGGTCGCCGAGCGCACCGGCTCGCCCGTGCTCTCGGACGTGCGCATCCGCGACATCACCGCGGGCGGGCACGGCGCCCCCCTGGTCTCCGTGCTCGACGACCTGCTGCTGGGCGGCCTGCTGCGGGACGGCCACGAGCGCGGCGCGGCGGCGCTCAACCTGGGCGGCATCTCCAACATGACCGTCGTGCGCGACGGCGGCCTGAGCGCCTACGACATCGGCCCGGCCAACGCCCTCATCGACGCCGTCGTCGCCGGCCGGGGCCTGAACCCGCGCGGCTTCGACGAGGACGGCCGGATCGCGGCCTCGGGGCAGGTGGACGAGCACCTGCTCGCCGTGCTGCTCGACGAGCCGTACTACCGGCTGGCCGCGCCGAAGAGCACCGGCAAGGAGCTGTTCCACCTCGCTTACGTCGAGGCGGCGACGGCGAAGGCGGGCAGCGAGCCGTCCGGACCCGACCTGGTGGCGACGCTGACCGAGCTGACGGTCCGCACGGTGGCCGCCGACGTCGCCGCGGCGGGCGTGGACGTACTCGTCGTCTCCGGCGGCGGCTGCCGCAACCCGGTCATCATGGACGGCCTGCGTGCCGCGCTGCCCGGCGTGCGGGTGTCCCTGTCGGACGAGCTCGGCGCCCCGGCCGACGACAAGGAGGCCATCGCCTTCGCGCTCATCGGCTGGCTGACCGCCCACGGCCTGCCGGGCACGGTCCCCGGCGGCACGGGCGCGAAGGCCGCCCGCGTGCTGGGCACGCTGACGCCGGGCGCGGACCCGCTCGTCCTGCCCGCCCCGCTGCCCACGCCCCCGCGCTCCCTGGTGCTGCGCCGATGAGCCCTGCCCCCGACGCCGCCGTCCCTGCCCCTGCCCCGCCCGCGGGCGTCGTACGGGCGGCGCGCACGCCGTGGTTCGACCTGACCGAGTGCGCCGGCCACCGCACCGTGCGCCGCACGGACGACGGCACGGACGGCGGCGCGCTCGCCGGTGACGCGCCCATGACCCTCGGCACGTACCACGACCTGGCCTCGGTCACGAAGGTCGTCGCCACCACGACGGCCCTCATCCGCCTGGTCTCCGACCGGCTGGTGGACCTGGACGAGCGGGCGGGGGCGTACCTGCCGGCGGGCTGCCCGGAACAGGTCAGCGTGCGGGACCTGCTGCTGCACCGGGCGGGACTGTGGGAGTGGTGGCCGATGTACCTCGACCCGCGGGTGCCCGCCCCGCGCTACCCGCCCGGCCGCGAACGGCACTACTCCGACCTGGGCTTCATCCTGCTCGGCCGGGTGGTCGAGACCGTCACCGGCACGTCCCTGGACCGGGCGGTGGCCGAGCTGGTCACCGGCCCGCTCGGGCTGCACGACACCACGTACGCGCGGCCGGCGGGCCCCAAGGTGGCCATGAGCGCCCTGGACGACCGGGTCGAGATGCGCATGCTCGACACCTCCGAGCCGTACCCGGTGCCCTTCCGCGCCGCGGACTTCGCCGGCTGGCGGCACGGGCCCGTGCTCGGCCAGGTCGCCGACGGCAACGCCTACCACGCCTTCGGCGGGGTGTCGGGCCACGCCGGGCTGTTCTCCACCGTCCCCGACCTGCTGCGCTACGCCACCGCGCTGTCCCGCTACGAGGAGCACGACCGGTTGTGGCGGCCCGAGGTGGCCCGCGAGTTCTTCCGCCCCGGCCCCGACCCCGGCCAGGCGCTCGGCTTCCGCACCTACGAGCTCGTCCTGCGCGACGAGACCGTCACCGTGCTCGGCCACCCCGGCTACGTCGGCTGCGTCGTCGGGTTCGTCCCCGGCCGGGACGTCGCGATCGCGCTGGCGAGCAACCGCCTGCTGACGCCCGGCGTGCCGACGCCCACCGACGCCCTCTGGACCGGCCTGCTGCAGGCCATCACCCACCGATCGAGGACCGCATGACCCCGCTCCTGGAGATCCGCGACCTCTCCGTCGCCTTCCGCACCCGCAAGCAGGACGTCACCGTCGTCAGGAACGTCTCGATGGAGATCCTGCCGGGGCAGACCGTGGCCGTGGTCGGCGAGTCGGGCTCGGGCAAGTCCACCACGGCCGCCGCGGTCAACCGGCTGCTGCCCGCGGGCGGGCGCATCACGACCGGCCAGGTGCTGTTCGACGGCCGTGACCTGGCCGGGGTGAGCGAGCGCGAGATGACCGCCGTCCGGGGCGCGGGCATCGGCCTGGTGCCCCAGGACCCGATGTCCAACCTCAACCCGCTCATGCGCATCGGCGACCAGATCGGCGAGGCGCTGGAGGTGCACGGCCTGGCCGCGGGCAGGGCCGCGCGCGCCCGCGTGACCGAGCTGCTGGACATGGTCGGCATCCCCGATCCGGAGCGGCGGGCCGGGCAGTACCCGCACGAGTTCTCCGGCGGCATGCGGCAGCGGGCGCTCATCGCCATGGGCCTGGCCTGCCGGCCGAAGCTGCTCATCGCCGACGAGCCGACCTCCGCCCTGGACGTGACCGTCCAGCGCCGCATCCTCGACCAGCTCGGGCAGCTCACCGCCGAGATGGGCACGGCCGTCTTCCTCATCACGCACGACCTGGCGCTGGCCGCCGAGCGGGCCGACGTGGTGGCCGTCATGTACAAGGGCGAGATCGTGGAGACCGGCCCGGCGGCCGAGCTGCTGGCCGACCCGCGGCACGAGTACACCCGGCGGCTGCTGAAGGCCGTGCCGAGCCTGTCGTCGGTGCGGGTGGCCGAGCCCGGCCCGCAGGAGGCGGCCGGGGACCTGGTCGTGGTGGAGGACCTGCGCAAGGTGTTCCCGCTCAGGGGTGGTTCCGGCGAGTTCACGGCGGTGGACGGGGTCTCCTTCACGATCCCGCGCGGCCGTACCGTCTCGGTGGTGGGCGAGTCGGGCTCGGGCAAGTCGACCACCGCGAACCTGCTGCTCGGCCTGGACGGCATCACCTCCGGCCGGATCCTGTTCGACGGCACCGACCTGACCTCGCTCGGCCGCCGGGAGCTGTTCGCCTTCCGCCGCCGGGTGCAGCCGGTCTTCCAGAACCCGTACGCCTCGCTCGACCCCCGGTACACCGTGGAGAAGTCGATCGCCGAGCCGCTGCGCGTGCACCGCGTGGGCACCCCGGCCGAGCGCGCGAAGACCGTCGCCGAGCTGCTGGAGAAGGTGTCGCTGCCGGCGTCGGTGGCCGAGCGGCTGCCGCACGAGCTGTCCGGCGGCCAGCGGCAGCGGGTGGCCATCGCGCGGGCGCTGGCGCTCTCCCCCGCGATGGTCGTGCTCGACGAGGCCGTCTCCGCGCTGGACGTGCTGGTCCAGGCCCAGATCCTGGAGCTGCTCGCCGACCTCCAGCGCGACCTCGGGCTCAGCTACCTGTTCATCAGCCACGACCTGGCCGTCGTACGGATGATCTCGCACCGGGTGCACGTGATGCAGGCGGGCCGGATCGTGGAGAGCGGCACGGCGGCCGAGATCTTCGACTCGCCGCGGGCCGACTACACCCGCGAGCTGCTCGCCGCCATCCCGGGTCAGGCCGCCTGATGGTAAGTTGGAAATCCGGACCTAGCTGAGCGGAGGGGCCTTGTCCCGCCCGAGACAGTGCTCGATCGCCAACGCGCTGGCCGTCGTGGGCGAGCGGTGGAGCCTGCTGGCGATGCGCGAGATCATGCTCGGGGTGCGCCGCTTCGACCAGATCGCCCGCAACACCGGCGCCAGCCGAGACATCCTCACCGCCCGGCTGCGCAAACTGGTCGAAGTGGGCCTGCTGGAGCGGGTGCCGTACGAGCGGCACCCGCCGCGCCACGAATACGTCCTCACCGAGGCGGGCCAGGCCCTGCACACGGTCCTGCTCGCCCTGATGGACTGGGGCGACCGGTACGTCACCGAGGGCGAGCCGCCCACCGTGTGGCGGCACTCGTGCGGCGAGCCCCTGGAGCCGCTCACGGTGTGCGCGAGCTGCCGGGAGCCGGTGCGCCCGCAGGAGCTGACCGTGATCCGGGTGGACCAGCCGCGGTAGCCGCTCTCCGGCGCGCGGTAGGGCTGACCCTACCGCGTACCGGCCCGCAGCCAGGATCGATCGGCGGGCGCCGGATCCGTAGCGTCATGGCCATGACATCCCTCCGGCACCGCGTCGCCGCCGACACCCGCTACGTCCTGCTCGGCCTGCCCATGGCCACCGCCTCCTTCACCCTCGCCGTGGCCGGCGTCTCGGCCGGTCTCGGCGCGGCGGTCGCGTTCGTGGGGCTCCCCGTCCTGGCCGCCACCGCCGCCTCGGCCCGCCACTTCGCCGACCTGGAGCGCGCCGCGCTGCCCGGCGTGCTCGGCCACCCGATCTCCCGCCCCCGCTACGCGCAGACCCCCGCGGGGGCGGGTCTGTTCCGCCGCATGATGAACCCGCTGGCCTCCGGCCAGGCGGCGCTGGACCTGCTGCACGCGATCATCACCTTCCCGGTCTCGCTGGCCGCCGCCGTCGTGAGCGCGGTGTGGTGGGCGGGCGCCGTGCTCGGGCTGACCTTCCCGGTGTACGGCTGGGCGATCGCCGCGATCCCCGGCGTGGACGGCGGCCTGCCCGCGCTGCTCGGCCTCGGCACCGGGACCGTGCCGTTCGTGGTGTTCAACACGGCGGTCGGCCTGCTGTTCGCGCTCACGCTGGTCCCGGTGCTGCGCTCGGCCGCCCTGGTGAAGGCGAGCGTCTCCCAGGCCCTCCTGACCCGCGCCCACGTCCCGTCCCTGGAGAGCCCGTCCCTGGAGACCGCGTCCGCGGCCTGGGTGACAGCCCGATAGGGACGGGCTACCCTCCCAAGTGCCGAAGTTTCCGATCTTGTGAGGGCAGGGAGCCGTGCCGTCGTGGGCAGAGCTGCCGATCGGCCGGGTGGTACGGCTGGACGCCGACCCCGACGCCGTGGCACTGGCCCTCGATCCCCTGCCGGACGACGCTCCGGCGGTCGTCACCTACTTCGCCGCCGAGGAACGTTCCGTGGCCGACCTGGCCGCCTCTGTCCTGCGTGAGCTGGACAAGGCGGCCATCGCGCTGTTCCCGGCCTGGTTGCCGGGCGCCGAGGGCATCGAGGGCCCGTCCGGGATGAACGTGGCCGCGGTCCAGGCGCTGGCCCGGGGCAGGGCCTCGGTCACCGGCCACTTCGGGCCGTTCCTCGCCGAGCTGGCCCGGCGGGCGCTGACGGGAGGTCCCAGCGGGCTGGCGCCGGAGGTCCGGGCGGCGGGGCTGGTCAGGGTGCTGGCCGACAGCTTCGGCCGGGCCAGGCTGGCGATCCTGGTACGGGTTCCGGACGAGCTCGGCACGGCGGCACGGGAAGTGCTGGTCGCCGGGTGCGAATGGCTGGCGCACCGGGGCAGGGCCGGCGTCTGGCTGGCGGGCGCGCCCCTGGACGACGACCGCGTGCGGACGGTCCCCGTCCCGCTCCCCGCGGCCTTCGACGGCGCAGGGGAAGCCGTCCCGGTTCCCGTGACCTTCGACGGCGGCGGGAACGCCGTCCCGGTTCCCGCGACGGCCGATCAGGCGCCCGCCGTCGCGTACCCGCCGGTGGCGGGCAGGCCGCATCCGGGCAGCGCGAGCGAGCGGGCGCTGGAGGCCGCCTTGTCCTCGCGGGCGTGGGCCGGGGGGCGGGCCTGGAACCAGACGTACCGGCCGGGCCCGCTGGCCGTCCCGATCCGGGTGGACCTGCTCTGGGAGCGGGAACGCTGCGTCGTGGAGATCGACGGTCCCGAGCATCGGGCTCCGGCCAAGTTCGCCGCGGACCGGCAGCGGGACGTGCTGCTGCAACTCGATGGTTACGCCGTGCTGCGCTTCTCCGATGGTCAAGTATTGACTGACATGGACACCGTGGTCCGTCAGATCGGCCAGTTTCTGCGGAACCGCCGCAGAGCGGAAGGATGAGATATGCCAGACAAAGGGCTGTCGCTGCCCGAGTTCACTGCCCTGCTGGTGCTGGCCGTCGAAGCCCGCGAGGTCTCCAACAGCGAGCTCAAGGAGCACTACAAGCTGACCATCGACGGTCAGAGGCGGCTGAGGCTCAACGATCTGAAGTTAGTCGAGAGCCGGCGGCCCACGCGCGGGCGCGCCTTCGTGCACGTGCTGACCGACTCCGGATGGGCGAGGCTCGCCGAGGATCTGCAGACCGGGACGATCCCGCCCCAGACCGGCTCGTCGGGGGCCGTCGCGCGGGCCCTGCTCGAATGGCTGCCCCGCTTCATGCGGCGGACCGACCAGCGGCTGTCGGAGATCTTCCAGCCCGAGCCGGGCGCGCCCGCCGCCGGTCCGGAGTCCCGCATCCGCGCCGCGTACGCCGAACTGGCCGCCCAGCCGGGTGCGTGGGTGAGCCTGACGCGGCTCCGGCGGCTGCTGACCGGCATGCCGAAGGCGGCGGTGGACGAGGCACTCGTCCTGATGGAACGACTCCCTGACGTGAACCTCGTCCCGGAGTCGAACCAGAAGACGCTCACGCCCGAGGACCGCGAAGCGGCGGTGATCATAGGCGGGCAGGACAAGCATCTGCTGTGGATCGGCGAGCTGTGAGCGGCGTCGCGGATCTGGCCGCGCTGACGTTCAACTACACCGAGGGCGCCGACGACGTCTGGCGCCGCTCCCCCTTCCACGTCGAGGGCCTGCACGGCGCGTCGACGAAGGTCCTCCTCGACGGCCTGGCCGAGGCCGCCCACCGGCCTGAGGCCAGTCCCATCGGCGTCGTCGTGCAGGGCCAGCGCGGCACCGGCAAGACCCACCTGCTCGGCTGGCTGCGCGAACGCGCCCAGCGCGAGGGCGGCTACTTCGTCCTGGTCGGCCTGCTGGACGCCAAGGGCTTCTGGGAGAGCGTCGTGGTCTCCCTCCTGGACAGCCTCTCCCGGCCCCGCCAGGACGGGCAGACGCAGCTCACCGTGCTCCTGGACCGCCTGGCCATCATGGCGGGGCTGTCCCGCATGGCACGCCGCTCGATCACCGGCAAGCGCGGCCTCACCAGGGACGAGCTGGACGCCTTCGTCACCGCGTTCCGTCGCGTCGGGGGCCAGGTCGGCCGCGACAGCCAGGACGCCGCGCGCGCTCTGGTCCTGCTGGCGGGCGAGGATCCGGGCCTGCAGGACCTGGGCGAGGCGTACCTGTCGTCGGCGCCGGAGGGCGAGCCGGGCGAGCGGGCCCGGTGGGGCATCCGCGGGCTCGACCGGACGCCGCAGGAGATCGTCAGGGACCTCTCGCGTCTGATGGCCCTCACCGGCCCGACGATCGTCGCCGTGGACCAGATCGACCCGCTCGTCGCCCAGTCGCGGGCCACGACCGAGGGCGGCGCCGAGCACGACCCGGCCGAGCAGCTCATGATCGAGCGCATCGCGGGCGGGCTGATGGCGTTGCGCGAGGTCACCCGCCGGACCCTGACGGTCGTGACGTGCATCCCCGCCACGTGGGCGCTCGTCGTACGGGTGGCGGTCGACACCGTGCGCGACCGCTTCCGCGAGGCGGTCCAGCTCATGACCATCCCCGACGCGGCCACCGCCCGCACCCTGGTCGCCACGCGCTTCGAGGTGCAGTACGGCGAGGCGGGCGTCAAGCCGCCGTACCCGACCTGGCCGGTCCGGCCGGAGGCGTTCGAGCAGGCGCCCGGGTTCACCCCGCGGGAGCTGCTCATCCGGATCGACCGGCATGTCCACGCCTGCCTGCTGGACGGCGAGGTCAGGGAGTTGACCGGGTTCACGACGGTGCCGGCGCCGCGTCCCCGGCCGCCCGCCACGCGCTCGCCGATGGCCGACCTCGGCGCGCTCGACGCCCGATTCGCCGAACTGCTGGAGACCGCGCAGGCTCCGGTGATCGACCAGGGCGGCGAGGACACCGTGATGCCGGCGCTGCTGGCCGCCGGCCTGCACGCGTGGATCGCCGAGCAGGGGGAGGCCGGCCGGGCCTTCAGCGTGGACCCGCCGCCGAGCGCCAAGCCTCCGCTGCACGCCCGCCTGCGCCGCACGCTCGACGAGAGCAGGGAGGACGAGGTCCACTGGGCCTTCCGCGCGGTCAGCGCGACGCACGGGAACGCGGCGCTGAACCGCGTCCGCAAGGCGTGCGTGGCGGCCGGGCTGGACGCGGAGGTGCCCAAGCGGCGGCTGTTCCTGCTGCGCGACACCCCCTGGTCGCAAGGACCGGCCACGCGGGAGGCGATCGCGGCGTTCGAGCGGGCGGGCGGCCGGACGCTGCGGATGAGCCGGCAGGACCTGCTGGTCCTGGCCGCCCTCCGGGACCTGGTCTCGGCGAACCCGCCGGACCTGGCCGCCTGGCTCGCCGCGCGGCGGCCGACGTCCGGGATCGGCTTCCTCACCGAGGCTCTGTCGGACGTGTGGAGCGTTCCCGCCGTACCGACCCCTGAGATGCCTGTGAAGGCGAGGCGCCAGGGCGACGACCAGGACCAGTCCCTGACGATCGGCCGGCGGATCTCGGACGGCGCGCCGGTGCGGATCGCGCTGGAGGCGCTGCGCAAGCACACGGCGATCTTCGCCGGTTCCGGATCGGGCAAGACCGTGCTGATCAGGCGGCTGGTCGAGGAGTGCGCGCTGCGAGGTGTCTCCTCCATCGTGCTGGACCCGAACAACGACCTGGCCAGGCTGGACGAGCCGTGGCCCGAGCCGCCGCGCACGTGGGAGGAGGGGGACGCGCGCCGCGCCGAGGAGTACCTGGCGGCCACCGACGTGACCGTCTGGACGCCGGGCCGTACGGGCGGACGGCCGCTGAGCTTCCAGCCGCTGCCCGATCTGGCGAGCCTGGCCGGCGATCCGGACGAGTTCGCCGAGGCGGTCGAGGCGGCGGTCGCGTTCATCGTGCCGCGGGTCAGGCTGGACGCCAACACCGACAAGGCGCTGCGCGGGCAGGCCGTGCTCAGGCGGGCCCTGGCCGCCTACGGGGGCGGCGGCGCGACCAGCCTGAGGGGCCTGGCGGCGTACCTGGCCGACCTGCCGGACGGCGTCAGCGAGCTGTCCAGCGCCCGGCGCGTCGCGGCCGACCTGTCCCAGTCGCTGACCGCGGCCATGGACAACGACCCGCTGTTCGGCGGGGCCGGCGAGCCGGTCGACCCCGGCTTGCTGGTGACACCGCCACCGGGCAGGCGGGCCCGCGTCTCGGTGATCAGCCTGGCCGGGCTGCCGAGCCTGGAGCAGCGGCAGAGCTTCGTCAGCCGGCTGGAGATGGAGCTGTTCGTCTGGTTCAAGCGGCATCTCGCCCAGGACCGTCCGCTGGGCGCGCTGTTCGTCATGGACGAGGCCCAGACGTTCGCTCCCGCGGTGGGCGGCGCGTCGGTCTCCACCCGCAGCACGGTGATGCTCGCCTCCCAGGCCCGCAAGTACGGTCTGGGCCTCGTCTTCGCCACGCAGGCGCCCAAGGGGCTGCACAACCAGATCCCCGGCAACTGCGCCACCCAGTTCTTCGGCCTGCTGAACGCCCCGATCCAGATCAGCGCCGCCAGGGAGATGGCCCAGTTCAAGGGCGGCGGCGACGTGCCGGACATCTCCCGGCTGGGCTCGGGCGAGTTCTACGTGGCCGGCGAGGGCGGCGGGTTCGCCAAGGCGCGCGTGCCGATGTGCCTGACGCACCACCCGAAGGCGCCGCTCACCACGGAGGAGGTCGTCGCCAGAAGCCGCGGCCGCACCTGATCGTCACGGTCCCGGCCGCGCCGGCCGGGACCGCCGCGGTCCCCATCGGTCGGCTCAGACGGCCGGGCGGCGGGTCGAGGTGAGGAGGCGGTGGGCCAGTACGGCCAGGTAGAGCACCCAGCCGGCGCCGATCACGGCCAGAGCGGCGACCGGCTGCCAGCCCGGCAGCTCCTCGACGGCCCGGCGGCACACGGCGACCGTCACCGGGATCGTGTAGAGCGCGAAGAAGGCCAGCCCGAGCACCCGCCCCACGACGAGGAACCAGGCGTAGACCCGTACGCCGCGCGGCGCCGTACGGGTGCGGCGCGCCCGCAGGTACGCCTGGGCGTCGGCCATGAGGTTCTTGTTGCCGCCGGCGTTCGCGATGGCGTAGTAGACGTCGGTGCGCATGAAGAACAGGAACTGCCAGGCGATCTGCGACAGGCAGATGACCACGACGAGCCGCACCACCGGCACGTCGGCGACGTACAGGAGGCAGGTCCCGGCGCAGACGAGGAACCAGTCCACCCGCATGCCCGCCAGGTGGGCGCGGTAGCGGGCGCGCCTGGGCACGCCCCAGATGCCGGTGATCCTGGTCTGCACGACGAGGAACTGCAGGCGGGTGCCGAGCGACAACTCGGCCCGCACGCCCAGCGACCGGGCGGCGGCGATGTGGCCCAGCTCGTGGACCAGGACGAGCAGCCACGAGCCCGCCGCGAAGGCGACGGTGAAGGTGAGGCTGTCCGACCAGACCAGCGAGGAGAAGGACGGCAGCACGCCGGGCCTGGCGACCGCCGCGGCCAGGGCGCACAGCGTCAGCGCGGCCAGCACGGCGTGCGCGGGGCGGGAGAACAGCCAGGCCACGTGGCCGGGGCGGATGCGGTCCCACAGGTTGGGCGGGCGCCGGGGCCGGCCGAGCAGCCCGGCCGCGCCGAGCCCGGTCACGAACTCGGCCACGTCCACGTCCAGGCCATGTTCGGTCAGGACCAGGGCGCGGGCCTCGGCGGCCGTCCTGGTGCCGTCGAGCGCCTCGACGACGGCCGCCGCCACGCCCGGCACGTTGACGAACGTCTCGCCGTTGCCGATCACGTAGTCGTCCGGGCCGTCGGCCACCACGCTGAGGAACGACAGGTCGGTCAGCGGCTCGGTCTTCACCCGCACACCTCGCAGCCGTCCAGGCGGGCGAACTCGTAGGCCGTGGTGGTCAGCGTCAGCAGGTCCAGCCAGAGGCTGCGGCCCTCGACGGCCGGGGCGCCGGTGCCGGTCAGGAAGCGGATCACCTCGGCGGCGAGCATGCCCGACACGATCCCGCACAACGGCCCGAACGACGGGATGGCCCGTCCGGGGTTGTCGTTGACGGGCAGGACGGTCGAGCCGTACCGCTCGGCCAGGGCGGCCTCCTGGCAGGCCAGGCAGCCGGTCTTGCCGGGCACGACCAGCGGGCCGAGCAGGCCGACGTGCTGGTTGAACCCGCCGGTGAGGAACGGCGTGCCGGCCCGCACGCACGCCTCGTTGACCCAGCGGCGGATGTGCGGCTGCGGGGTGTCGACGGTGTTGACCACGAGGTCGGCGTCGGTGACCACGTCGGCGGGCCCGGTGATGCGCCGTTCGACGCGGGTGACGCGGAGGTCCGGGCAGTGCTCACGCAGCCTGCGGGCGGCCGCGGCCGTCTTGGGCTCGCCGACGTCGCGGACGGTGTAGAGGTGCTGGCGGTGCAGGTTGCCGATCTCGACGCGGTCGTCGTCCAGGAGGGTCAGGCGGCCGACGCCCGAGGTGGCGAGATGGAGGGCGACCTGGCCGCCGATCGCACCGGCGCCGAGCACCGCCACGTGCCGGCCGGCGAGGTCGCCGAGTGCGGCCACGGCCCGGTCGGCCGGGTGGAACATCGCCATGAACAGGGCGAACCTGGATAATCTCGCGTCTGCGGCCAGCGTGCCGAGTTCGTCGTCGGTGACCAGGAAGCGGGCCGCGCGCAGCTGCTCGACGGCCGAGTCGATCTCGGCCGGGGTGAGCTCGTCGAGGAGGGCGTACAGGTCGGACTGCTCGACGGGGGCCTCGGCGCACAGGCGCAGCAGGCGGCGCAGGGGCGGCGGCGCGGGGTCGAGGATCTGGCCGGTCGGGGGGAAGTCGCCGAGCCGTACGCGTCCGCGGACGTCGTCGATGAACAGGGGGAAGACCGGATTCACCTGAATCCTGGGCATGAAGGCGGCTCCCGGACGAGTGAGGGCCTCCCGCGGGGTTGGGCCGCGTCGCGGGAGGCCCGAAACGGTCAGCAGCTGTTGCTGTTTCCGGTGGTCTCGACTTCTTCGACCTTCTTGATCTCGATCGTCATGAGCGGTCCTTCCGTCGATCTTGATGGGCCGCTGCGATCATAAAGTAAAGATCGCCCCTTTTGATAGACCCAAGTACGAAATATCCGGGAAACCGTCTTATATCCGTGCAATAAAGTCGCGTGATCGTTTCCACATAAGCGCGGCCGACTCCGCCGAGTATCCGGGAAGATCGGGATCGGCGAACAAGTGCACATTTCCCGGATAAATGAAGCACTCGAATATCGGCCCCAGCTCCGTACGAAGATTGCCGACGTCGTCGGCGTCCACCCACGGGTCGCCCTCCGCGTAGTGGAGCTGCACCGGCACCGAGACCGGCCATCCCTCCCCGCACACCTCGGGCACGGCCGCGCAGCCGTGGTAGAGCAGCAGCCCCCGGGCCAGGGGGTGCGTGGCGGCCAGGAGCTGGGCCGCGTACCCTCCCAGCGAGAACCCGGCGAACACGACCGGCCCGCGCGCCTGCCCGGCGATCTCCCGCCAGCGGCGTTCGAGCTCGCCGAAGCCGACCGCGTCCCGCTTGCGCAGCCCGGATTCGAGGTCGTCGAAGATCTCGCCGTCGTAGTAGTCGGGCGTGCGCACGACGTGCCCGCCCTCGCGAAGCGCCTCCGCGGCTCCCAGTACCCCCGGTCGCAGGCCCTGTGCGGAGTGCAACAGGATGATCTCTGCCATGTGCACTGTGTACCACCGCGCGAAGGCCCCACCAAGGGGCCCGTTCGGCCACGCTCCCGTCGCTCCCGTCGCCCGCGCCGCACGGCCCCCGGGCGGAGGGCGGGACCCCGGGCGGTGGCCATGTCCGCCCGGGGGGCTCGCGGGGTCAGGCGCAGGTGTAGCCGGACGGCGTCGCGTTGTCGCCGCCCGGCCTGGCGACCTGGAACCCGAAACTGGTGTTCGCGCCGGGCGCGAGCGTGCCGTTGTACCCGGCGTTCCTGGCGGTGACGTTCTGCCCGCTGACGGTGAGCGCGGCGTTCCAGGAGCCGGTCACGGTGTGCCCGGCGGGCAGGGTGAAGGTGACCGTCCAGCCGTTGATCGTCGAGGTGCCGGTGTTGGTGACGGTCACGGGCTGGATGACGTACCCGCCGTTCCACTGGGTCTGCACGGTGCCGGCGGCGGTGCAGCCGCCCGTGCCGCCCCCGGTGAGGGTGGTGAAGGTGACCGTCGGGGAGTCGCCGGACAGGTTGCCCGCGCCGTCGCGAGCCCGCACGTAGACCTGGTACTGGGTGCCGGCGGTCAGGCCGGTCAGGTTGATGCTGTTGCCGGTGGACTGGCCGAGCTGGGTGTCGGTGCTGCCCTGCTCACGGTAGACGTTGTAGCCGGCCAGGCCGCTGCCGCCGCTGTCGGTGGAGGCGGTCCAGGTGAGGGTGGCCGCGTTCGCGGTGACGTTGCCCGCCGCCGGGGCGCCCGGCGTGGTGGGCGGGGTGGTGTCGGTCGTGGTGCCGCCCGCCAGCGCGTCGTGCACGGCGGTGTACGACGGCTTCTGCTGGTAGCTCTCGTTGTAGATCAGCGCCGCGCCCTGGCCGGGGAAGGTGTCGGGCACCCAGGAGTACTTGTCGGTGAAGCCCCAGATCGTCACGCCCTGGCAGGCGGTCACGGCCAGGCAGGCGTTGACGACGTTGCGGTAGTAGGTGGCCTGGGTGGCGTCCTTGGTGGCGTCCCTGGGGGTCTGCATGCGCACGTCCAGCTCGGTGATCCGCACCTGGACGCCGAGGGCGGCGAAGCGCTGCAGGTTCTGCTGGAAGTCGCCGGGGAAGCCGTACTGGATGGCCAGGTGGGACTGGAAGCCGACGCAGTCGACGGGAACGCCCTGCTGGCGCAGTGAGGAGACCAGGTTGTAGATCGCCGTGCTCTTGGCGTTGATCCCCTCGGTGTTGTAGTCGTTGATGCACAGCTTGGCGTCGGGGTCGGCGGCGCGGGCGGCGCGGAAGGCGTCGGCGATGTAGCCCGAGCCGAGCGTGTTGTACCAGAACGACGTGCGCAGGTTGCCGTTGTCGTCGAAGACCTCGTTGACGACGTCCCAGGAGACCACGGCCGGGTTGTCGGCGAAGTGGCCGACCACGTTGGAGATGTGGCTCTGCATGGCCGCGCGCATCGCGGTCGCGCTCAGGCCCTGCACCCAGCCCGGCGTCTGGTTGTGCCACACGAGGGTGTGGCCGTGCACCTGCTGGTCGTTCTGGGCGGCGAAGGCGACGATCGCGTCCGCGCCGGAGTAGTTGAACTGGCCCTGGCTGGGCTCGGTGGCGTCCCACTTCATCGCGTTCTCGGGAGTGACCTGGCTGAACTCGGTCGCCGCGATGTTCTTGTAGGAGGTCTCACCGGCCAGCGGACCGGTGGCGAGCGCCGTGCCGATGAACTTGCCCTTGGCGGCCGCGTGCGTCCGCAGGGGCGCCGAGGCGTCGGCCGACGTGGCGGGGAGGAGGAACGCTGCGAGAATCCCCAGCAGGGCGAGGACTCTGACGAACGGGGACGAGAGCACGGGCATCTACCTCCGGAGGCAGGCACTCGATTGCGAAAACTTTCGATCCTCGGCGGATCGCATCGCAGACGGTATTGACATGCGCGAGGACGGTCAATGGCAGTCGCCAACCGCTGCCAAACCGGCAGCTCGGAGGCTGAAAATATCGCCGCATTCATGAAACTTTCACAGGAGACCTGGCGAGGCCTCCGGGCGTCGGTTTCCGCTGCTCTAGCGCGACGTACCTACCGGTCGGTACTGTGAATGGACCGGAATAATCCTCTGATGCGGGAGTTCTGCGCATGTCCCTTTCGCACGCCCAGGTCCAAGCCCAGCTCACCGGCCCCGGCCAGCTTTTCGAGACCGAGGAGATCGGCGACGCCGGGGTACGCACATGGAAGCACGCGCCGGGACACTTCCGAGCCCTGCTGGAGATCAGCAGGTTCCACGGCGAGCAGGTCTTCCTGGCCTACGAGGACGAGCACATCACGTTCGAGGAGCACTTCCGCCGCGCCGCCACCCTGGCCAACCGCCTGGTCGACGAGTACGGCGTGACCAAGGGCGACCGCGTCGCCATCGCCATGCGCAACTACCCGGAATGGGTCGTCTCGTTCTCGGCCGCGCTGGCCGCCGGAGCCATCGCCGTACCGCTGAACGCCTGGTGGACGGAGGCCGAGCTGGCCTACGGCGTGAGCGACTCGGGGGCCAAGGTCCTGATCGCCGACGGCGAGCGGGCGGTCCGGCTGGCCTCCACGGGCGTGCCGATGATCGTGACCAGGGGCGAGGTCCCCGAGGGCGCGCGCCCGTTCGGGGACGTGCTGGGCGAGGTCACCGCCGACGTGCGGCTGCCCGACGTGGAGCTCTCCCCCGAGGACCCGGCGACGATCTTCTACACCTCCGGCACCACCGGCCGCCCCAAGGGCGCGCTCGGCAGCCACCGCAACCTCGGCCAGTCCCCCATGACCGTGGCCTACGGCCTCATGCGCTCGCTCACCATGGCCGGCAAGGACGCGGGCGCGGCGGCGGGCGTGCGCCGGGTGACGCTGCTGACCGTGCCGCTGTTCCACGTCACCGGCTGCTTCTCCGGCATGACCACCTCGATGTTCACCGGCGGCGGCGTGGTGCTCATGTACAAGTGGGACCCCGAGCAGGCGCTGCGGCTGATCGAGCGGGAGCGCGTCACCACGATGATCGGCGTGCCGACCAACGCCTGGCAGCTCATGTCGCACCCGGACTTCGGCAAGTACGACCTGTCGTCCCTGACCACCCTCGGCTACGGCGGCGCCCCCGCCCCGCCCAAGCTGCTGGAGCGCATCACCACGAACCTGCCCGACCGCGCCCCCTCCAACGGCTACGGCATGACCGAGACGACCGCCCTGGCCATCGGCAACGGCGGCGCCGAGTACCACGCCAGGCCCGACAGCATCGGCATGCCGTCGGCCGTGGTGGACGTGCGCGTGGTGGACCCCATGGGCGCCGAACTGCCCGCCGGCGAGGTGGGCGAGCTGTGCGTACGCGGCCCGAACGTGATCATGGGCTACTGGAACCAGCCCGAGGCCACGGCCCAGACGTTCGTGGACGGCTGGCTGCACACCGGCGACCTGGCCAGGATCGACGAGGAGGGCTTCGTCTACATCGTGGACCGCGCCAAGGACATGGTGATCAGGGGCGGCGAGAACGTCTACTGCGCCGAGGTCGAGGCGGCCCTGTTCGAGCACCCGGCCGTGGACGACGCGGCGGTGATCGGCGTCCCGCACGACGAGCTGGGCGAGGAGGTCGGCGCGGTGATCCGGCAGGCCCCGGGCCGGTCGGTCACGGCGGAGGAGCTGCGCTCGTTCCTGGCCGGCCGGATCGCCAAGTTCAAGATCCCGGTGCACGTGTGGTTCCGCGAGGGCGAACTGCCCCGCAACCCGGGCGGCAAGATCCTCAAGACCCACCTGCGCCGAGAGATCCTCGGCTCCTGACCCTCCCCGCAACACCCCCTGAACCCCTCCCGGGGCGCCTCCGCAAGGGGGCGCCCCCTTCTTTTTCTCCCGAAGAACCCGCAGGTCGGCGGCCGGTTCGCAGCCCTCATTACCTGGCGCGTAATCGCGGCCCCTACGCCCCGGCTGACATCTTTCAAGTGTCGCAACGAGCACTTGAAGGAGCCGAGATGACCGCCCTCACCGTCACCGCCGACCGGACCAAGTTCCTGCGCCTCGCGCTGGTCGCCGACGCCGTCGTCACCGGCGTCAACGGGCTGGCCTACCTGGCGCTGGCCGCCCCCGCGAGCGACCTGCTCGGCCCGGGCGCGGGCCTGCTGCGCGAGATCGGGATCTTCCTGCTCGTGTACGGCGCCGCCGTCGGCCTGGTGGCCGCGCGCCCCACGATCAACCAGACCGCCGTCAAGGCCTTCATCGCCCTGAACATCGTCTGGACCCTCGGCAGCGTCGCCGCCGTCGTGACCGGCGCGCTCGGGTTCAGCACGATCGGCGCCGTCTGGGCCATCGCCCAGGCCCTGGTCGTGGGGGTGTTCGCCGAGCTCCAGATCACCGGCCTGCGCCGGGCCCGCAACTGACTCCCTGTGAAGACCCAGACCGCAACACCTTGAGGAAAGAGAGATCATCATGACCGCCGAACTCGTCGAGCGCTACCTGGCCGTCTGGAACGAGACCGACGCCGACGCCCGCGCCAAGGCCGTGGCCGAGCTGTGGACCGAGGACGCGACCTACACCGACCCGATGGCCGACGTGGCCGGGCACGCCGGGATCGCCGCCGTGATCGAGGGCGCGCAGGGCATGTTCCCCGGCCTGGTGTTCACCCCCGGCGAGGTGTTCGACGCCCACCACGACATCGCCCGCTTCACCTGGCACCTCGGCCCGGCCGGCGAGGAGCCCCTGGCCGTCGGCTTCGACGTGGTCGAGCTGGCCGAGGACGGCAGGATCCGCAAGGTCCTCGGCTTCCTCGACAAGGTCCCCGGCGCCTGACTCCCCCCTCCTGCGAAGGCCCCCGGTTCCCCCCGGGGGCCTTCGCCCGTTCCAAAATGATTTGCCCTGGCCACGCACGTCATCGCAGAATCAGACTTCGTGCCCGCACGACTCACCCGCCTGCTCCGTCACCTCTCCCCTGACCTGAGCCCGCTGCGCGACTCCCGTGACTACCGCCTGCTGTTCGGCGCCGGGGTCATCACCATGTTCGGCACGATGATCACCATGGTGGCGCTGCCGTTCCAGATGAAGGAGCTGACCGGCTCCTACGTCGCGGTCGGGATGATGAGCCTGGCGGAGTTCGTGCCGATGGTGGTGTGCGGCCTGTGGGGCGGCGCGATCGCCGACGCGCTCGACCGCCGCCGGATCATCGTGCTGAGCGAGCTGGGCCTGCTGGTGACCACCGCCGCCCTCATGGTCAACGCGATGCTCCCCCACCCGCAGGTCTGGGTCCTGTACGTGATGGGCGCCCTGTCCACCGGCATCGCCTGCCTGCAGCGTCCGAGCCTGGAGGCCGTGATGCAGCAGGTCGTCAGGCACGACCAGCAGGCCGCGGCGGCGGTGCTGAACAGCCTGCGCTGGAACTTCGGCGCGATCCTGGCCCCGGCGCTGGGCGGCCTGCTGCTGGTCCAGATGGGCACGCACGTCGCCTACGCCATCGACGCGATCACCTTCGCCCTCTCCTTGGCGCTGCTGTGGCGCATCAGGTCGCTGCCGCCCGTCGAGGACGCCGCCCCGGCCTCCCTGAGGTCCCTGGTCGAGGGCGTGCGGTACGCCACCGGCCGCCGCGACCTCATGGGCACGTACCTGGTGGACATCGCGGCCATGGTGTTCGCCATGGCCAACGCGCTGTTCCCGTTCCTGGCCGACGAGCTGGGCTCGCCCGAGTCGCTGGGCCTGCTGTACTCGGCGGCCGCCGTGGGCGCCCTGGCCGCCTCCGTGACCGGCCGCTGGACGGCCCGCGTGCAGCGGCAGGGCCTCGGCGTGATCGTCGCGGCGGCGCTGTGGGGTGTGGCGATGACGCTGACCGCGCTGGCCCCGAGCGTGTGGCTGGTCTTCCTCTGCATCGCGCTCGCCGGCGCGGCCGACATGATCAGCGGCATCTTCCGCACGACGATGTGGAACCAGACCATCCCGCAGGAGCTGAGGGGACGGCTGGCGGGCATCGAGCTGCTCTCCTACGCCAGCGGCCCGATGCTGGGCAACGCCCGCGCGAGCCTGATGGCCAACTTCGGCGGCACCCGCTTCTCGCTTGGCGCGGGCGGCCTGCTGTGCGTGAGCGCCGTCCTGGGCCTGGCCGCCGCGCTCCCCGGATTCCGCCGCTACGACTCCAGGACCGACGAGCACGCGATCGCGGAACGCACCCGCCGCGCCGCCCAGTCCACCGAACCCACCCCCGCCTGACCGCCCCACCCCGGGCCCCACCCGACCGGCACCAGCGGCAGGCGGCAGGCGGCAGGCCAGGGTCTACTCCGCCTCCCGCCACCCTTCGTACCGCTCCACCAGCTCGTCCACCTTCGCCAGCGAGCCTTCGTCGAGCCCTTCCAGGACGACGAGCCACTGGGCGTCCTCGGCGTCGTCCTCGCCGGCGAGCGTCTCCCGTACCACCCTCGGCACCCCGAGCCCCGGGAACTGCTCGCCCAGCACCTCGGCGACCTCCTCGGCATCCTCCCGCTCGCCGAACACCAGCAACTGCCTCATGCCCCACATTCTCCCGCGTCTTGAACACGTGTACGTTCGTTCACGGGGCGTAAGCGGAATACATTGGTTAGCGTTGGACCATGACTGCCGAAGCGGTGATCCTCAAGATGGAGTCCTCTTCCTCACTCCCCGACTGGGCCATCCCGCCTCCGCAGGGCTACGTCGCCGAAGACCTCGATCACATTCCGGATTTGCCTGCGCACACAGAGTTGATTGATGGAAGCTTGGTCTTCGCGAGCCCCCAGCGCGACTTCCATCACACGGTGATCTTCCAGCTGCATGTACACCTGCGAGAGGCGGCTCCCAAGGGCTACCGGCTCCGCCAGGAGATGAGCGTGAAGCTGGGGCCGATGCAACGACCGGAGCCAGATCTCATCGTCCTGGGTCCCGACGCCGTCATCCGGCAGAACGTCACCTACTTCGACGCCAAGGACGTCATTCTCGCGGTCGAGGTCGTCTCCCCCGACTCGGTGGTGCGCGACAGGAAGCGCAAGCCCACCCTCTACGCCGAGGCGGGCATCCCGCACTTCTGGCGCATCGAAGAAGCCGGGGGCCGGCCGGTGGTCTACGTCTACGAGATCGACCCCGCCACCGGCGCCTACATCGGCACCGGCATCCACCACGACCGGCTCAAGCTGACCCTGCCGTTCGACCTCGACATCGACCTCACCACGCTCTACACCGCCTGACGAAAAGGGCCGGTACGGCGATCCGTACCGGCCCGTTCCCGTGACGTCAGACGCCGCGCAGTTGCGCTCCCACGCGGTCGGCCGCCATCGCCACCGCCGCGTCCCTGGCCGCCGTCGTCTCCTCGACCGTCAACGTACGGTCGGCCGCCCGGAACCGCATCGTGTAGGCGAGCGACTTGTTCCCCTCGCCCACCTGCTCACCCGCGTAGACGTCGAACAGCCGCACCGACTCCAGCAGCTCCCCGGCCCCGTCGCGCAGCGCCGCCTCCACGTCGGCCACCGGCGTGAAGTCGGGCACGATCAGCGCCACGTCCTGTGTCGCCACCGGGTACGGGGACACCGGCGGCGCCTGCACCGGCCCCGGCATGCCCGACTCCAGCCGCGACAGCTCCAGCTCCATGGCGGCGGTACGCGGCGGCAGCCCGTACGCCTCGATGACCCGCGGATGCAGCTCACCGGCGTGCCCCACCAGCGTGTCGCCCACGTAGAGGGCGGCGCACCGGCCCGGGTGCCAGGGCTCGTGCTGGTCGGCGCTGATGGACAGCTCGATCCGCGACTCGGCGGCGACCAGCCGGGCGGCCTGCACCGCGTCGGCCCACGAGGCCTCGCGGCCGGAGCCCCACCAGCCGGACCGCTCGAACTCCCCGGCCAGCACGACCGCGACCCGCAGCGGCTGGTCGGGCAGCGCCGCCTCGATCGAGGCCAGCTCGTCCTCGGTGGGACGGCGCGCGACGCCGAGCACCGGAGCGGCCGCGGGGGCGTTCTCGCGGGGCCGGTAGACCGCGCCCGTCTCGAACAGCGCCACGTCGCCGAAGCCGCGCCCGACGTTGCGGACCAGCGTCTTGAGCAGGCCGGGCAGCAGCGTCGTGCGCATCAGCGGCTCGTCCTCCGACAGCGGGTTGGCCAGGCGCATGGCCCGGCGCCGCGCGTCGTCGGCGGGCAGCTGGAGGCGGTCGAAGTCGTCGGCGCCGATGAACGGGTAGCTGAGCACCTCGACGTAGCCGCCCTCGGCCAGCGCCCGGCCGACCCGCCGGCGCAGCCGCTGCCCCTCGGTCAGCCCGGCGCCCGCCGGCGCGCTGGGCAGCACCGACGGCAGCCGGTCGTAGCCTTCGAGCCGGATGACCTCTTCGGCCAGGTCGTTGGGGTCGGTGAGGTCGGGCCGCCAGGACGGCGGGGTCACGGTGATCATGTCCGGCCCGGTGACGGCCAGCCTGGCCGCCAGCTCGCCGCCGGTCACCACGCCGGTCGGGTCGACGCCGCCCTGGCGCACGGCCGGGTCGTCGCCGTCGGTCACGACGCAGCCCACCTGCTCCAGGCGGCCGACGACGACCTCCTTGGCGTACGGCAGGCCCGCCACGGCCGACGGATGACCGGCCGGGATCGCGATGCGCGCCGGCGTGACGTCGACCTCGGCGTGCGTCACCCCGGGCTGCACGGTCGCGCCGCCCAGCTCGGCCAGCAGCTGCACCGCCCGCCAGGAGGCGACCAGCGGCAGCTCGCGGTCGACGCCGCGCTCGAACCGCTTGGACGCCTCCGACACCAGCCCGTGCCGGCGCGACTCGCGCGAGATGCCGGTGGCCGAGAAGTGGGCGGCCTCGATGACGATGTCGGTCGAGCCGTCGGAGATCTCGGTCTCCAGCCCGCCCATCGTGCCCGCCATGGAGATCGGGCCCGACTCGTCGGTGATGAGGATGTCGTCGGGGTCGAGCTCGCGCACGACGTGGTCGAGCGTCTCCAGCCGCTCGCCCTCCCGGGCCCGCCGTACGACGATCTCGCCGGTCAGCTTCGACCGGTCGAAGGCGTGCAGCGGCTGGCCGAGCTCCAGCATCAGGTAGTTGGTGACGTCGACGGCCAGCGACACCGGGCGCATGCCGGACCGGCTCAGCCGCACCCGCATCCACAGCGGGCTCTGGGCGGCCGGGTCGAAGCCGCGCACCTCGCGCAGCACGAACCGGTCGCAGGCCGTCGGGTCGCCGATGGAGGCCGGCCAGGACGGCTCGGTCTCGGCGGGGACCTCGACGTCGGCCGGATCGCGGAAGGCCACGCCGAACGCGGTGGCCACCTCGCGGGCCACGCCGCGCACGGACAGCGCGTAGCCGATGTCAGGCGTGATCTCCAGCTCGATCACGTCGTCGCGCAGGCCGAGCAGCTCGACCACGTCGGTGCCGATGGGCGTGTCGGCGGGCAGCACCATGATGCCGTTGTGGTCGTCGCCGAGGCCCAGCTCGCGCTCGGAGCAGATCATGCCCTCGGACATGCGCCCGTACGTCTTGCGCGCCCCCACCTCGAACCCGCCCGGCAGCACGCCGCCGGGCAGCACGACGGGCACGCGGTCGCCGGCGACGAAGTTCGTGGCGCCGCAGACGATCTCGCGCGGCGTCGCCTCGCCCACCTCGACCTTGCAGTGCCTGATCGGCTTCTTGAAACCGGACAGCTCCTCGATCTCCAGCACCTCGCCGACGACGACGTTCTTGACGTCGTGGCCGTAGGAGGTGATGGCCTCGAGCTTGAGCCCGGCCATGGTGAGCCTGTCGGCCACCTCGTGCGCGGTGGCCGCCGGGAGATCGACGTACTCCCGCAGCCAGGAGAGCGGGACCTTCATCAGATCTCCATTCCGAACGGGAGCGTGAAGCGCACGTCCCCCTCGATCATGTCTCGCATGTCTTCGGCGTTGTGGCGGAACATCAGCGTGCGCTCGATCCCCATGCCGAACGCGAACCCGGAGTAGCGCGAGGGGTCGACGCCGCAGGCGATGAGCACCCGCGGGTTGACCATGCCGCAGCCGCCCCACTCGATCCAGCCCTCGGACTTGCAGGTGCGGCACGGCGGGTTGCCGGGGATCGCCGAGGCGCCGCGGCAGACGAAGCACTTCAGGTCCATCTCGGCGGACGGCTCGGTGAAGGGGAAGTAGTTCGGCCGGAACCGGGTGGTGATGCCCTTGCCGAACATGACCTCGGCGAACCTGTCGAGCGTGCCCTTGAGGTGGGCCATGGTCAGGCCCTCGTCGACGGCCAGCCCCTCGGTCTGGTGGAAGACCGGGGTGTGGGTGGCGTCGAGCTCGTCGGTGCGGAACGTCTTGCCCGGCGAGATCACGTAGACCGGCAGCTCGCGCTGCAGCAGCGCGCGGATCTGCACCGGCGAGGTCTGGGTGCGCAGCACCATGCCCGACTCGGTGGAGTCCACGAAGAACGTGTCGTGCTCGGAGCGGGCCGGGTGGTCGGTGGCGATGTTGAGCGCGTCGAAGTTGAACCACTCGCCTTCGAGCTCGGGGCCCTCGGCGACCTCGTAGCCCATGGCGACGAACGCGTCGGCGATGCGCTCCTGCAGCGTGGTCAGCGGGTGGCGGGCGCCGCGCGGCCGGCGGTCCCACGGCAGGGTGACGTCGACGGTCTCCTCGACGAGCACCCGGGCGTCGCGCTCGGCCTCCAGCTCGGCCTGGCGGGCGGCCAGCGCCTCGCCGATCGCTCTGCGGGCGCCGCCGACGCGCTTGCCGGCCTCGGCTCGGGCGGCCGGCGGCAGGGCGCCGATCTCGCGGTTGGCCAGGGCGATGGGCGAGCGGTCGCCCGCGTGCGCCAGCCTGGCCTGCTTGAGTGCGTCGAGGCTGTCGGCCGCCTTGATCGCCGTGAGGGCGTCGGCCTCCATGCGGGACAGCTCGTCGGCGTGCAACGGCGTCACCTCGACGGGGTCGTAGTCAGACAAGAGTGAGCTCCGTATCCAGGGCTTGAGCGGAAACGAGTCTAGTGGGGCCCGCCCACCGGACCGACTTCGACGGGCTCAGGCGGCAAGCCGCTCGGGGCTTCAGACCGTGGCGAAGTCGGGTGTGCCGGTGGGCACGGTAAATCGGAACTCCGCGCCGCCCTCGGGCGCGCGCTGCACGGTGATCGTGCCGCCGTGTGCCTCGACCAGGCCCTTCACGATGAACAGGCCGAGCCCGGTGCCGCCGCGGCGGCGGCTGTTGCCGCCCCGCCAGAACTGCCGGAAGACGCGCGGAGCCAGCTCGGGCTCGATGCCCTCGCCCTCGTCGCGCACCGACACGGCCACTCCCCATCCGACGGACTCGATCTCGATCGTCACGGTGCCACGCCCGTGGCGCACCGCGTTCTCCACCAGATTACCCAGAATCTGGTCGATCTTGTCCTGGTCGAGCCACATCTCGGGCAGGCGGTCGCCGACGATCAGGCGGTAGCGGTCTTCGGAGTCGCCCGCCGCGACCCGGCCGGCGACGAGCCGGCGCGCCCTGGTCGGCAGGTCGACGACCTGGCGGCGCACCTCCAGCCGCCCGGACTCGATGCGCGAGACGTCGAGCAGCTCGGTGATGAGACGGGTGACGCGGTCGGCGTCGTTGTTGACGGTCTCCAGCATGACGCGCTTCTGCTCGTCGGTGAAGCGCGTCCACTTGGCCAGCAGGGTGGCGGTGAAGCCCTTGACGCTGGTCAGCGGCGAGCGCAGCTCGTGGGCCACGGTGGAGACCAGGTCGGCGCGGCTGCGCTCCAGCCGGGCGCGGGCGCCGCCGTCGCGCAGCGTGATCGTCACGCGTTCGACCTCGCCGCCGCGCTCGGGCTCGCGCACCAGCCGGGCCGCGACGTAGAGCTCCTGCCCGCCCGGCAGGTGCAGCGGCCGCTCGGGGACCCTGGTGCGGGTACGCAGCCCGCCCTCGGGGTCGAGGCCCTTCCACCACTCGCGCCCGTCGTGGTCGCGGAAGGGGAAGACCTCGTTCATCTCCCGGCCCACCGCGCGCTCCATGGCGACCCGCGTGAGCCGGACGGCGGCCCGGTTGACGGCCAGCACGCACCCATATCGGTCGGTCACGATAAGGCCGTCGGGGAGGTCGTCGATGGAGATCGTGCACGCGGCGGCCACGACTCGCCCGTCGGTTTCTGCGCCGTGCACGACCTCGCCTCCTCCGCCTACAACGCCGACAATAGCGGGTTTCCGGCCGCCTAGGGCACTCGCTGAGCCCTGGCGGAGGAGTAAAGGCACACCGCCGCGGCGGTGGCCAGGTTCAGACTTTCAGCCTGTCCGTAGATAGGCACTCTGACCACATCGTCCGCCTCGGCGCGTATCTCCTCCGGCAGTCCCCAGGCCTCGTTCCCGAAGATCCACACGGTCGGTCCGGAAAGATCCACGTCGTCGAGCGTGTGCTTGCCCGCGCCGTCGGCCGCCAGCACGCGCATGCCCCGCTCCCTGAGTTGACGCACGGCGGGGGCTACCGGTGCACCGATGACGACCGGCAAATGGAACAGGCTGCCCGCGCTGGCGCGTACGCACTTGCCGTTGTAGGGGTCGACGGAGGCGTCGGTGAAGATCACGGCGTCCGCCCCGGCGGCGTCGGCCGCCCGCATGACGGTGCCGGCGTTGCCCGGGTCGCGTACGTGCGCCAGCATCGCGACCAGCTTCGGCTCCCCGTCGAGCGCCTCCTCCAGCGGCACGTGCACGAACCGGCACACCGCCAGCAGCCCCTGCGGGGTCACGGTCTGGGACAGCTCCGACATGACCTCGCCGCTGGCCCGGTGGACGGGCACCCCCTGCAGCGTGGCCTGGGTGACGAGCTCTGCGTGCCGCAGCTCGGCCTCGGCCGTGGCGAACAGCTCCAGGACCACCCCGTCGAGCTTGAGCGCCTCACGCACCGCCTGCGGTCCCTCGGCCAGAAACCTGCGGTCCTGCTCCCTGAAGGCGCGCTTGGTGAGCCTGCGTGCGGCCTTCACCCTCGGCGACTTCACGTTGGTCAGCTCGGACCCGGCCATGCTCTCCCCCTGGTCATGCGTGGATACAGCAAAAGGGCCCACCGTGACGGTGGGCCCTCATGTGTCTGAAGGCGACCTCAGCTCGCGGTGGCCGGAGCGTTCACGTTCGCCGGGAGCGCCTTCTTGGCGGCCTCGACGAGCGTGGCGAAGGTCGGGGCGTCGTTGACCGCGAGGTCAGCGAGGATCTTGCGGTCGACCTCGATGCCGGCCAGGCGCAGGCCCTGGATCAGGCGGTTGTAGGTCATGCCGTTGGCGCGGGCAGCGGCGTTGATCCGCTGGATCCACAGACGGCGGAACGCACCCTTACGGTCCTTGCGGTCCCGGTAGGCGTACGTCATCGAGTGGAGCATCTGCTCCTTGGCCTTGCGGTACAGCCTCGACCGCTGGCCACGATAACCACTCGCCCTGTCGAGGACGACCTTGCGCTTCTTCTTGGCGTTGAGCGCCCGCTTCACGCGTGCCATGTTCTTC
This sequence comes from Nonomuraea sp. NPDC047529, assembly GCF_040642995.1. NCBI lineage: Bacteria > Bacillati > Actinomycetota > Actinomycetes > Streptosporangiales > Streptosporangiaceae > Nonomuraea > Nonomuraea sp. NPDC047529. Next base: position 129,320 of record NZ_JBEYTJ010000020.1, on the reverse strand, counting down.
TCCCCGGGGGTTCGCGCTACTTGGCGAGCAGCTTCTTGATCTTCTTGGTGTCTGCCGGCGAAACGACGACTTCACCCTTGAGACGACGCGTCAGCGTGGAGGACTTCCACTCGTTGTAGTGCGCGCGGCTGGCGCGGCGGCGCTTGAGCTTGCCGGTGCCGGTGAGCCGGAACCGCTTCTTCGCACCGCTGTGCGTCTTCATCTTCGGCATGTCGCCGTCTCTCCTCAATTCGGTCGTGCCTGTGGCCGGGCCGGTGCTGGCCGACCCGGTCGCGGCTTGTTCGTCTGCCGGTGGCGGCTGCTGGGGCGCGTGTTGTAAGGCTAACCCCAGCCGCAGGTCACGCTTCCTGTACGGAAGGTTCCGCTTCCGGTACGGAAGCCTCCTCTTCCAGCTCGGAAGGCTCCTCGCCACGCTGCGCCTTGGCGGCGGCCTTTTCGGCCTTGGCCTCGGCCTTCTTCTTGTGCGGACCGATCACCATGATCATGTTACGGCCGTCCTGCTTGGGCTGGGACTCCACGAACCCGAGCTCCTGGACGTCCTCCGCGAGCCGCTGCAGCAGCCGGAAGCCGAGCTCCGGCCGGGACTGCTCACGCCCACGGAACATGATCGTGACTTTGACCTTGTCCCCCGCCTTGAGGAACCGCACCACGTGACCCTTCTTGGTCTCGTAGTCGTGCGGGTCGATCTTCGGCCGGAGCTTGATCTCCTTGATGATCGTGTGCGCCTGATTCTTGCGCGCCTCGCGCGCCTTCATCGCGGACTCGTACTTGAACTTGCCGTAGTCCATGAGCTTGCACACGGGCGGTCGAGCCGTGGCCGCGACCTCGACGAGGTCAAGGTCGGCCTCCTGGGCGAGCTTCAGCGCGTCGTGAATGCTGACGATGCCGACCTGCTCGCCGTTCGGGCCCACGAGGCGAACCTCGGGAACTCGGATACGCTCGTTGATGCGGGGCTCAGTGCTGATGGGGCCTCCTAGGTTTGCGATCCCTACGTGCTCGTCGTGGCGGGGGCCTTCCGCGCCGAAGACGCGAAAAGCCCCGCACGTCGCGCATGCGGGGCCACTGAGCTCTGTGGCTTCGTGGCCTCGAGCTCCCCGGAGAGTCCGGCGTGATCCTGGACCCGGCCGCCTTGCGGTGACTCGGGTGGGAGGGAGACCTCCGCTTGCGCGTCCAGCAAGGCATGCCGGACCGATCAGAGAGCTACATTACCACAACCACGCAGGCGCCTCGAATCATCCCGCAGGCACGGGTAATCGTCCGGGAGATCAGCCCTGCGGGGCCGTGGACCGCCGGGCGATCTCGGCCTCGCCCGCCGCGCGCATGGCCTCGACCGGCACGTCCGTGCGGCCGGTCATCAGCTCCACCTGGCGCACGGCCTGGTGCAGGAGCATCGGGAAGCCGCCGACCACCGTGCCGCCCGCCTCGCGGACCGCCGTGGCCGCCCTGGTCGGCCAGGGGGCGTAGACCACGTCGAACAGCGCCGGCACCCGGGCCAGCCGCCCCGCCCACGCGTCGGCGGCCCCCGCGGGCAGCGTGGAGACCACCAGGTCCACCCCGATGGACGCGTCGAGCTTGTCGAACGTCTCCACCGCCAGCGTCACGCCCAGCCGGTCGGCCACCTCGGCCGTCTCCCCCGCCCTGGCCGGGTCGCGTACCAGCAGCGTGACCGCGAACAGCCCCAGGTTGCGCAGGGCCGCCAGCGCGGAGGCGGCCGTGGCGCCGCCGCCCAGGACGGTCGCCGAGCGCGGCGCGGGCACGCCCGCCTCGGCCAGCGCCCGCTGGATGCCGTGGACGTCGGTGTTGTGCCCGTGGCGCAGGCCGTCGGCGAAGACCACGGTGTTGGCCCCGCCCACCTCGACGGCCAGGTCGGAGACGATGTCGAGGAGCGGCAGCACGGCCCGCTTGAGCGGCATCGTCAGCGACAGGCCCGCCCAGGCCCGCTCACCGCCGCCCTGTCCGCGTACGGGGGTCAGCCCGGCGAGCAGGCCGGGCAGCCGCGCCTCGTCGCACTCGAACGCCTCGTAGCTCCACTCGTCGAGCCCCATCGCCGCGTAGGCGGCCCTGTGCAGGTGGGGCGAGAGCGAATGCCCGATCGGCGAGCCCATGACCGCAGCCCGCATCGACACTCCTTCCGGAAACACGGTCCCTACTCCTACCACGCCGCGTGGGCGGGCCGCCGGTCGTCCCGCGGCCCGCCTGCGGGGGTCAGCCGCCGTTCCGCTTGTACTCGGCCAGCAGTGCCTGGCGTTCGGCCTCGGTGGTGGCGAACTTGGTGACGCTGCTCTTGGGGTCGGTGGCGACGAAGTAGAGCCAGTCGCCCTTGGCCGGGTTGAGCGCCGCCTCGATGGCGTGCTGACCCGGGTTCGAGATCGGGCCCGGCGGCAGGCCGAGGTACATGTAGGTGTTGTACCGGCTCTTCGTCTTCGTCTCGGCGAAGGTGGCTGCGGTGCGGTACTTGTTGAGGGCGTACATGACCGTGCTGTCCATCTCCAGCTTCATCTCCGGGTCGCGGTCGAGCCGGTTGTAGATGACGCGGGCGATCTTGGGCATGTCCTCGAACCTGCCGGCCTCGGCCTGGATGATGCTGGCGATGATCACGATGTCCTGGGGCTTGTGCCCGAGCGCCTTGGCGCCGCCTTCGAGGTCGACCTCCTCGGCGGTCTGGTTGAACCGCTTGACCATCGCGCCCAGGATCTGGGCCGGGGTGGCGTTGGGCGGGAACTGGTAGGTGGCCGGGAAGGCGTACCCTTCGAGCTTGCCCTTGGCGTACGACGGCAGGTCGAGGTCGCCGGTGTCCTTGGCCGCGGCCGCGAACGCCTTGACCGGCTTGTCCGTCGCCTTGGCCAGCGTGGTCAGCGTGTCGGACAGGCGCAGGCCCTCCTTGACCGGCACCTTGGCCAGCAGCTTGTTCTCGGGGCTCAGCATCGCCACCGCGTCGGCCGCCGACATCTTCTTGCGCATCTTGTACTGGCCGGGCTGGAGCGACCCGCTCTTGCCGGCGTTGCCGATGGCGGTGCTGAACGCCCTGGCGCTGGCCACGACGCCCAGGCGCACGAGTTCCTCGGCCACCTCCGACGCGCTCTGGCCGTCCTTGATCTCGACGATCACCTCGCCGGTGCCCTGGCCGGTGTAGTCGTCGGGCACGAGGGCGTCGCTGACCCACAGGTAGCCGTAGTAGCCGCCGCCGCCGATGATGCCCGCCAGCACCACGAAGGCGAGCAGCGGCGCGATGAAGCCGCCACGGTTGCGCCGTCTGCGCCGCCGGCGGTTGCCGCCGCGCTTTCCGGAGCCACGGGAACGGCGCCGGGACCGACCCTCGTCGTCCTCGGTGCCGAGCAGGGAGTTCAGATCGAGATCGCTCATAGGTGCGCTGGCCAATCTCCCGGTACGGCCCGTTCGGCGTCAAGCGGTTGTGCCGAACCGGCTGGGGTCACCGGGCGGAACGGGGGGATCCGCCGGGCATGCTCCCACGACCAGCGGAGATCACTCTGGGTAGCCATGCTAGGGGATGAGAAGAGAGCGCATGACCCGGGATGGGGCTTTTGCGCGGGGACGAGGGGGGTCCCGCCGAACATCAGCCTGTCCCGAGGTTCTTGTTCAACTCTTCCCGGTATCTCACGAACTCGCTCTCTTTGTTGGTGAATTTGGTGATTCTATGCGCCGGATCCGTCGTCACAAACCAGTGCCAATCACCTGCGGCTGGGTTCAGCGCCGCCAGCAGCGCCTTCTCCCCCGGATTGGCTATGGGCGCCGGCGGCAGCCCGCGGCGGCGGTAGGTGTTGTAGGGCGAGTTCACCTTGGTGTCGCTCTCCGTGACCTTCAGTGACCGGCGGTTCTGCGCGTACAGGACCGTGGTGTCCAGCTCCAGCGGCGTGTTGCTCTTGAGCCTGTTGTAGATCACTCTGGCGATCTTGGGGTAATCGGCGTCGGTGCCGCCCTCCGCCTGGACGAGGCTGGCGACCGTGAGGGCCTCCAGCGGGGTCAGGCCGAGCCGCCGGGCCCCGTCCGCCAGATGGATCTGCCGGGCGGCCACGCCCCACCGCTCCACCATGGCGGCCAGCACGTCCACGGGCTTGTCGCCGGGCTCGACGTCGTAGGTGGCGGGGAACAGGAAGCCCTCGATCCCGGGCGCGTACGTGGGCAGCCCGATGAGGCTCTTGTCGACGGCCTGCAGCTCCTTCAGCGGCAGCGCGGCCAGCTGGGCGACGCGCCGCAGCACCTCGTTCGCGCGCAGCCCCTCGGGCACCGCCACCCGCCTGACGAGCCGGGACGCCGGCGCGAGCAGCAGGTCGAGCGCCGCGCCCGCGGCCATGCCCTTGCGCAGCCGGTAGTGGCCGGGACGCAGCCGGTTGGCCACGGCCCGCTCCTGGGCCGCGTTCACGAACGAACGCGAGCTGGCCACCACCCCCGCGTCGGCCAGCGCGGTGCCGATCTCCTCGGCGTTCGCGCCCGGCGGGATGCGGACGGTGACCGTCCCGCTGCCCACGCCCTCGAAGTCGTCGGGGCTCAGGTACGGCCTGACCACCGTGAGCGCGCCCGCCCCCGCCGCCACCAGGGCGGCCACCAGCGCGGCGGAGATCAGCCCCGCCTTGCCCAGGGCCCGGCCCCGACGCTGCGGCGGGCCGTCGCCGTCGCCCGGAGGCTCCCCGGCCGCCGGCTCCGGCGGCGACTCCTGCTCGGAGTCGGCCCGCTGGAACGGGACCACTTCGCCGCCGTCGTCCTCAGGGGTGGCGCTCACGTGACCACCTCGCCGGGCAGGCGCCGGACTGGCGGCGTCGGAGCGGGCGCACAGGTCATGGCCTCGTCGCGGGCCTCGCAGTGCCGCCCGGTCATGAGGCAGGTCCGTCGGCCGCCGCGGGGGGCGGTTCGACGGGCCTGCCTGGTGGTCTGTCGGTGGCGCGTTCGGAGTCGAGGGCGTCCTGCAGCAGCACGACGGCGGCCGCCTGGTCGACGACCCCGCGCTGCTTCTTGGCGCGTACGCCGCTGGCCCGCAGCCCGTGCTGGGCGGCGACCGTGGTGAGCCGCTCGTCGAACAGCCGCACCGGCGTGGGCGCCAGCCGCCCGGCCAGCTCGGTGGCGAACGCGCGGGCCAGCCCGGCCGCCTGCCCCTCACGCCCGGACAGCGAGGTGGGCAACCCCACGATCACCTCGATCGCCTCGTGCTCGGCGACGATCTCGGCGATGCGGTCGAGGTCGCCCTTGCCGCGCCGCACGGTCTCGACCGGCGTGGCCAGCGTCCCACTGGGGTCGCTGCGGGCCACGCCGATGCGTACGGATCCGACGTCGACGCCGATCCGCGAACCGAACCTCATGTCATCCGATCTGCTCGCCGATGGCCTGTTCGACCAGGCCGAGCGCGTCGCCGATCGCCTCGGGCCGCGTACCGCCGCCCTGCGCGACATCGTCCTTGCCGCCACCGCCACCCCCAAGAGCCTTGGCGGCGACGCCGACCAGCCTTCCGGCCTTGAGCCCCCGCTCGCGCCCCGCCTCGTTGACCGCGGCGACCACCACGGGCCGGTCGGAGGGGGCGCCGGCGATCACCACGACCGCCGGCCGGTCGGCCGGGAATCTGCCACGCACATCAAGCGCGAGCTTACGCAGGTCGTCGGCGCCGGTGCCATCAGGCGCGCGGTGAGTCACCACGGAGACTCCGTGCAGGTCACGGGCCTGGGACGCCAGCTCGCCGGCCACCTGGAGCACCTGCGCCGAGCGCACCTTCTCCAGCTCCTTCTCGGCGGTGCGCAGGCGGGTGACGATGCCCTCGATGCGCTCGGGCAGCTCCTCGCGGCGCGCCTTGAGCTGCTCGGACAGCTGGGCCACCAGCACGCTCTCGCGGGCCAGGAAGCGGAAGGCGTCGATGCCGACCAGCGCCTCGACCCGGCGCACGCCCGCGCCGACCGACTGCTCGCCCAGCACCTTGACCAGGCCGAGCTGCCCCGAGCTGTGGACGTGGGTGCCGCCGCACAGCTCGCGCGAGTAGTCGCCGATCTCGACCACGCGGACCTCGTCGCCGTACTTCTCGCCGAACATCGCCAGCGCGCCCATCGCCCTGGCCTCGGCCTGGGAGGTGTAGAACGCGTTGACCTTGAGGTCGTTGATCAGCACCGCGTTGACCTCGTCCTCGACGTCGCGCAGCACGCTGGCCGGGACCGCGCCGGCCGCGGTGAAGTCGAAGCGGAAGCGGCCCGGGGAGTTCTCCGAGCCCGCCTGCGCGGCCGTCTCGCCCAGCGCGTTCTTGAAGCCGCGGTGGACCAGGTGGGTGGCGCTGTGGCTGCGCGAGATCGCCCGGCGGCGCTCAACGTCGATCTCGGCCTGGGCCTCGTCGCCGGCCTTCAGCTCACCGCTGCGGATCTTGCCGCGATGGACGATCAGGCCCTTGAGCGGCGACTGCACGTCGAGGATCTCGACCTCGGCGCCCGCCGTGCGGATGACGCCCTGGTCGGCGAGCTGGCCGCCGCCCTCGGCGTAGAACGGAGTGCGGCCGAGCACGATCTCGACGGTCGTGCCCGCACCGGCCGCCGGCACGCTGACGCCGTCGACCAGGATGCCGACGACGGACGTCTCGGCCTCGGTCTCGTCGTAGCCGAGGAAGTCGATCTTGCCGGCCTTCTCCAGCAGGTGGCCGAAGACGGAGATGTCGGCGTTGCCGGTCTTCTTGGCCGCCGCGTCGGCCTTGGCGTTCTGCCGCTGCTCCTTCATGAGGCGGCGGAAGCCCTCTTCGTCGACCTTGAGCCCCTGCTCGGCCGCCATCTCCAGGGTGAGGTCGATCGGGAAGCCGTAGGTGTCGTGCAGCTTGAACGCCTGGTCGCCCGAGAGCGTCGTGCCCGACTTGCGCTTGGTCTCCTCGACGGCCACGTCGAAGATCGCGGTGCCGGTGCGGAGCGTGCCCAGGAAGGACGCCTCCTCCGCGTCGATGATCCCGTGGATCTGCGGCGCGTCGGCCTTGAGCTCGGGGTACTGCTCGCCCATCACGTTGATCGCGACGTCGGTCAGCTCGTGCATGTAGCGCTCGTCGCCGGAGCCGAGCAGGCGCAGGTTGCGCACCGAGCGGCGCAGGATGCGGCGCAGCACGTAGCCGCGGCCCTCGTTGCCGGGCATGACGCCGTCGGCGACCAGCATGGTGCCGGTGCGCACGTGGTCGGCGATCACGCGCAGGCTCACGTCGGCGCGGTGGTCGCGGCCGTAGCGGGTCTTGGTGAGCTCGGCCGCCTTGTCGAGGATCTTGTAGGTGGTGTCGATCTCGTAGAGGTTGTCGACGCCCTGCAGGATCGTCGCCATGCGCTCAAGGCCCATGCCGGTGTCGATGTTCTTGGCCGGCAGCTCGCCGGAGATGTCGAAGTCGACCTTGGTGCGGACCTGGCTGAGCTGGTACTGCATGAAGACGAGGTTCCAGACCTCGAGGTAGCGGTCCTCGTCGGCGACGGGGCCGCCCTCCTTGCCGTACTCGGGGCCGCGGTCGTAGTAGATCTCCGAGCAGGGGCCGCCGGGGCCGGGCACGCCCATGTGCCAGTAGTTGTCCTCCAGGCCGCGACGCTGGATGCGGCTCTCGGGCACGCCGACCTTGTTGCGCCAGATGTCGTAGGCCTCGTCGTCCTCGAGGTAGACGGTCGCCCAGAGCCGGTCTTCGGGGAAGCCGAAGCCGCCGTCGGACTCGGAGCGGGTGAGCAGCTCCCACGCGAACGGGATCACTTCGGACTTGAAGTAGTCGCCGAAGGAGAAGTTGCCGAGCATCTGGAAGAAGGTGGCGTGCCGGGTGGTCTTGCCGACCTCTTCGATGTCGGGCGTGCGCACGCACTTCTGCGCGGTTGCCAGCCGTGACGCCGGAGGCTTGCGCTGCCCCAGGAAGTACGGCTTGAACGGCACCATACCGGCAGGAACCAGGAGTAGCGTGGGGTCCTCAGCGATCAGGCTGGCCGAGGGCACGACCTTGTGCCCACGCTCCTCGAAGAAGCGCAGGAAGCGGCGGGCTATCTCTGCCGACTCCATTGTGGCCATCCTTTGCTGGTAGTCAGTTGTTGTCTTCAGCGTTGTCGAGCCCGAAGCGGGCCCGCAACTGGGTTTCGCGCTCGGCGGCCTCGCCGAGCGCGTCAGAGGTAAAGTCTCTCACCCGCGCGAGCATGCCCGCCGCGCCGTCGGCCGTGCGCCGGACGACGTGGGTCGGGTGCAGCGCCTGCAGCCTGCGCATCACCCAGAAGGCGAGGAACGCGCCGAGCGAGAGGTAGAACAGCCGTCTGATCACCGGGACCGCCTCGGCGGCCTGCGGGCCTCGATGGCGCGCCGCACGCCGTAGCCGAGCGACGACACCTTGATCAACGGGCCCGTGAAGATGGTCTGCGTCACCGCGCTGAGCTTGGCGGCGTGGGCGCTGACCTGCTTGACGTCCTGGGCGATGGCCTCGACCGCGACCAGTTGCCTGTTGGTCTCGTTGACCGTGACGCTCACGTCGTCGAGCAGCGGAACCAGGCGGTTGTTCAGGTCGGAGACCGCCTTGGTGGTCTCGGTGAGCAGCCTGGCGAGCTTGACGAGCACCATGGCGAGAACGCAGACCAGGACAATCCAGCCCGTGGCCGCGATCAGCCCGGCGACCTCTCCAGCGGTAAGCATCCGCTCATCTCCCTCGTACGCTGGGCCGGAACGGCAAGAACCTTATCGCGTCCCGGCGACAACGTTCGTGAGGAAACCGGGTCCGATCCGGCGGCCAGGTCGCCTGCGGACGCTTCCGTGACCGATCGCATGCCGCCCTGACCAGGCCTTCCGCCGCCCGGCCGCCTCCTGTCACGCCGCCTGTCACGCCTCGGGGACGCGGGCGAAGGCGCGTACGGGAACCCGCCCGACGCCCTCCAGCAGCGGCGGCGCGGCCGTGAACAGGGCGCCGGTCGGCGGCAGCCGGTCGAGCCCGGTCAGCCGCTCCACGACCGGCACACCGGCGGCGAGCAGCACGTCGAGCGCCGGGCTGTCCACACGCCCGTCGTCCCCCTCAGGCGTGGTGCCGTCGAGGGTGTCGGCGTCGGTGCCGACCAGGGCCACGCCGCCCGCGGCCAGCCACGCGGCGGCCTCCGGGGTGAGCCGCCCGCCGTCGCCCGCGCCGGTGTGCAGCAGCACGGCCCTGCCGCGCACCTCGAAGGCGGCCAGCGTGCCCACGCCGACCTCCCGCCCCCCGGCCCCTTCCAGCCGCACCACCACGGCGGGCAGCTCGGCCGCGCGCGAGAGGGGCAGGCCCGGCAGGTCGCCGCCGGGCGCCACCAGGCAGGTGCCGCCCTCGGCGGGCGGACGGGCGAGCTCGACCAGCGCTCCCCCGGCCGCCGGGGCGGCCGTGGCCGCGCGGTCGGACGGCCCTCCCCTGGTGCCCTTGTGCGGCTCGGCGAAGATCTCGACGTTGGTCAGCTCGACGCCGTCGGTCATCAGCAGGCCGAGCGAGGCCACGAACAGGGCGGCGATCTCGCCTTCGGAGGTGTCGGGGCCGGGCAGGTCGACGCGGAAGCCGTGGACGGCGAGGTCGCCGCCGTTGCCGAAGGTGATGCGGGCGTCGAAGCTCGCGCGGTGGTCGTTCGAGGTGACGGTCATGGTGGCGATCAATCTGGCGTGCGGGCGGGACGGTCAGGAGCCGCGCAGGAAGTCGCGGATCCTGGCCCAGCGGTCGGCCACGGGAGCCTCTGCGCCGTGGCGGGTGGGCTCGTAGTAGCGGCGGTCGCGCACCTGCTCGGGCGCGTAGTCCTGGCGCACGAGGCCGTGGTCGAAGTCGTGCGGGTACTTGTAGCCGTCGCCGTGGCCGAGCTTGGCGGCGCCGGGGTAGTGGGCGTCGCGCAGGTGGCCGGGGACCTGGCCGATCAGCCCCTTGCGGACGTCGCCGACCGCCGCGCCGATGGCCTTGACGACCGCGTTGGACTTGGGCGCCATCGCGCAGTGGATGACGGCCTGGGCCAGGTTGATCTGCCCCTCGGGCAGCCCGATGAGCTGCACGGCCTGGGCCACGGCCACCGCCGTCTGCAGGCAGGTGGGATCGGCCATGCCGACGTCCTCGGAGGCGAAGATGACGATGCGGCGGGCGATGAAGCGCGGGTCCTCGCCGGCCTCGATCATGCGGGCCAGGTAGTGGAGCGCCGCGTCGGCGTCGGAGCCGCGCATCGACTTGATGAACGCGCTGATCACGTCGTAGTGCTGGTCGCCCTGGCGGTCGTAGCGCACGGCCGCCTTGTCGGCGGCCTTCTCCACCACCTCGACGGTGATGTCGTCGGCCAGCAGGGCGGCGGCCTCCAGGTAGGTCAGCGACCTGCGGGCGTCGCCGCCGGCCAGGCGCACCAGGTGGTCGAGGGCCTCGGGCGCGAGCCGGGGCCGCCCGTCCAGGCCGCGCGGCTCGGCCACCGCGCGCTCCAGGACGGCGCGCACGTCGTCGTCGGACAGCGACTCCAGCGTGAGCAGCAGCGAGCGCGACAGCAGCGGCGAGATGACCGAGAAGGACGGGTTCTCGGTGGTGGCGCCGATGAAGGTGACCCAGCGGTTCTCCACCGCCGGCAGCAGGGCGTCCTGCTGGGCCTTGTTGAAGCGGTGGACCTCGTCGACGAACAGCACGGTCTGCCGGCCGCTCATGCCCAGCTCGCGGCGGGCGTTGTCGATGGCGGCGCGGACGTCCTTGACGCCCGCCGAGACGGCGGAGATCTCGACGAAGCGGCGCTTGGTGACGTTGGAGACGACGTAGGCCAGGGTCGTCTTGCCGGTGCCGGGCGGGCCCCACAGGAACAGCGACATGGGGGCCTCGCTCTCGACCAGCCGCCGCAGCGGGGTGCCGGGGCCCAGCAGGTGTCGCTGGCCGATCACCTCGTCGAGGGTGCGCGGGCGCATCCGCACCGCGAGGGGTTGCGGGGTGGCCTCCTCAGCCGCCGAATCGAACAGGCTATCCACAACGCGAGATTACACGCCGGTCAGACCCGCCGCGGCCCACACGGCCCTGGCCCCGGAGTCGCCCGCGCGGAAGCAGAACCACCCCGCCACGGCCGCCAGGACGACCGTCAGCGCCGACAGGACGAACGTGACGGGCCTGCCGAACCGGTCGGAGGTGACCGAGCGGCGCGCGGGGGTGGTGGCGTACACGAGGGCCAGGGAGGCGGCGGCCAGACCGGCCACCGACAGCAGCAACGGGTTCGCGAAGCTCTCGTGGTCGGCGACGCGCGCCCCGAGCGGGCCCTCCACGTCGGCGAAGCGGGCCCGCTTCAGGCTCTCCCCGCTCTCCTTGGCCACCAGGACCGCCACGGGGGCGGCCACGGCGAGCAGCACCACCGCCCACGCCGTCAGGGCCCGTACGCGTGGCAGCAGCGCGTACGCCCCCGCCAGGAGGACGAGCAGCGGCGTCAGCACCACGGCGAAATGGACGATGAGCGGATGGGCCGGCAGGCCGAGGATCTGCTCGAACACGATCACTCCTTGGTAGGGGCCTCACCTGGACTACGAATTCTCATACCGAAAGGTTCTATCTCCCACTTGCCCCAGTCAGTGGCTTCCGCCACTTACGCCCGGCACATATCGGAGGCCGGTAGCATTCGCGGAGTTGTTTGGTCATGTGTCGGCAAAGATGAAGGAGACAACCGGTGAGCGGCGACGACCGCCAGAGCGAGCTGGCCCGGGAGCACAAGGAGCGGCAGGCGCGGCGCGCGGCCGAACAGACCGCCAAAGGCAGGCGGAACACCTTCATCGGCGCGGGCGTGGCCGTCGTCGTGGTGGCGGGCGGCATCTTCGCCGCGACCACCCTGATGGGCGACGACAAGAAGACGGCCGCGGCGGCGAGCACGCCCACGCCCTCCGCCAGCACCAGTTCTCCCGCGCCGACGGAGCTGCCGAGCACCGCGCCGCCGAAGAAGGCGGGCGAGGTGTCGTGCACGTACAAGCGTGACGACTCCGCGCCCAACAAGTTCGTCGGCCTGCCGGGCAAGCGGCCCAACCTGAAGCTCAAGACGATGACCGTGACCACCAACCACGGCAACATCGTCATCGACGTCGACGCGAACGCGACCCCGTGCTCGGTCAACTCGATGGCGTTCCTGGCCAGGAAGGGCTTCTACAACAACACCAAGTGCCACCGGCTGGCGACGCCGGAGACGGCCGGCCTGTTCCTGCTGCAGTGCGGCGACCCGCAGGCCAAGGCCGACGGCAGGAACCCGACCGACGGGCAGGGCACGGCCGGCTACGTGTTCGGCGACGAGGCCGCCGGCACCATGTCCTACACCAAGGGCGTGGTGTTCCTGACCCAGCCCGACGGCGCCGCCGGGCAGAACAGCAGCCAGTTCGCCATCTCGCTGTCGGACGAGAACGGCCAGCTGGAGCCGCAGTACTCGGTGCTCGGCATGGTGCGCTCCGGCTTGGAGATCATCGAGAAGGTCGCCAAGGACGGCGTCATCGTCAACGGCGACGACATCGTGGGCGACGGCGGCTCGACCGCGCCGAAGAACCCCATCATCATCAAGCGCGTCACGCTGAGGTAGCTCGGCACACGAGAACGGCGGGCGTCCCCCTCGGAGAGGGGACGCCCGCCGTCGTCGTGTCAGGCCTCGGACTTGGGCTGGGCGTCGACTCCCGCCTCCTTGCGCTGCTCGGCCGTGATCGGCGTCGGCGCGGCGGTCAGCGGGTCGAAGCCGGAGGCGGTCTTCGGGAACGCGATCACGTCGCGGATCGAGTCGCCGCCGGACAGCAGCATGCAGATCCGGTCCCAGCCGTAGGCGATGCCGCCGTGCGGGGGCGGGCCGTACTTGAACGCCTCCAGCAGGAAGCCGAACTTGCTCTCGGCCTCCTCCTTGGAGATGCCGAGCACGTCGAAGACGCGCTGCTGCATCTCGGCCCGGTGGATACGGATCGAGCCGCCGCCGATCTCCATGCCGTTGCAGACCATGTCGTAGGCGTAGGCCAGGGCCTCGCCCGGGTGGTCCTGGAAGTTGTCGGCCCACTCCGGCTTGGGGCCGGTGAACGGGTGGTGCACGGCCGTCCAGCCGCCCTCGCCGTCCTCCTCGAACATGGGGGCGTCGACCACCCACAGGAACGACCACTGCGACTCGTCGATCAGGCCGCAGCGCCGGCCGATCTCCAGCCGGGCCGCGCCCAGCAGGTCGCGGGAGGCCGAGCGGGCGCCGGCGGCGAAGAAGACCGCGTCGCCGGGGTTGGCGCCGACCTTGGCGGCCAGGCCGGACAGCTCCTGCTCCGACAGGTTCTTGGCGACCGGGCCGCCGAGCGTGCCGTCCTCCTGGACCAGCACGTACGCCAGGCCCTTGGCGCCGCGGCTGCGCGCCCACTCCTGCCAGCCGTCGAGCTCCTTGCGGGTCTGCGAGCCGCCGCCCGGCATGACCACCGCGCCGACGTAGTCGGCCTGGAAGACGCGGAAGGAGGTGTCGGCGAAGTAGTCGGTCATCTCGACGAGCTCCTGGCCGAAGCGCAGGTCGGGCTTGTCGGAGCCGTAGCGGGCCATGGCGTCGGCGTAGGTCATGCGCGGCAGCGGCATGGGGATCTCGTAGCCGAGGATCTCCCGCCACAGCCGGCCGACCAGCTTCTCGCCGACCTCGATGACGTCCTCCTGGTCGACGAAGGACATCTCGACGTCGATCTGGGTGAACTCGGGCTGGCGGTCGGCCCGCAGGTCCTCGTCGCGGTAGCACTTGGCGAGCTGGTAGTAGCGCTCCAGGCCGGCGACCTGGAGGAGCTGCTTGAACAGCTGCGGCGACTGCGGCAGGGCGTACCAGTTGCCGGGCTGCAGGCGGACCGGCACCAGGAAGTCGCGCGCGCCCTCGGGGGTCGAGCGGGTCAGCGTCGGGGTCTCGACGTAGACGAAGCCGAGCTCGTGCATCACCTCGTTGGCCAGGTAGGTGGCCTTGGAGCGGGTGCGCATGGCGCCGGCGACCTGCTGGCGGCGGATGTCGAGGTAGCGGTACTTGAGCCGGGCCTCCTCCGACACGCCCACGTTGCCCTCGATGGGGAACGGCAGCGGCGCGGACTCGCTCAGCACCTCGACCCGCTCGGCCACGACCTCGATCGCGCCGGTGGGCAGCTCGGGGTTGGCGTTGCCCTCCGGGCGCACCCTGACCTGGCCGACCACCTGCACGCAGTACTCGGCGCGCAGGTCGTGGGCGTGGTCCTCCTCGCGGAAGACCACCTGCGCCGAGCCGGAGGCGTCGCGCAGGTCGATGAAGACAACGCCGCCGTGGTCACGGCGGCGGGCCACCCATCCTGCGAGCGTCACCTGCTGCCCGGCATGCTCCTCACGGAGCGACCCGGCCGTATGCGTGCGGATCACTGCACTTTCCCTTTCAAAACGTCGGCGACCTGGGCCAGCGGCACCTCGGTCTGTTCAGCGGTGGTCAGGTCCTTCAGTTGCACGGCCTCGGCCGCGAGGTCACGCTCGCCCAGGATCAGCGCGAACCGGGCGCCGGATCGGTCCGCGCCCTTCATCGCGCCCTTGAGCCCCTTGCCGCCGAAGGCCATGTCGGCGCTGATGCCCGCCTCGCGCAGCTCGGAGAGGAGCAGGAACATGCGGCGGCGGGCGTCGTCACCCAGCGGGACACCGTACACCTGGACGCGGCCCGGCGCGGCCTCGCCGAGCAGACCCTCGGCCTCCATCGCCAGGTACGTGCGGTCGACGCCGAGCGCCCAGCCGACGCTGGGCAGCGGCGGGCCCCCCAGCACCTCGCTGAGCCCGTCGTAGCGGCCGCCGCCGCCGACGGCCGACTGCGAGCCGAGCCCGCCGTGCACGAACTCGAACGTGGTGCGCGTGTAGTAGTCGAGCCCGCGCACGAGCCGCGGGTCGTCCTCGAAGGCCACGCCCGAGGCGGTCAGCAGCGAGCGGACCTCCTCGTGGTAGCTCTTGCACGCCGCGCACAGGTGGTCGACCACCAGCGGCGCACCGGTGAGCTGCGCCTGCACCTCGGGCCGCTTGTCGTCGAGCACCCGCAGCGGGTTGATCTCGATGCGGGCCCTGGTGTCGGCGTCGAGGTCGAGCCCGCGCAGGAACTCCTGCAGCGCGGCCCGGTAGGCGGGCCGGCAGTTCTTGTCGCCGAGCGAGTTGACCAGCAGCTTGACCTGCCGGAGCCCGAGCGAGGCGAAGCCCCGCGCGCCGAGCACGATCAGCTCGGCGTCGAGCGCCGGGTCCTCGGAGCCCAGGGCCTCGGCCCCGACCTGCCAGAAGTGGCGGTAGCGGCCCTTCTGGGCACGCTCGTAGCGGAACTGGCTGCCGGAGTACCACAACTTGACCGGGAGCTGGCCGGTGTGCAGGTTGTGCTGGAGCACGGCGCGCACGACCGAGGCGGTGCCCTCGGGGCGCAGGGTCAGCGACCTGCCCGCCTTGTCGGGGAAGGTGTACATCTCCTTCGACACCACGTCGGTTGACTCGCCCACGCCTCGCTTGAACAGCTCGGTGTCCTCGAAGACGGGAGTCTCGACGTAGCCGTAGCCCGCCCGCCTCAGGGGGGCGGCCAGCGCCTCGCGCACGGCCAGGATGGCCTCGGAGCTGGGCGGCAGCCAGTCGAAGGTGCCTTTGGGTGCTTGGAAGCTCATTAGATCCCTCGTGTGGGACCGGCCTGCGGCGCCGCTTCCTTCAGGTAAGGGTTGGTGGCGCGCTCGCGGCCGATCGTGGTCTGTGGTCCGTGGCCCGGCAGGACGACCGTATCGTCAGGCAGCGGCAGGCACTTGGTGGCCAGGCTGCGCAGGATGGTCGCGTAGTCGCCGCCGGGAAGGTCGCTACGGCCGATGGAGCCGGCGAACAGCAGGTCGCCCGAGAACATGATCTCGTCGCCGGGCAGCCGGAAGCTCACCGACCCCCTGGTATGGCCCGGGGTGTGGTCGACCACGAGATCGAGGCCCGCCAGGCTGAGCTCCGCGCCGTCGGACAGCTCGCGCACGTCGTCGGGTTCGCTCAGCCTGATGTCGCCGAACAGCGAGACGCCGCCGCCCCAGCCGGCCGAGGGGTCGCTCAGCAGGTGGCGGTCGTCGGGGTGGATCCACGCGGGGACGTCGCGCGCGCCGCAGACGGGGGCGACCGACCACACGTGGTCGAGGTGGCCGTGCGTGAGCAGCACCGCGACCGGCTTGAGCCGGTGCTCGCGCAGCAGCTCGTCGACGCCTTCGGCGGCGTCCTGGCCCGGATCGACGATCACGCACTCCTCGCCGGCCGCGGGCGCGACGACGTAACAATTGGTCTGGAGGGCCCCTGCGGGGAAGCCTGCGATGAGCATCTGCCTCAGGTGATCTCGTCGAAAAGCCAATGGGAATGTAACCGAAGGGTACCGGTGCGGGTCGCCGGGCTGCGAATCATTACCCATTGGCCGATACGATTCGCCCACCTCAGTTGATTGACTATGGGAGGCAAAGCGGTGGCCACGGGCAAGGACCGGCAGAAGCAGCTGGCACGTGAGCACTACGAGCGGCAGATGCAGCGCCGCATCGAGCGCGAGCAGAAGGCCAAGCGCACCGCGATCATCGGCTCCACGGTCGGCGTCGTGGTCGTGGTGGGCGGCATCGTGGCCGCGGTCGCGCTCCTCGGCGGCGGCGACTCGAAGACCGAGGCGGCCGCCTCGCCTTCGGCCTCGGCCCCGCAGGACACCGCGTCGGCCGCGGCCGACAAGGGGCCCAAGCCGTACGACGCGGCGGCCGGCACCTGCGACTATGTCAAGGAGGCGGCCGGCGGCCAGGTCAAGGACGTCGGCATGCCGCCGGCCAAGGTCAAGACCGAACCGGCCAAGAGGACGATGACGCTCGACACCAACCTGGGCGCCATCGTGGTCGAGCTCGACAACGCCAAGGCGCCCTGCACGACCAACTCGCTGGCCTTCCTGGCATCCAAGAAGTTCTACGACGGCAGCAAGTGCCACCGGCTCGGCAGCGACAAGTTCCCGATGCTGCAGTGCGGCGACCCGACGGCCAAGGCCGACGGCAAGAGCCAGGACGGCGCGGGCGGCCCCGGCTACGTGATGGCCGAGGAGAACCTGCAGGGGGCGGCGTACAAGCGCGGCACGGTGGCGATGGCGAAGACGTCGGCGCCGGGCAGCACGGGGAGCCAGTTCTTCCTCGTTTACGGCGATCTCGGACTCACCCCGGATTACACGCCGGTGGGTACGATCACCAAGGGGCTCGACATCCTGGACAAGGTGAACAAAGCGGGCATCATCGCTGACATGGGAGATGGGACCGGAGCACCGAAGCAAACCCTCGAAATCAAAGACGTGACAATCGCCGGCAAGAGCTGACGTAATACAAACTAGGGACGAAGTAGTCCCGAAGGGTCTGATGGATAGTGCGGGAGGACACGGTGAGCACCGACCCGTGGGGCCGGGTAGACGACGACGGCACCGTCTACGTGCGTACGGCTGAGGGAGAGCGGGCCGTCGGCTCCTGGCAGGCCGGTGAACCCGAAGAGGCACTGGCCTACTTCCATCGCAAGTACGACGAGCTGTCGGGCCAGGTACAGCTCCTCGAACAGCGGGTCAAGGGCACCGACCTGGCGCCCGCGCAGGCCGAGGCGAGCATCGCCAAGCTGCGCGAGGCCGTCGCCGACGCCCACGCCGTGGGCGACCTGGCGGCGCTGACGGCCCGCCTCGACGGCCTGACCGAGCTGGTCGGCCATCGCCGCGAGGAGGTCAAGGCCGCCCGCGACCAGGCGCGCGCCGAGGCCAGGACGGTCAAGGAACGCATCGTCGCCGAGGCCGAGCGCATCGCCGACGAGACCACCCACTGGAAGTCGGGCGGCGAACGGCTGCGCCAGCTCGTGGAGGAGTGGAAGGCCGCCGACCGGATCGACCGGGTCACCGAGGCGGCGCTGTGGAAGCGCCTGTCGGCCGCCCGTACGGCCTTCGCCAAGCGCCGCAAGCAGTACTTCGCGGGTCTCGACGAGCAGCGCGAGGGCGTGCGCTCGGCCAAGGAGCGCATCGTCGCCGAGGCCGAGGCCCTCGCGGGCTCCACCGACTGGGGCACGACCGCGGCGATCTACCGCGAGCTGATGCAGCAGTGGAAGACCGCAGGGCGCGCCTCACGCGAGGTCGAGGACGAGCTGTGGGGCCGTTTCAAGGCCGCCCAGGACCAGTTCTTCCAGGCCCGTTCGGCGGTCTTCGCCGAGCGCGACGCCTCGCTGGCGGCCAACGCCGAGATCAAGGAGGAGCTGCTGGCCGAGGCCGAGAAGATCCTCCCGGTCACCGACGTGCGCACGGCCAGGGCGGCGCTGCGGCACATCCTGGAGCGCTGGGAGGCCGCCGGACCGGTGCCGCGCGAGCAGCGCGACCGGCTCGAAGGCGGGCTGCGCAAGGTCGACGAGGCCGTGCGCAAGGCCGAGGACGCCGAGTGGAAGCGGTCCAACCCCGAGGCCAGGGCGCGCGCCCAGAGCACGGTCGACCAGCTCCGCGCCTCCATCGAGCAGCTGGAGAAGCGGCTGTCCAAGGCGCAGGCCGCCGGCCGGGCCAAGGACGTCAAGGAGGCCGAGGAGGCGCTGGTCGCCCGCCGTTCGTGGCTGGAGGAGGCCGAGCGCACACTGACCGAGTTCAGCTGATCCGATCTTCGGAGGGCGGCCGGGGTCCTACGCTGACGGCATGGACCCCGTCAGCGTCGCGCGCGCCCTCGTCGACGAGCTGTTCCCCGGCGCCCTGTACGCCTTCGTCGGCGGCAGCGTGCTCACCGAGCGCCGCACCCGCACCTCCGACCTCGACGTCGTGGTGGTGCTCGACGGGCTGGCCGTGCCCTATCGCGAGTCCCTGCGCTGGCACGGCTGGCCCGTCGAGCTGTACGTCCACAGCGAGACCAGCCTCGACGCCTACGTCGACCGCGACCTGGCCCGGCGCAAGCCGGGCATGGCCCGCATGTGCGCCGACGGCGCGGTGCTGGTCGACCGCACCGGCGGCCGGGCCAGCGACCTGCAGACGGTGCTCGGCGAACGGCTGGCCGCCGGTCCCGGCGACCTGGCCGCGCCCCGCGCCGAACAGGCCCGTTACGGCCTGTCCGACCTGCTCGACGACCTGGCGGGCGCGACCGACCCCGGCGAGCAGCTGTTCATCCGCTGGCAGGTGGTCCAGGAGACCGCCAGGCTCGCGCTCGACGTGGGCGGCAGGTGGCGGGGCAACGGCAAATGGCTGCTGCGCGAGCTGCGCGAGCACGACCCGGCGCTGGCCGACGAGCTGCTGGCGGCCCACTCCGACCCGGCGCTGCTGACCACGGTGGCCTCAGGCGTCCTGGAACGGGCCGGAGGGCGCCTGTGGGAGGGCTACCGGGCCGAGGGCGACCCCTTCCACCTCCCGCTGCGTCACATCGCCGCTGAGGCGCTGTCGGGCGACACGGCCCAGAGCTCCGGGATGCGCCGGCTGGCCGCGATCAGCGGCGCCACGGCCGGTTCGTCGGCCCTGTGGATGGGCCAGACGCACGTCGCGCCCGCCACCCGCTCCTCCGACCACCACCACGGCGCCTCCGAGACCGCCATCTACGTCGTCAGCGGCACCCCGCGCTTCGTCTTCCTCCAGGACGGCCGCGAACGGCGGATCGAGGCGGCCCCCGGCGACTACGTCTACGTGCCGCCCTACACCCCGCACCGCGAGGAGAACCCCGACCCCGAGCGGGAGGCGGTCGTGGTGATCGCGCGCAGCACCCAGGAGGCGATCGTGGTCAACCTGCCGGACCTGAAGGGCTGATCCCTTCGGCGGCCCCTCAGCTGCCGGCGCCGCTCACCCGGTAGACGTCGAAGACGCCCTGGATGCTGCGCACGGCCTTGAGCACGTGGCCCAGGTGCTTCGGGTCGCCCATCTCGAAGGTGAACTTGCTGATCGCCACCCGGTCGCGCGAGGTCGTGACGGAGGCGCTGAGGATGTTGACGTGCTGGTCGGACAGGGTGCGCGTGACGTCGGACAGCAGCCGCGGCCGGTCGAGCGCCTCCACCTGGATGGCCACCAGGAACACGCTGTCGTCGCCCGGCGACCAGCTCACCTCGACCAGCCGGTCGGGCTGCTCCCTGAGCTGCTGGACGTTGGTGCAGTCGGCGCGGTGCACGGACACGCCGTGGCCGCGGGTGACGAAGCCCACGATCTCGTCGCCGGGCACCGGCGTGCAGCACTTGGACAGGCGCACCCACACGTCGGCGTCGCCCGCCACGACCACGCCCGCGCCGCCGCCGCGCGGACGGCCGCGCAGCCGGGTCGGCAGGGACGTCTCGGCGATGTCCTCCTCGGCGCTCTCCACGCCGCCGATCGAGGCCACGAGCTTCTGCACGACCGCCTGCGCGGCGATGTGCCCCTCCCCCACGGCCGCGTAGAGCGCCGACACGTCGGGGTAGCGCAGGTCGCGGGCGAGCGCCAGCAGCGCCTCGCCGGACATCAGGCGCTGCAGCGGCAGGCCCTGCTTGCGCATGGCGCGGCCGATGGCCTCCTTGCCCGCCTCGATCGCGGTCTCGCGGCGCTCCTTGGAGAACCACTGCCGGATCTTGTTGCGGGCCCGGCCGGACTTGACGAACTTCAGCCAGTCGCGCGACGGCCCGGCGTCGGGCGACTTGGAGGTGAAGATCTCGACCGTGTCGCCGTTGCCGAGCCGCGACTCCAGCGGCACCAGCCGCCCGTTGACGCGCGCGCCGATGCAGCGATGGCCGACCTCGGTGTGCACGGCGTACGCGAAGTCGACCGGCGTGCCGCCCTCGGGCAGCGCGATGACCTGGCCCTTCGGGGTGAACACGTAGACCTCGGAGACCGACAGGTCGAACCGCAGCGACTCCAGGAACTCGCCCGGGTCGGAGGTCTCCTTCTGCCAGTCGAGGAGCTGGCGCAGCCAGGCCATGTCGCTGCCCGGCTTGACCTTGCCGGTCGGCCCCGGCGCGCCGACCTCCTCCTTGTACTTCCAGTGGGCGGCCACGCCGTACTCGGCCCTGTGGTGCATCGCGTGCGTGCGGATCTGCAGCTCGACCGGCTTGCCCTCCGGACCGATCACCGTGGTGTGCAGCGACTGGTACATGTTGAACTTGGGCATCGCGATGTAGTCCTTGAACCGGCCGGGGACCGGGTTCCAGCGCGCGTGGATCGTGCCCAGCGCCGCGTAGCAGTCGCGCACGCTGTCGACCAGGACCCGGATGCCCACCAGGTCGTAGATGTCGTCGAAGGCGACGTCGCGGGCGATCATCTTCTGGTAGACGGAGTAGTAGTGCTTGGGCCGGCCCTTGACCACCGCGCGGATCTTGGCCTCGCGCAGGTCGCCGGAGACCTTCTCGATGACCTCCTGGAGGAACAGGTCGCGCCGCGGCGCGCGCTCGGACACCATGCGCGCGATCTCGTCGTAGCGCTTGGGGTAGAGCATCGCGAACGCGAGGTCCTCCAGCTCCCACTTGATCGTGTTCATGCCCAGCCGGTGGGCCAGCGGCGCGAAGATCTCCAGCGTCTCGCGGGACTTCTGGTGGCGCTTGTGCTCGGGCAGGTAGCGCATGGTGCGCATGTTGTGCAGCCGGTCGGCGAGCTTGATGATGAGCACGCGGATGTCGCGCGACATCGCCACGACCATCTTGCGCACGGTCTCGGCCTGCGCCGCGTCGCCGAACTTGACCTTGTCGAGCTTGGTGACGCCGTCGACCAGCGAGCCGATCGTGTCGCCGAAGTCGCCGCGCAGCTCGTCGAGGCTGTAGGCGGTGTCCTCGACGGTGTCGTGCAGCAGCGCGGCGCACAGCGTCTCGTCGTCGGTGCCCAGCTCGGCCAGGATCGTCGCCACGGCGAGCGGGTGGGTGATGTAGGGGTCGCCGGACTTCCGCTTCTGGTCGCGGTGGTGGTAGGCGGCCATGTCGTAGGCGCGTTCGATCAGGCGCAGATCGGCCTTGGGATGGGTGGCCCGGACCGTGCGGAACAGCGGCTCCAGCACCGGATTCATGGCCCCACCCCCAAACCGCCGTCGACGCACCGCAGGAACGCCGGGCGCGTCGGCATTACCAGCGTCGGTTACGTCGGGCGCGACCACATCACGGGGCACTCAGACTCCTCACGTTCGAGTCCAGATCCCCCCAGTGTATCCAGGCTGGGAACCCGGACTCGCTCGGGCCGTCTCAGACGATCACCAGGGAGTGCAGGTCGACGGCCGGCAGACGCTCGCGCCCCTTGAGAAAAGCCAGCTCCATCAGCACCGCGATGCCGACGACGTGCGCGCCCGCCCGTTCGACGAGCTCGATGGTGGCCTTGGCGGTGCCGCCGGTGGCCAGCACGTCGTCGACGATGAGCACCCGGTCGCCGGGCTCGAACGCGTCGCGGTGCACCTCGATGGTGGCCGAGCCGTACTCCAGGTCGTAGGACTCCTCCAGCGTCGCGGCCGGCAGCTTGCCCTTCTTGCGCACGGGGACGAACCCGGCCGCCGCCCGGTAGGCCACCGGGGCCGCCAGGATGAAGCCCCTGGCCTCGATCCCGACGATCTTGTCCACCTGGGTGAGGCCGGCCAGCTCCTCCACCACGGCCGCCATCGCGACCGGGTCGGCGAGCAGCGGGGTGATGTCCTTGAAGAGCACGCCGGGCTTGGGATAGTCGGGGACGTCCCTGATCCGGTCCAGGATCAACTGGGTGAGCTCACTCATCGTGCTTCCATCGCCTTCCTCACGGGTGCCGCGCTCCATGATGGCCTACTCCGGACCCTCCTCGGACCGCGCCCGCCGTCCGGGACGCCCCTGAGATGCCCTCAGCCGCCCGCCGGAGCCGGAGCCCCCGCCAGGGTGCCCCGCACCCTCCTGGAACGCCGCAGGCGCCCCTGAACGCGACGACGCCCCCACCCTGAACGGATGGGGGCGCCGGACGAAGCCCGGGAACGGGGCTCAGCCCTTCGCTACCGCTGCGCTTTTGGAACCCTTCGCCCCCTTGCCGGTGGTGGAGGCGAGCCGGCGCGCGATGGCCTGGTACTTCGGCTCCCGCTCCTTGAGCGTCACCAGCATCGGCGTGGCCACGCACAGGGACGAGTACGTGCCGACGAGCATGCCGACGAACAGCGCCAGCGACAGGTCCTTCAGCGTGCCCGCGCCGAGCAGCGTGGTGCCGATGAACAGGATGGCCGCCACCGGCAGGATCGCGACCAGCGAGGTGTTCAGCGACCGGATCAGCGTGTGGTTGAGCGCGTTGTTGGCCGCCATCGAGTACGTCATCTTGGAGGTCGTGCCCAGCTTGGCCGTGACCTCCTTGATCATGTCGAACACGACGACCGCGTCGTAGAGCGAGTAACCGAGGATGGTCAGGAAGCCCAGCAGCGTCGCCGGCGTGACCTCGAAGCCCGACCAGGCGTAGACGCCGGCCGTGATGACGAGGTCGTGGATGAGCGCGACGATCGCCGACAGGGCCATCTTCGGCTCGAACGCCATCGACAGGTACAGGATGATCGCGAGCATGAAGACGCCCAGGCCGATCCAGGCCTTCTGGGAGACCTCACCGCCCCAGGAGGCGCCGATCGACTGGACGCTGACGTCCTTGACCGGGACCTTGTAGTCCTTGGCGATCGTGGTCTGCATCTGGTTGAGCGTCGACTCCGACAGGGTCTCGGTGGTGACCCGCCAGTTGTCGCGGGCCCGCTGCACGATCACCTGGTGGGCGCCCTGCGTGCGGAAGTCCTCGCGGACCTCCTCGACGGTGCCGGTGCTCGCCGGGAACGTGAAGACCGTTCCGCCCTTGAACTCCACGCCCAGGTTGAGCCCGTTGAACAGGATGCCGGCGAGGGAGACGAGCAGCAGCAGGCCGGACAGGCTGTACCAGAGCCTCCACTTGCCGACGAAGTCGACATCGATCTCGCCGCGGTAGAGGCGACGCCCCAGTCCCATCTCAGGCCTCCTGCGGAGTGGTCGTGCGGGCCGGCTCGGCGCTCATGCGCTCGGCGTCGAGACCGGACAGCGGGTGCCCCTTGGCGAAGAACTTCAGCCTCGCCAGCAGGGCGATGAACGGCTTGGTGAACAGGAACACCACCACGATGTCGATCAGCGTGGTCAGGCCCATCGCGAAGGCGAACCCGGCCACACCGCCCACCGCCAGGAAGTACAGCACGATGGCGGCGATGAACATGACGGCGTCGGCGATCAGGATCGTGCGCCGGGCACGGACCCAGGCCACCTCGACGGCCGCGCGAAGCGTCCGCCGACCTTCCTTCATCTCATCACGTATGCGTTCGAAGTACACGATGAAGGAGTCGGCGGTGATGCCGATCGAGACCACCAGGCCGATGATGTGCGGCAGGGAGAGCCGGAAACCGGCGTTGTGGCCGAGCACGACCACCGCCGTGTACGTCAGGATCGAGGCCACGACGAGGCTCAGCACCGCGACGAGGCCGAGGCCGCGGTAGTACAGCAGCGAGTAGACGACCACCAGGCCGAGGCCGATGATGCCCGCGATCAGGCCGCCTTCGAGCTGGTCGGCGCCGAGCGTCGATGACACGGTGTCGATCGAGCTGCGCTGGAACTTCAGCGGGAGGGCGCCGTACTTGAGCTGGTCGGCCAGGTTGGTGGCGCTGACCTGGTCGAAGCCGCCGGTGATCTCGGCGCGGCCGCCGGGGATCGGGCTGATGATGTTGGGGGCCGTGATGACCACGCCGTCGAGGACGACCGCCACCTTGTTGCGCGGCTCCTGGGCGTTGTAGGCGGTGGTGGTGAGCTTGCTCCACTCGCCCGCGCCCTTGCTCTTGAAGTCGAGCTGGACGACCCACTCCACGGTGCCCTGGCGCACGCCCGCCGAGGCGGTGTCGATGTCGGTGCCGACGACCTTGGCGACGTCGAGGACGTACTTGAAGCTGCCGTCGGTCTCGCAGGCCGCGTACTGCTTGTTCGGGTCGTCCTGGACGCCCTGGCCCCGGTTCTTGGGGTCGGTGCAGTCGAGCTTGTGGAACTGCTGCAGCACGGCCGGGTCGATGCCCTCGGTGTTGATGCCGGCGTTCGGGTCCTGCTTCGGCGGCGTGGTGGGCGGCGTGCTCGGCGCCGGCGTCGGCGTGGCGTTCCTGCCCTTGGTGTTCTGCTTCTGGCCCGTCTGGTTCTGGGCCGTCTGGTCACGGCCGGTGCCGGTCGTGGCCGAGGGCGTGGCGCCCGGCGTGGGGGCGGTCAGCGCGGACGACAGCGCCTTGCCCGTCGGGGACGCGCTCGGCGTGCCCACCGACTGCCGGCCCGACGGCCTGGCGGTCGAGGACGGCTGGGCGGTCGAGGACGGCTGCGCCGACGGCGAGGCACCCGGCGTGGGCGCCTCGGTGGTCAGGTTCTGCGGGACCTGCGTGGCCTCCATGGCGAGCACCTGGCGGAAGCGCAGCTCCGCCGTGGTGGCGACCAGCTTGATGGCCTCGCTCTGTCCGACGCCCGGAATGGAGATGATGATGTTGTCGCCGGACTTGGCGACCTCCGCGTCGGAGATGCCGGTGCCGTTGACCCGGTCGCGGATGATGTTGACCGCGCGGTCGAGGATCTCTTCAGGCGGAGACTGACCGGACTGGGTCACGGGTGACAGCGTCACCGTCGTTCCGCCGGCGAGGTCGAGTCCAAGCTTGGGCGTGAACGCCTTCTGCAGGAACATCGTCCCGCCCAGGGCGAGGATGAGCGCCAGCAGCACCAAGAGCGTGCGCCCTGGTCGGCTGTGGCGGCTGGTCGGTCGGGCCACTGGTCGTCGATTCTCTCAGATAGGGGTTTGTCGCAGAGCTTAGTCAGGACTGCTTGGTGCTGGAGTCCTGATCGCCGTTACGCTCCACGGTCGCGTCGGACTCCTTGGTGTCACCGTCGGCGACATCGGTCTCGGCGACCGGCTCGTCGGTCACCACCGGGGCGTCACCGGGCTGGACCACACGGCCGATGGCGGCCTTGACCCAGCGCGTCTCGATGCCGGGCGCGACCTCGAGCACGACGTCCTCGTTGTCCACCGCGACCACCGTGGCGAACAGGCCCGTCGTGGTCATGACGCGGGCGCCCGGGGCCAAGGAGTTCTGCATCTGCTGCGCTTCCTGCTGGCGCTTGCGCTGCGGACGGATCAGCAGGAAGTAGAACACCACCACCAGAAGGATCAGCGGCAGGATGCTTCCGAGTTGTCCCATGTCCATAGGGGCGACCTTCCATAGTCGTTCAAGAATTTGACACCGGCCTCGCGCCGGAAATTCCGTTGCGTAGCTCTCGGGCCGCGCCGCTCAGCCCGTCAGCCTACACAGCCAGCCAAGCCACGGAGTGTAGGCGCTTGTTATGAAACGCGGCAACGAGGCAGCGATTCGGCGCGCGGGGAAGTTCCCGATTTGAAATGGTTGCAACCGTTTCGTGATCACGGTGAAACGGCGGCTCCGAACGCGTCCGGCGGTGGTGTCATACCCATATGTGTCCAGGCGGAAGCGGTCGCGACCCGGCCGCGCGGGGTCCTGGCCAGCAGCCCTTGGCGGACGAGGAAAGGCTCGGCGACCACTTCGACGGTCTCGGGCTCCTCCCCCACGGCCACGGCGAGCGTGGAGAGGCCGACGGGACCGCCGCCGAACTTGCGCAGCAGCACTCCGAGAACCGCCCGGTCGAGCCGGTCGAGCCCTTCGGCGTCGACTTCGTAAAGGTTGAGTGCGGCCGAGGCGATGTCCCGGTCGATCATCCCGTCCGCGCGCACGTCGGCGAAGTCGCGGACGCGGCGCAGCAGCCGGTTGGCGATGCGGGGCGTGCCGCGCGAGCGCCGGGCGATCTCGTGGGCGCCCTCCTCGGGCAGGACGACGCCGAGCAGCCGCGCCGACCGTTCGAGCACCTGCTCCAGCTCGCCGACGTCGTAGAAGTCCATGTGGGCGGTGAACCCGAACCGGTCGCGCAGCGGCGCCGGCAGCAGCCCGGCCCGCGTGGTGGCGCCGACCAGCGTGAACGGCGCGATGTCGAGCGGGATCGCGGTCGCGCCCGGCCCCTTGCCCACGACGATGTCGACCCGGAAGTCCTCCATGGCCAGGTAGAGCATCTCCTCGGCGGGCCTGGCCATGCGGTGGATCTCGTCGATGAACAGCACCTCGCCCTCCGTCAGCGTGGACAGGATGGCCGCGAGGTCGCCGGCCCGTTCGAGGGCGGGGCCGGAGGTGATGCGGAGCGGCATGTTGAGCTCGGCCGCGATGATCATGGCGAGCGTGGTCTTGCCGAGGCCCGGCGACCCGCTCATCAGCACGTGGTCGGGCGGGCGCTGCCGTCGCATCGCGCTCTCCAGCACCAGAGAGAGCTGCTCGCGCACCCGGCCCTGGCCGATGAACTCGCCCAGCCGCTTGGGCCGCAGCGCCGCCTCGATCTGCAGCTCGTCGCCGCCGGCGTCGGCGGAGACCAGCTCGCGCTCATAGTCCATGGCCACCGCTCCTCTCCGCGCGCCGGGACGTCGTCACGGACCTCATGATCATCTTACGCTGAGAGATCGTAGCGCCGCCTTCAGCAGCGCGGCGACCTGCGGCTGGCGCCCGGCCGCCAGGTCGGCCTCGGCCTCGGGCGCGACCCCGGCCACGGCCTCGTCGGCGTCTTTACCCGAGTAGCCGAGCCCCACCAGGCCGGAGTGCACCTGCTCGCGCCACAGGGCGGCGCGCCGGTCGCCGCCGATGGCCGCGTTGACGGCCTCCTCGGGGGTGCCGAGCCGGTCCTTCAGCTCCAGCACGATGCGCTGGGCGCCCTTCTGCCCGATGCCCGGCACCCGCGTGAGCGCCTTGAGGTCGGCGGCGGCCACGGCCATCCGCAGGGCGTTGGGCGTGTGCACGGCGAGCATCGACAGCGCCAGCTTGGGGCCGACGCCGCTGGCGGTCTGCAGCATCTCGAAGACGGCGCGCTCGTCGTCGCTGGCGAAGCCGTAGAGGGTCAGCGACTCCTCGCGCACCACCAGCGACGTGGCCAGCCTGGCCTGCTCGCCCACGCGCAGCGTGGCCAGAGTGCCGGGGGTGCAGTGGGTGAGCATGCCGACGCCCCCCACCTCGATCACGGCTCCGTCGGGTGCGACCGACGCCACCCTGCCCGCCACCGACGCGATCACGACTCGGTCTTCCTTTCCACGAAACGGCCGGCCCGCACGGGTCAGCGCCCCTTGCCGGCGCGGGCCATGGCCTCGGCCAGCCGATGCTGGGCGCCGCCGCGCCAGATGTGGCAGATGGCCAGGGCCAGGGCGTCGGCGGCGTCGGCCGGCTTGGGCATCTCGGCCAGCCGCAGCAGCCGGGTGATCATCGTGCCGACCTGCTTCTTGTCGGCCGTGCCGCTGCCGGTGACGGCGGCCTTGACCTCGGAGGGCGTGTGCAGCGCGACGGGCAGCCCCCGCCGGGCCGCGCACAGCACGGCGATGCCGGCCGCCTGCGCGGTGCCCATGACCGTGCGGACGTTGTGCTGGCTGAAGACGCGCTCCACGGCCACGGCGTCGGGACGGATCTCGTCGAGCCACCGCTCGATGCCGGCCTCGATGCCGACCAGCCGCGTGCCGAGCTCCTCGTCGGCGCCCGTGCGCACGACCCCGACGGCCACCAGCGACAGCGGCGCGCCCGGCCGCCCCTCGACCGCGCCCAGGCCGCACCGGGTCAGCCCCGGATCGACGCCCATCACCCGCACCGGCTTGCCTCCCGCGCCGCCGAACATCTGTTCGGCACGAGACTCTACCCCGGCTGAGCTGGCCGCGCACCGTGAATCGCCCGCCGCGAACGGCGGGCGGGCCCTGTCAGAAGTAGTCGAGCATGTACGGCTTGGCGGCGAAGGCCGTGTCGAGCAGCTCGTCGTGGCGGTCGTCGCCGGACATGAGGCCGGTCCTGCGCAGCGTCGCGGTGGGGACGCCGGCGTACAGGGCGGAGAAGCCGCCCGCGCTCAGCGCCGCTCCCCCGCCGGCCGCCGGGGTGGCCGTTCCTGAGCCGCCGGAGAACTCCAGCCGGAAGGAGCCACCGCCGCGCAGCGGGTCGTCCACGGAGACCGCGGCTTCGCCGGTGACGGCGGCGGGGAAGCCCCGGCGTTCGACGGCGGCGGCCACGTCCAGCACCCTGAACATCCACCGCACCTGCGTGACGTGGTCGGTGGAGCGCTCGCCCAGGAGCCACAGCACCGGGTCGTCGGGGGCGACCGGCGCGGTGACCTTGCGGGCGATGGAGGACGAGCTGCCCACCATCGACCACAGCGCCCTGCTCGTCTCCTCCGACCCGGCGACGAGGTTCTCGACGTGCATGTCGTCGCCGTTCCAGCGGTAGACGAGGTAGCCGTCGTGGGCCAGGTAGAGGAAGTCGTCCTCGTTGGACAGCCAGATGCGCCAGGCGCGCTCGTCCCAGGCGACGGGGCCGCTGGAGCGGGCGGCGGCGTGCGTGCGGTGGAGCAGGGAGACGACCTCGGCGGCGTCGTCGGGGCCCATCCTGCGCAGCTTGACCTCGCCGGACGGCCTGATGCGGCGCAGCGACTCGGCGGGCAGCGTGATCATGTGCCGGGCGCCGGCGTGCTCGTAGCCGAGCGAGCGGTAGATCGGCGTGGTGGCGGGGTAGAGCGCCGAGACGGCGTCGCCGTGGGCGGCGGCGCGTTCGATGACGGCGCGCATGATGGCGGTGCCGACGCCGTGGCCGCGGTCCTCCGGGTTGACGGTGACCCCCGCGATGCCGGCCATGGGCTGCGGACGGCCGTACCACCATTGGGTGAAGCCGCGCAGCCGGGCCGAGGCGGCGAGCCTGCCGCCCTCGAACGCGCCCAGGTAGCGGCCCTCGCCGAGCGTGGACGTCACAGTGTGGCGCCACCGCTCGACGTCCGCGGCGGAGATCGGGCCGAAGGAACGTTTACGCAGGTCGAGAACGTCGTCGAGGTCGTCGGGGGTGAGATCGCGAATTTCCACAACCCCTCAACCTACGGGGTGGTACGGGCAGGTCGCGAACCGTTGACGCTGATGGCGAGCCTGTCGAGGTACAGGAGCTGGGCGGCCACGACGGCGGCCAGCGCGACCGCGACGACGACCGGCGGGGTGCTCGCGCCGACGTCGGGGGCGCCGTGGTAGCCGCCGAGCCGGGCCATCTGGGCGACGGGCACGGTGAACAGCTCCGGGGTCTGGGCCACCAGCAGCGGCCACAGCGCGTCCTGGGCGTTGACCAGCGTGACCGCCCCGGCCAGCACGCCCGCCATGGGCAGGGACGGCAGCAGGACGCCGCCGAAGAAGTCCCTGTCGTTCCGCTCGGCCAGGCCCTTGCACAGCAGGGTCAGCACCAGCAGCGCCGGGACGCTGACCAGCAGCGGCGGGAAGAGCGCGAAGAAGGTGTCCACGAGGCCCAGGTTGCGCATGTTCTGCCAGTCGGCGACGCCGAGCGGGCCCGTGCCGACGAACAGCCAGGGGGCGAACGCGAGCAGCAGCCACTCGCTGCGCGCGCCCAGGGGACGCAGGCCGCCGATGCCGAGGGCGGCCAGGTAGGCGACGCCGACCGACACCAGCGCGCCGGCCACGGCGGGGACCCAGGTGTTGGCCTGCGCGCGCAGACCGCCGACGTCGGCGCCGGCGTCGCCGCCCGCCAGGACGCCGGAGATCCACGGCCAGGCGCAGACGATCCCGGCGGCCACCACGAGCACCAGCGCGACGACGCCGGTGACCACGCCCGCCGTCCCCGGCCGGGCGGGGAACGCTCCGTCCCGACCGGGCCCGGGCCGGGCGGCGGTCGCGGGCCTCGGCAGGACGGTGACCCGCAGC
The DNA here is from genome assembly GCF_040642995.1 of Nonomuraea sp. NPDC047529. Taxonomy (NCBI): domain Bacteria; kingdom Bacillati; phylum Actinomycetota; class Actinomycetes; order Streptosporangiales; family Streptosporangiaceae; genus Nonomuraea; species Nonomuraea sp. NPDC047529. The sequence continues at coordinate 98,757 of NZ_JBEYTJ010000020.1, read as the reverse complement.
CGGGTGGCCGCGGCGACGACCACGGCGACGACGCCGAGCCCGCCGAGAAGCACCCCTGTCAGGGCCGCGACGGCCGCACCAGGGCCGAACTGGGCCATCCGGAAGGCGTAGTCGTACTGGAGGCCCGCGAGGGTCTGTGTGGCGCGCTCAGGGCCTCCACGAGTGAGCGTCATGCCGATCGAGAACGCCTGCGCCCCCACCGCGACGGCCGCCAGCGCCACCAGCACCGCCACGACGAGCGTGGCGGGCCCGGCGGTGCCGCCACGCAGCGCGGGCAGGAACGCCGTCAGCGCCAGCGCGCACACCACCCCGAACGTGGCGGCCACGACGACGATCCGCAGCGTCCCGGGTGCCGTGGCGGGGTCGCGCAGGCCCTCGGCCAGCGAGGCGATGCCCGGGCCGTCGGGCAGCGTCCCGCGCAGCCAGGCCGCCGCCACGCCGACCGGGGAGAACGTCACGATCGCCAGCGACAGCACGACCAGGCCCGCCCGCCTGGCCAGGGAGCCGCCCCGGTCGAGCGCCAGCGCGAGCAGCGGCCCCACCACCACGGCCACCAGCAGCGGCCCGGCGGTCAGCGAGAGCGTGAAGCCCAGCGCCCGCCAGAAGTCCTCGCCGCCCAGCACCTTGCCGTAGTTGTCCAGGCCCACGAACCTGCTCTCCTGCAGCACGCCGCCGCTGTGCAGGCTGAGCACGATCGTCTGGACCGTCGGCAGGACCAGCGTGATCAGGGCGCCGAGCAGCGCGGGGACGGCCAGCAGCCAGCCCAGGGCGCGGTAGGAGGCCGGGGGCCGGACGGCCGGGGACGCCGGGACAGGGGTCGGTGGGATGGGGGAACTCACGTCGCCCGACCCTAGCCGCGCGGGGGCGCGGACGCACGCGTAAAGGGCGAGTGGGCCCTTGGTGTCGAACACCCCCGGCTCCGGCGAACACCACGCAAGCCGACCTTGGCCAGGTCTTTGAGCAGGTCTTTGAGCAGGACACGGCCCGGAGAACGACCGAGGGCCCGGGGGGACGCCCCGGGCCCTCGGTCGTGCGCCGGTCAGTCGAGAGCGGCGAGGACGTCGTCGGAGACGTCGAAGTTGGCGTAGACGTTCTGGACGTCGTCGCTGTCCTCCAGCGCGTCGATCAGGCGGAACACCTTCTTGGCGCCCTCCTCGTCGAGCGGCACGCTCATCGTCGGCAGGAAGCTCGACTCGGCCGAGTCGTAGTCGATGCCGGACTCCTGCAGCGCCTTGCGGACCGGCACGAGGTCACCGGCCTCGGAGACGACCTCGAAGGAGTCGCCCATGTCGTTGACCTCTTCGGCGCCCGCGTCGAGCACGGCCATCAGGACGGTGTCCTCGTCGAGCCCGTTCTTGGGCACGATCACGACGCCCTTGCGGTTGAACATGTACGACACCGAGCCCGGGTCGGCCAGCGAGCCGCCGTTGCGGGTCAGGGCGACGCGGACCTCGGAGGCGGCGCGGTTGCGGTTGTCGGTGAGGCACTCGATGAGCACCGCGACGCCGCCGGGCGCGTAGCCCTCGTACATGATGGTCTGCCAGTCGGCGCCGCCGGCCTCCAGGCCGCCGCCACGCTTGCGCGCCCGCTCGATGTTGTCGTTGGGCACGGAGTTCTTCTTCGCCTTGAAGATGGCGTCGAAGAGGGTGGGGTTGGCGTCCGGGTCAGGGCCACCGGTCCGTGCCGCCACCTCGATGTTCTTGATGAGCTTCGCGAACAGCTTGCCGCGCTTGGCGTCGAGCGCGGCCTTCTTGTGCTTCGTCGTCGCCCATTTGGAGTGGCCGGACATTACCTAGAGCTCCCTCACCATGTCTACGAAGTAACGGTGCACGCGCGTGTCCCCGGTCAGCTCGGGGTGGAACGACGTCGCGAGCAACGGCCCTTGACGGACCGCGACGATCCTATCCCCAGGCTCGGCCGTGCCCAGCACCTGAACGTCGGCGCCGACCGATTCCACCCACGGAGCACGGATGAAGACAGCGTGTACGCGTTCGCCGGCGAAGTCCAGGTCCGACTCGAACGAGTCCACCTGGCGGCCGAAGGCGTTCCGCCTGACCACCATGTCGATGCCGCCGACGGTCTGCTGGCCCTCGATGCCGTCCTGGATGCGATCGGCCAGCATGATCATGCCGGCGCAGGAGCCGTAGGCGGGCAGGCCCTCCTTGATCCGCATCCGCAGCGGCTCCAGCATGTCGAAGGTGTCGGCCAGCTTCCACATGGTGGTCGACTCGCCGCCGGGGATCACCAGGCCGTCGACCGCGTCGAGCTCGGCCGGACGACGTACGGCGACGGCCGACGCGCCGGACTCCTGGAGCATGCGCGCATGCTCGCGCACGTCCCCTTGGAGAGCGAGTACACCGATCGTGGGCACAGCGATCCTTCCGTTAAGGTCCGGTTTCCGACAATTCAACACCAAGATGGCCCGGCATCTTCCTATCAGAGCACTCTGGCGTAAAGGCGGGCTCAGGCAGCGGCCCGGACGACGTCCACGCGGGCCAGGGCGCTCAGGTGGTGGCGCCGGGCGTACAGGAAGGCCATGCCGATCGCGCAGCAGGCGGCGCCGACGGCGTACGGGACGGCGATGCCGACCTCCTCGCCCAGCTTGGTCGCGATGAACGGCGCCAGCGCGCCGCCCATCCAGCGGACGAAGTTGTACCCGGCCGAGGCGACGGGCCTGGGGGCGTCGGAGACCTCCATGGCCGACTCGGTGAAGACGGTGTTGTTCAGCCCGATCGGGATGCCGGACAGGACCGTGAACACGATGATCCCGGCGTGCGCCCCGGCCGTCGCCGACACCGCGATGCCGGCCTGGAAGACCACGAGCAGGCCCAGGGCCAGGTGCAGGACGTTCACCGAGCCGATCGCCCGCTGCAGCGGCGGCGCGCCGAACACCGAGGCCAGCGCCACGCAGACGCCCCAGCCGAAGAACACCGCGCCGATGCCGTACGGCGACATGTTCAGGATGAACGGGGTGAAGGCGAGGATCGTGAAGAAGGCGAAGTTGTAGAACAGCGCGGTGAAGGCGGTCGTGGACAGGCCGCCGTGGGCCAGGGCCCTGATGGGGGCGCTGAGCTTGGTCTTGACCGCGGGCTTCGGCCCCGATCTGAGCAGGGTGGCGATCAGCACGAAGCCGACGGCCATCAGCGTGGCGGTGCCGAAGAAGGGCGCGCGCCAGTTCCAGTCGCCGAGCAGCGCCCCGGCCAGCGGTCCGGTGGAGATGCCGAGGCCGAGCGCGGCCTCGTACAGGATGATGGCCGACTCCGCGCCGCCGCTGGCCGCGCCGACGATGACGGCCAGCGCGGTGGCCACGAACAGGGCGTTGCCGAGGCCCCAGCCGGCGCGGAAGCCGACGAGCTCGGCGACGCTGCCGGAGGTGCCGGCCAGCGCGGCGAACAGCACGACCAGAGCCAGCCCGGCCAGCAGCGTGCGCTTGCCGCCGATGCGGCTGGAGACCCAGCCGGTGATCAGCATGGCCACCGCGGTGACCAGGAAGTAGCTGGTGAACAGCAGGGACACCTGGCTGGGCGTGGCGTGCAGCCCTTGGGCGATGGAGGGCAGGATGGGGTCGACGAGGCCGATGCCCATGAAGGCCACGACCGCGGCGAACGCGGTGGCCCAGACGGACGTCGGCTGGCGCAGGATTCCGCCGCCGGTTTGCATGTTGTCCCCTTACTGGGTGGTTCTGTCGATGCCGAGCTTGGCCAGGACGGGCAGGGCCGCGGCGAGCACGTCGCGCTCGTCGTCGGTGAGGGCGGCCAGGTCGTGGGCGAGGCGGGCGATCCTGGCCCGGCGCACGGCGTGCAGCCGGTCGCGGCCCTCGCCGGTGAGCTCGACGGTCCTGACGCGGGCGTCGGCCGGGTCGGAGCCGCGCGCCACCAGGCCGGCGTACTCCAGCCGGTTGATCTGCACGGTCATGGTCGGGAGCTGGACGGCGTGCTCCTCGGCCAGCTCGGTCATCCGGCGCGGGCCGTGTTCCAGCGAGCCGAGCACGGCGTACTGCTGGGTGGTGACGGGCTGGCCGGCGCTGGAGCGCCGCAGCAGCAGGACCAGGTGGCGCAGCACCTTGGAGACCTGCTCGGCCATCTGGGTGGGATCGTCCCTCATGCTTAGCCCAACTAACTTAGCCTGGCTAATATTCCGGGCAAAAGAAGAGGCGGCGCCCCCCAACCGGGGGACGCCGCCTGCCCAGGGCTACGGGCGCTCGGTCTCCAGCCGGACGGTGTCCTCCACCGTCACCTGCTTCCTGGCCCCGATCGCCGGGTCGAGCGGCCGCAGGTACGTCTGCCGCACCCCCGGCACCCGGTCCTCCACCACGAACGTCGCCCGCGTGTACGCCTCTGCCCCAGGCTCGCGCACCTGCGGCACGACCTTGAAGTCAGCCGTGAGCAGGTCGCGCTCCATCTTCGTCAGCACGTAACCGCGCTGGTTGTTGTAGAACTTCAGGTGCGGGTTGATCTTCAGGTACGGATGCGTCGCGGGGTCGGAGTCCGCGCCGTCGCCGCCGGTGGTGATGGAGGTGGCCACGAGCTCGGAGCCCACGGTGGGCCCGGTCGGGTCGTCGTAGTCGAGCTTGAGGTCGCCGGCCCAGTGGGCGTGCACGTCGCCGGTCAGCACCACCGCGTTGCGGACCCGGGCGTCCACCCAGCCCTGGGTGATGCGCTGCCGGGAGGCGACGTAGCCGTCCCAGGCGTCCATCGAGGTGATCTTGGCGGGGCCGGCGTTGTTGTCGCGCTGGGCGAAGAACACCTGCTGGCCCAGGATGTCCCACTGGGCGCGCGAGCGGTGGAAGCCGTCGATCAGCCACTGTTCCTGCGCGGCGCCGGTGATCGAGCGCGCCGGGTCCACGGCGGCCGGGCAGTCGCGGTAGCCGTCGCCGCAGCCCTGGTCGTCGCGGTACTGGCGGGTGTCCATCATGTGGAACGTGGCCAGGCTGCCCCACCGGATCCGCCGGTAGAGCTGCATGTCGATGCCGCGCGGGATCGAGGTGCGGCGCAGCGGCATGTTCTCGTAGTAGGCGCGGAAGGCGGCGGCGCGCCTGGCCAGGAAGTCGGGCTGCGGCACCTCGGGCTTCTCCGGCACCTCGTCGGCCCAGTTGTTGTCCAGCTCGTGGTCGTCCCACACGACCAGCCAGGGCGCGGCGGCGTGCGCGGCCTGCAGGTCGGGGTCGGCCTTGTACTGGGCGTGGCGCTGGCGGTAGCCGGCCAGGGTCTCGGTCTCGGGGCCCTCGTGGTCGCGGATGTTGCCGCCGGGGATGGTGTAGGTGTCCTTGGTGTACTCGTACTGGTAGTCGCCCAGGTGCAGGACCAGGTCCGGGTGGTCCTCGGCCAGCCTGCGGTAGGAGGTGAACCAGCCGTGCTCGAACTGGGCGCAGGAGACGAAGGCCATCGACAGCGCGCCGCCGTAGGACAGGGGGTGCGGGGCCGTGCGCGCCCGTCCCATGGGCGAGACGTACGGGCCGACGCGGAAGCGGTACCAGTACTCCCGGTCCGAGCTCAGCCGGTCGACCTCGACGTGCACGCTGTGCCCCCACTCCGGCGCGGCGACGCTCACCCCCGAGCGGACGACGCGCCGCCCGCGCTCGTCGGCGTAGACCTGCCACTGCACGGTGAACGGACGCTGCGGCATGCCGCCGAAGCCGTCCTCGGCCAGCGGGTTCTGCGCCAGCCTGGTCCACAGCACGAACCCCTCGTGGTCGGGGTCGCCGCAGGCCACGCCGAGGGTGAACGGGTCGGTGGACAGTCCGCGTGCGGCCAGTGCCTGTGCGCTCTCTGCGGCGGGCTCGGGCTCGGCGCTCGCCGCCGTGGCGGGGAGCGCGGCGGCGGCGCCCGCCGCCAGCCCGGTGACGAGGAAATGCCGGCGGTTCAGCTTGGACACAGTGCGCTCCTCGGGACGATCAAGGGTGAGGGACGCCCGTAGCCTGACTGAGGTTCATGACAGATCGGTGAACCAGGGACAACACGAAAGAGGCGACATTCTTCGCGAATGCCGCCTCTTACGAAGCTTTTCATCGTCACACGACGATCATGGACCCACGACGGGCCGCCGACCTGCGACGACGCGCCGGTTCACCAGCCGCGCTCGGCCAGACGGTGAGGCTGCGGGATCTCGTCGACGTTGATGCCGACCATGGCCTCGCCGAGACCGCGCGAGACCTTGGCGACGACGTCGGCGTCGTCGTAGAACGTGGTGGCCTTGACGATGGCCGCGGCGCGCTTGGCCGGGTCGCCCGACTTGAAGATGCCCGAGCCGACGAACACACCCTCGGCGCCGAGCTGCATCATCATGGCGGCGTCGGCCGGGGTGGCGATGCCGCCCGCGGTGAACAGCACGACCGGCAGCTTGCCGCTCCGCGCGACCTCGGCGACCAGCTCGTAGGGGGCCTGCAGCTCCTTGGCGGCCACGTAGAGCTCGTCCTCGGGCAGCGTGGTGAGGCGCTTGATCTCGGCGCGGATCGTGCGCATGTGGGTGACGGCGTTGGAGACGTCGCCGGTGCCGGCCTCGCCCTTGGAGCGGATCATGGCCGCGCCCTCGGTGATGCGGCGAAGGGCCTCGCCCAGGTTGGTGGCGCCACAGACGAAGGGCACGGTGAACTGCCACTTGTCGATGTGGTTGGCGTAGTCGGCCGGGGTGAGCACCTCGGACTCGTCGACGTAGTCGACGCCGAGCGACTGCAGGACCTTCGCCTCGACGAAGTGGCCGATGCGGGCCTTGGCCATGACGGGGATCGACACCGCGGCGATGATGCCGTCGATCATGTCGGGGTCGCTCATCCGGGACACGCCGCCCTGCGCGCGGATGTCGGCGGGCACGCGCTCAAGGGCCATGACGGCGACGGCGCCGGCATCCTCAGCGATCTTGGCCTGCTCGGCGGTGACGACGTCCATGATGACGCCACCCTTGAGCATCTCGGCCATGCCGCGCTTGACGCGGGCCGTTCCGGTGACGGGGGTGCTTTCAGGCGTGCTGGACAACGGTCTTCCTCACGGGCTCTCAGGGCGGACGGTAAGTTATCAAACCCATCGTAGGTCCTGAAGGACCCCTCCCCCGACATGCCACGATGTCAGGATTTATCACTCAAGTTGTACAGAAAGGTCATCAAGGAGTGACGGGCTTGCGGCTGGCGAGCGCGATCCAGACCTGGCCGGGGGCGAAGTTCATCGGCTCACCGCTCTCAGTCGTGAACGTCGTGCCGGTCTCCTCCGATTCCCGCTCCCAGTTGGCCGTGAAAGCTTTACCGTCGCGCAGCACGACGGCCTTGCCCTTGCCGGTGGTGTGCACGAGCGGGGTGTAGCTCTGGTGGAAGTCGTGGAACTCCGAGCGCTCGGTCTTGGTGTACTGCACGACGATCGTGGGGGCGCCGAGCTGGCCGCCCTCGGCCGCCATGTCCTTCTTGCCGTCCTGCCAGATCAGCCACTGCTTCTTGGCCTCCGACCAGGCGAAGGTGAAGCGCGCCGCGGGCCACCTGACCGTGTACGACTTCTTGTCCACACCGCCCTCGGCGGGCGCGTCGCCGAAGGTGAAGCCGATGTCCTTGGCCTCACTGGCCTTGGGCGCGCCGGACAGCAGCTTCTTGGTGTTGGCGAACAGGTTGTAGGGGGCGTAGCGGCCCGGCTGGCGGAAGTAGGCGCCGGGGTTGCGGGTGTCGCCCACGTCGTACAGCGGGGCCTTGGCGATGTACGGCAACATCTTGGTCTGCGCGCCGGAGTAGGCGAAGGCGGGCTTGCCGTACTGCGGGACGAGGTGCAGGTCGGAGATGCGGGCGCTGCGCACCGGGCCCACCTTGGCCGGGATCTTCGAGGAGAAGATCGCCATGAGCCGGGTTAGGCCGGCCTCGACCTGCTCGACGTAGACGACGTCGGCGCTCTTGAGCCCGAGCTGGGGCTTGCCCGCGGAGGTGTTCTCGATCTTCACCGCGAGCACCGGCTTGAGCTCCTCGTACGGCTGCCCGGTGAACGGATGCCCCTCGACCTTCTCGGTGGGCTCCTCGGAAGGGCTGGTCGTCGCCGCCGCCTCCGGCGCCTTGCCGGAAGCGGGCTCGTCGGACGAGCAGGCCGCGACGGGCCCCAGCACGGCCGCCCCTGCCAGAGTCACCGAGATCATCCGGGATAGCCGCACGTGCAACAACTCCTCGCCTTTGCCCAGAAATCGGGAGAAGCTTACCGGCCTCTCCACATTTGGTCATTCGGGCGACATGGTTGCCGGCGGATTGTCATCGATCTCGAAGAATTCGGGGAACTCGGTGTGGCCGGCCAGCCGCAGCGTCCTGGCCAGCCAGCGGCGCTGCGCCGTACGGGTGACGCCGACCGCGTTGTTGTAGAAGCGGCGCGAGTAGACGACCTTGGCCACCGCCGCGTCGAGCTCCTCCAGCAGGTCGCCGCCGCCGGGCGCCTCGGCCAGCTTCTCCCTGAACCGCTCCTGGTCCACCGCGGCCCGCAGCGCCCGCGACAGGTCGCTCTCGGCGTGCTCGCGCTCCTCGGGCCCGGCGATCCTGGCCTCGTGGGCGGCGGCGGCCAGCACCAGCGAGGTCGCGGGGTCGAGCAGCCGCGAGCCGGCCAGTTCGAGCACCACGGCCCGGCGCCGCATGAGCGCCGCGTCCAGTGCCTCGCGAGCCAGTTCGAGCCGGATGTGCAGGCGGTCGAGCCGGCCCGCGCGCCAGGAGATGTAGACGGCCGTGAGCACGACGACGATGCCCACGATCAGGACGATCATGGTGGATGTCACAGTAGGTCCCTAGAAGAGCTCTCGGGGGGCGGTCACAGGTCCTCCTCCACCCGGCCCGCGCCGCTGGTGGTCACCGTCTCGTAGACGCGCACCACGTCGCGGGCCACCGTGGACCAGTCGTACTTCCTGACCGCCACCAGCGCCTCGGCGGCCAGCTTGGCGCGCCGCTCGGGGGCGTCGAGCAGCGCGGCGGCCTCGCGCGCCAGCGAGGAGGCGTCGCCGTTGGCGAACAACGCCCCGGCCTGCCCCTCGCCCAGCACCTTGCGGAAGGCCGGGATGTCGCTGGCCAGCACCGTCGCCCCCGAGGCCATGGCCTCGGCCAGCACGATGCCGAAGCTCTCGCCCCTGGTGTTGGGCGCGCAGAACACGTCGACCGAGTGGTAGGCGCGGATCTTGTCGGCCTCGCTCACCATGCCGAGCACGGTCACCCGCTCGTGGAAGGGCTTGGGCACCTTGTCGTAGACGTCCTCGGCGTCGCCGGGGCCGGCGATGAGCAGCTTCAGGCCGGGACGCTCGGCGGCCAGGGCGTTGAAGGCGTCGAGCAGGATCGGCAGGCCCTTGCGCTCTTCGTCCATGCGGCCGAGGAAGCCGATCGTGGCGCCGTCGGGGCCCCACCCGGGCAGCGGCTCGGCCTCGGTGTAGCGGGCCACGGTCACCCCGTTGGGGATCAGCACGGTGTCGCCGCCGAACTGCTCGACCAGGCTCTTGCGGGCCGCGTCGGAGACCGCGATGCGGCCGCTCAGCTTCTCCAGCGCGCTGCGCAGCAGCGGCTCGGCCACCGCGATGGCCCGCGAGCGGCTGAAGGAGGCGTGGAAGGTGGCCACGATCGGCCCCCTGGCCGCCCAGCAGGCCAGCACGCCCAGGCTCGGGATCAGCGGCTCGTGGATGTGCAGCACGTCGAAGTCGCCCGTACGCACCCAGCGCCGCACCCGCGCGGCCGACAGGAACCCGAACGACATCCGCGCCACCGACCCGTTGTACGGCACCGGCACCGCCCGGCCGGCCCCCGTGACGTACGGGGGCAGCTCGTCGTCGTCGGCGGCGGGCGCGATCACCGATACCTCGTGCCCCTGCGCCATCAGCGCCTGGGCCAGGTCGTCGATGTGCTGCTTGACGCCGCCGGGCATGTCCCAGGAGTAGGGGCAGACGATGCCGACCTTCATCTCGGCAGGTCCTCCAGCCAGAGCCGCTGCAACATGTGCCAGTCCTCCGGGTGCTCGGCGATGCCCTTCTCGAAGACGTCCGTCATGGCCTGGGCGACGGCGGCCACCTTCTGCTGCCGGGTGCCCTCGGCGGGCACCGGGATCTCCTCGTGGATGTGGATGCCCCAGTCGTCGCCCACGAAGTAGACGGTGGCCGGCAGGAGCGCGGCGCCGGTCTGCACGGCCAGCAGCGGCGGCCCGGCGGGCACCTTGGTGGTGGCGCCGAAGAAGCGCACCTCGATGCCGCTCTTGGTCAGGTCGCGCTCGGCGGGCAGGCAGACCACGCCGCCCTTGCGCACGCGGCCGGCGAGGGTGCCGAAGTTGTGGCCGTCGCCGCCGGTGAGCGGCAGCACCTCCATGCCGAGCCCCTCGCGGAAGGCGACGTAGCGGCGGAACAGCGACTCGGGCCGCAGCCGCTCGGCGACCGTGGTGAACGGGTGGCCGACGCCGACCAGCCAGGCGCCCGCCGCGTCCCAGTTGCCCATGTGCGGCAGGGCCAGCACCACGCCCCGGCCCGCGGCCAGGGTGTCGTGGATGTGCTCGGCCCCGATGACGTGCGTGCGCCGGACGACCTCGGCCCGCGGGATCGCCGGCAGGCGGAAGACCTCGTGGAAGTAGCGGAAGTAGGAACGCATGCCGGCCCTGCTCAGCTCGCGCAGCTCGGCGCTGCCGGCGTCGATGCCGGTGACCCTGGCCAGGTTGGACTCCAGGCGGCGCACGGACTTGCCGCGTCTGCGCCACACCCGGTCGGCCAGGAGGCGGAAGACCGCCGCCGTGGGACGCTGGGGCAGCAGCGGGACCAGCTTCCAGCCCGCCGCGAAGCCCGCTGCCACGATGCGGTCGCCGATGGACGCCTTCTCGCTCATCGCTCCCTCGTCTGCCGGTGGACGTGCACGACCCGCTGCACGACGGTGATGGTGGAGGCCGCCGCCAGCAGCCACATGCCGAGCGGCAGCACGTACGGCACCCCGACGCCCGAGAAGAAGGTCGCGACCAGGGCCACGACCAGCCGTTCCGGGCGCTCGGCCAGCCCCACGTCGGCCGTGAGCCCGAGGCCCTCGGCCCTGGCCTTGGCGTAGGAGACCAGGGAGCCGGCGACGAGGCAGGCCAGCGTCACGCCGGCCATCAGCGTGTCGCCCCCGGCGACGAAATACAGGATCAGGCCGGCGAAGATGGCGGCGTCGGCCACCCGGTCGAGCGTGGAGTCGAGGAAGGCGCCCCAGACGGTGCCGCCCTTGCCGCCGAGCCGGGCCACGACGCCGTCGAGCAGGTCGAACAGCACGAAGACGGTGATGAGCAGCGCCCCCCAGGCCAGGTGGCCCGTCGGGAACAGGAGCAGGGCGGAGATCACCGTGCCGAGGGTGCCGATCGCCGTGACGGCGTTCGGGCCGATCCCGCGGCCGACGAGAGCCCTGCCCAGCGGGGTGAGTATCCGGGTCATGGCCGGTCGCAGGAGTTTGAGCATCGCGGTCCGATCGTAGGCCATCACGTGAGCGGCCACTTTCTTTGCCCCACACCCCTTGTGATATTCGCCACAGGGGTATTTGGTGAACACACCGCGTCCATGCGGTTTCTGACACCCTCCGCGCGGGCGCGGCGTTGGATGCACACCGACGACGCGGGAGGCGAAGTGGCGGATAGGAACTCTGGCGGGGCCATGGGAGCCGCGGGCAGGGCACCCACGGCCGACAGGGCGGATGCCATACGCAATGTCGTGCTGGTCGGCCACTCGGGAGCGGGCAAGACCACCCTGGTCGAGCAGCTGCTCGCGGCGACGGGCACCGTCCAGCGGCCGGGCCGGGTGGAGGACGGCAACACGGTCAGCGACTTCGACGAGGTCGAGGTGCGCCAGCAGCGGTCGGTCAACCTGGCGCTGGCGCCGCTCGTGCACAACGGCATCAAGATCAACCTGCTGGACACCCCGGGTTACGCCGACTTCGTGGGCGACCTGCGCGCCGGGCTGCGCGCCGCCGACGCCGCCCTGTTCGTCGTGTCGGCCTCCGAGGGGATCGACGGGCTCACCCGGATGCTCTGGGAGGAGTGCGCCCAGGTCGGCATGCCCAGGGCGGTGGTGATCACCAAGATCGACCACCAGCGCGCCGACTTCGACGACGTGCTGACCACCTGCCAGGACGTCTTCGGCGACGGCGTCGCCCCGCTGTACCTGCCGGTGATCACCAACGGGCACGTCAACGGCCTGATCGGGCTGCTGTCGCAGAAGTTCTACAACTACGCGACCGGCACCCGCACCGAGAAGGAGCCCGGCGCCGAGTACGAGGCCCAGATCGAGGAACGGCGCGGCGACCTGATCGAGGGCATCATCCAGGAGAGCGAGGACGAGTCGCTCATGGACCGCTACCTGGAGGGCGAGCCCATCGACACCAAGGTCCTGGTCGACGACCTGGAGAAGGCGGTCGCGCGCGGCAGCTTCTTCCCGGTGTTGTGCAGCGGCCTCGGCGACGGCCACGCGGTGGGCATGACGGAGCTGCTGGAGCTGGTGACCCAGGGCTTCCCCTCACCGCTGGAACACCCGATGCCCGAGATCACCGACCTGTCCGGCAAGCCGGTCGGCGGCATCGCGTGCGACCCCGACGGCCCGCTCGTGGCCGAGGTCGTCAAGACCACCAGCGACCCGTACGTGGGCCGCATCAGCCTCGTCCGCGTCTTCTCCGGCACGCTGCGCCCCGACATGACCGTGCACGTCTCCGGCCACGGCCTGGCCGACCGCGGGCACGAGGACCACGACGTGGACGAGCGCATCGGCACGCTGACCAGCCCGCTCGGCAAGGCCCAGCGCCCGGCGGCCAAGGGCTCGGCCGGCGACATCGTGGCCGTGGCCAAGCTGTCGCGCGCCGAGACCGGCGACACCCTGTCGGAGGTGGACCGGCCGCTGCTGATGACGTCGTGGCAGATGCCCGACCCGCTGCTGCCGGTGGCCATCAGGGCCAGGTCGAAGGCCGACGAGGACAAGCTCGCCCAGGCGCTCGGCCGGCTCGTGGCCGAGGACCCGACGCTGCGGCTGGAGAACAACGCCGAGACCAGGCAGCTCGTGCTGTGGTGCATGGGCGAGGCGCACACCGACGTGCTGCTCGACCGTCTGGCCAACCGTCACGGCGTCGAGGTCGAGCGGATCGAGCTGCGGGTGCCGCTGCGCGAGACGTTCGGCGGCAGGTGCCAGGCGATGGGCCGCAACGTCAAGCAGACCGGCGGCCACGGCCAGTACGCGATCTGCCACCTGGAGGTCGAGCCCCTGCCCTCGGGCGGCGGGTTCGAGTTCGTGGACAAGATCGTGGGCGGGGTGGTGCCCCGGCAGTTCATCCCGTCGGTGGAGAAGGGCGTGCGGGCCCAGATGGAGCGCGGCGTGGTGGCCGGCTATCCGATGGTGGACGTGCGCGTCACGCTCTACGACGGCAAGGCGCACTCCGTCGACTCCTCCGACATGGCCTTCCAGATCGCCGGACAGCTGGCGTTGAAGGAGGCGGCCTCGAAGGTCTCGACCCTGCTCCTGGAGCCGGTGGACGAGCTGTCGGTGCTGGTGGCCGACGACTACGTGGGCTCGGTCATGTCCGACCTGTCCTCCCGGCGCGGACGCGTGCTCGGCACCGAGCCGGTGGGCACCGGGCGCACGCTGGTCAAGGCCGAGGTGCCCGAGCTGGAGATCACCCGGTACGCCATCGACCTGCGCTCGATGTCGCACGGCACCGGGACGTTCACGCGCACGTTCCTGCGCTACGAGCCGCTGCCGCCGAACCTGGCGAGCAAGGTGGCGGCGGCCACAGAGTGAGCGACGGGTGAGCGACGGTTCGGACGGTGGAGAGCCGGGAGGGAGCCTGTCCCTCCCGGCCCGCACGTTTCATCACCCCCCTACCGTTTCGTAACAGAAGCATCACGACTGCATTTCTTTTTTCAGGTCCGAACAGGCAGGAGCAGGTGCCACACTGGGTTGCACTATGCGAACTGGACGCCCACTCCTAGCCGCTGCAGCCCTCGCGGTCGTGACCACCGGCGCCGCCTACGTGTTCGGCCCCGGCGCCACCCCGAGCCCCGCAGCGACCAAGAAGACGACGACCACCACCGCTCCCGCCGAGGTGACGGCGGCCTGCAAGCCCGACGCCCGGTATCCCAAGCGCCAGTTGCGCGGGGTGTGGATCGCGACCGTCAAGAACATCGACTGGCCCTCGCGCGCCGGCCTCGGCCAGGCCCGCCAGCAGGCCGAGTACGTCAAGATCCTCGACAGCGCGGTCAAGCGCAATCTCAACGCCGTCTTCGTCCAGGTCCGGCCCGCGTCCGACGCGCTCTACCGCTCCTCGCTGGAGCCCTGGTCCCAGTACCTGACGGGCACCGCGGGCAAGGACCCGGGCTGGGACCCGCTGCCGTTCCTCATCGACGAGGCCCACAAGCGCAACCTCGAGTTCCACGCCTGGTTCAACCCCTACCGCGCGGCCGAGAACGCCGACCTGTCCAAGCTGCCGGCGAACCACCCGGCCAAGCAGCACCGCGACTGGACGGTCAAGTACGGCGGCGGCCTCTACTACAACCCGGGCCTGCCGCAGGTGCGCGAGCACGTCACCAAGGTCATCACCGACGTGGTCAGCCGCTACGACATCGACGGCGTGCACTTCGACGACTACTTCTACCCCTACCCGGGCGGCGGGGGCACGTTCGACGACAGGGTGGCCTTCGCCAAGTACGGCAAGGGCCAGAAGCTGGCCGACTGGCGCCGGGAGAACGTGAACAAGCTCGTGGCCAAGGTCGACGAGGCCGTCCACGAGACGAAGAACCACGTCAAGTTCGGCATCAGCCCGTTCGGGATCTGGCGCAACAAGTCCAACGATCCCGACGGGTCCGCCACGGCCGGCATGTCCGCCTACGACTCGATCTACGCCGACGCCCGCGCCTGGATCAAGGCCGGCACGGTCGACTACGTGGCCCCGCAGCTCTACTGGCCGCGCGGCTTCAAGGCGGCCGACTACAAGGCGCTGACGTCATGGTGGGCGGGCGCGGTCGAGGACACCGACGTCCAGCTCTACATCGGCCAGGCGCTCTACCAGGTCGGCACCAGGACCAACGCGGCCTGGGCCAACCCGGGCGAGCTGTCGGCGCACCTGACGGTGAACCAGCGCTACGAAGAGGTCGACGGCGACATCTACTTCAGCGCCAAGCAGCTCCTGACCAACCCGCTCGGCGCGATCGACCGCGTGGCCAAGGAGCACTACAGCCGTCCGGCGCTGCTGCCGATCATGGAGGACCGCGGCGGCGAGGCCCCCGACAGGCCGGCCGACGCCAAGGCGAGCGGCTCCACCGTGTCCTGGACGCCGTCCAAGGGGGCTCGGGCGTATGCGGTGTACCGGGTGCCGGAGTCGGGCAAGGACTGCCACACCACCGACGCCCGCAACCTGGCGGCCGTGGTGACGGGCACGTCGTACACGGCCAAGCCGGGCACGTACCTGATCACCTCGCTCGACCGGCAGACCCACGAGAGCAAGCCGGTGAAGGTCAAGGTGGACAAGGGCTGAGGCCCGTCCCGCCACGCGCGCTCCACGACGCCACGCCCGGCCCGCGGGCGTGGCGTCGTCGTTTTCCGGCGACCGGCGGCTCGACAGCCGGTCTGCGTGGCGTCGGCGTTCCCGGCGGCTCAGCGTCCGGTCTGGGTGGCGTCGGCGTGTTCCCGGTGGCTCAGTGGCCCGTCTGTTCCCACGCGCGGGCCAGGGCGGCCACCGCCTGGTCGAGGAGGGCGGGCGGCAGGGCGAAGCTGAGGCGCAGGCGGTCGCGGTGGCGGCCGTCCGGGGAGAACAGGGAGCCGGGGGCCACCGCGACGCCGTGCTCGCGGGCGGCGGCGGCGAACCTGTCGGTGTCGGCGCCGGGCAGACGCGCCCACACCGACAGACCCCCCTCGGGGCGTGACCAGGTCCACGACGGCAGGCGCGCGGACAGCGCGGCGGTGAAGTGGTCGCGACGGCGGGCCAGCTCGGCCAGCCAGGGCGTGACGGGGTCGCCGTCGAGCAGGTCGGCGGCCAGCCGCTGGGAGACGGCGCTGGTGGCCAGGTCGGCGTCCAGCTTGGCCTCCAGCAGCCGGGCCAGCAGCGGCTCGGACGCGGTCAGCCAGCCCACCCGCAGTCCGCCCCACAACACCTTCGACAACGAGCCGACCGTCACCGTGCCGTGCGGATGGGCCAGGGCCAGCGGCTCGGGCGACCGCGCGCCGTCGAACACCACGGGCGCGAGCGTACGGTCCTCGACCAGCGGGACGTCCGCCGCGGCGGCCAGCTCGGCCACGTGCCGCAGGTCGGCCAGGCGGCCGGTGGGGTTGTCCACGGGCAGCGCGTACACGGCGGCCGGGCGGTGACGGGCGAGCGCGTCGCGCACGGCGTCCGGGACGGCGAGGTCCACGGGCACGGCGTGGGCCCCCGCGCGCCGGAACACGCTGAGCGCTCCGCCGTAGGCCGGGTCGCCGACCAGCACGCGGTCGCCGGGCCGCAGCAGCACCCGGGCCGCCAGGTCGATGCCCTGCTGGGCGCCCGAGGTCACCAGGATCTCGCGGTGCGGCCCGCCGTCCAGGGCGGCCAGCACGGCGCGCAGCCGGGAGTCGCCCATGGCGTCGTAGCCGTGCCCGCTCGGCGCGCGCATCAGGGCGGCGGCGTCCAGCGGGGGCACGGCCAGGTGCGAGGGGTCGGGGACGACCGAGGTGGACAGGTCGGCCAGCACCGCGCCGCCCTGGAGCAGGCCGCCGAACGTCGGGACGCCCAGCACGTACGTGCCGCTGCCGTGCCGGCGTTCGCACAGGCCCTCCTCGCACAGGGCGTTGAAGGCGGCGGCGACCGTCCCGCGGCTGAGCCCGACCGCCTGGGCCAGGTCGCGCTCGGACGGCAGGCGGGTGCCCGCGGTGATGGCGCCGGTCTGGGCCAGGTCGGTCAGCGCGCCCGCCAGCCGGCGGCTGGCCGTGCCCTCGTGCAGCCGGAGCCGGTCGCGGAGCAGGGTGACCAGGTCCTCTTCTCTTCCCACGCCACTATTATCCCGTTACTGTGCCACTTATCAATGAATTGGCCTACATATCGGGATTGTTTGGGGCCATTTACGGAGAGGAGCTGCACGATGCGGGAAGCCGAGCACATCTGGATGGACGGCGAGCTGGTGCCCTGGGGTGAGGCCCGTGTGCACGTCCTGACGCACGCCCTGCACTACGGCACCGCCGTGCTGGAGGGCACCAGGGCCTTCGACACGCCCGACGGCCCGGCGGTGTTCCGGCTCGACGAGCATCTGCGGCGGCTGGCGCGCAGCGCGCGGATCATCGGGATGCCGCTGCCGTACACGCTGGACGAACTGCGCGCGGCCACGCTGGCCACGGTCGCGGCCAACGGCCAGTCCTCGTGCTACATCCGCCACCTGGCGCACCGCGGTTACGGCGAGATGGGCGTGGCGGCGCGCGGTTGCCCGACGGTCGTGTCGATCGCGTCCTGGGAGTGGGGCGCGCTGCTCGACGCGGGCGTGCGGTTGATGACCAGTTCGTGGCAGCGCAACGACCACCGGGTGACGCCGACCGCGGCCAAGGCCACCGGCCCCTACCTGAACTCGGTGATGGCCAAGGCCGAGGCCCTGCAGGCGGGCTTCGACGAGGCGGTGCTGCTGAACGCGGCCGGCAACGTCAGCGAGTGCACGGGCGCCAACGTCTTCGTCGTGCGCGACGGCGTCCTGACCACGCCTCCGCCGCACGCCGGCGCGCTGGAGGGCATCACGCAGGACACCGTCGCCCGGCTGGCCGCCGACCTGGGGCTCACGGTCACCAGGCAGGACCTGCTGCGCACCGACCTGTACACGGCCGACGAGATCTTCGTCTGCGGCACGGCGGCCGGGGTCGTGCACGTCAGCGCGGTCGACCACTGCGAGTTCGGCGGCCCCGGGCCGGTCACCGGCAAGCTGGCCGACGCCTACGAGGCCGCCGTGCACGGCCGCGACGACCGCTACCGCCACTGGCTCACCCCCGTGCGCGGCTGAGGCACCGGGTGCTTCCCCGCCCGTGAGAAGGTAGGGGAACCGGTGGCGCCGGACCACGACGTGCTCTAGCGTGCCACGGACGTCATCGATCGCTGGAGGTCGTCGGGGTGAGGCGTTCGCTCGTGGCGCTGGCCGTTCTGGCCGGTTCCGTACTGCTCGGCCTGCAGGGCACGGCCACGGCCGCCGAGGCGGCCCGTGACGCGGGCAGTGCGGCGGGCAGGGAGGCGGGCAGGGTGGCGCTCATCGGCGTCCCCGGCCTCCACTGGGACGACGTCACCCAGGCCGACGCCCCCAACCTGTGGGAGCTGACGCGCGGCAGCGCGATCGGCTCGCTGTCGGTGCGCACGGTCAGCAACATCACCTGCCCCTACGACGGCTGGCTCACGGTGTCGGCCGGCACCAGGTCGGCCGCCGGCTACTCCTGCGGCGCGCCGCCGGCCCCCGAGACCCGGGGCGCGGGCGCGGTCATCCCCGACTACCGCTACCTCATCGACGTGGCCGGGCAGCGCAACGCCGGCACCCTGGGCGAGGCGCTGAAGGCGGCGGGCCGGTGCTCGATCGCGATCGGCCCCGGCGCCGCGCTCGCGCTGGCCGACCGGCAGGGCGAGGTGCAGCGCTACCGCACCTCCCCGCTCCAGGTCAGCACGGCCGACCTGGAGCAGTGCCCGATGACCGCCATGGACGTCGACGACCTCGTCCACCCCTACCTGACCAGCGGCAAGCTGCCCAAGGTGCCCGAGCAGCTCGGCCCCAAGGAGCGCCGCGACGCGCTGCGGCTGGCCGACGCCAAGGCCGGCGCGCTGCTGTCGATCCTGCCTGCCGGCACCACGGTGCTGCTCGCGGGCCTGTCCGACCACGGTTCCGTGCCCCACCTGCGGGTGGCCGCGCTGCGCGAGCCGGGGGCGCAGGGGCACCTGCTGGGCGCGGCCTCGACCCGCCGCGCCGACATCTCGATCCTGCCCGACCTGACCGCGACCGTGCTGGCCCGGCTCGGCGTCCCGGCGCCGGCCACGGTCGTCGGCGTGCCGCTGCAGGTGGGCGAGGCCGGCGCGACGGTCGACCGGCTGAGCCGGGCCGACTCGACCGCGCAGGCCATCCGGTCGATCAAGGGCGTGTACTTCACCGTCGTGGCGGTGCTGCAGGTGCTGTTCTACGTGATCGCGTTCCTGCTGCTGCGCCGGCGCAAGGGGCTGTCGCCGGTGCGCCTGGCCGCGGTGGCGCTGGCCGCGCTGCCCGTCTCCAGCTATCTGGTCAACCTGCTGCCCTGGTCGAGCCTGCCGCAGCTGATCGCCGGGGTGCTCGGCTGGGTCGTCGTGGTCACGGCGCTGGCCTTCGGCGGGCCCTGGCGGCGCCGTCCGCTCGGGCCGCTCGCCGTGGTGGCCGGCCTCACCGCGCTCACGCTCGCCGGTGACCTTCTGACCGGCACGACGTTGCAGCTCAACAGCGTCATGGGCTACAGCGCCGAGGTGGGGGCCCGCTACTACGGCCTGGGCAACATCCCGTTCGCGCTGCTGGCCACCGGCACGCTGCTGGCCACCACCGTGATCGCCCACCGGTGGCCGGGGCGGCCAGGGGTGGCCGCGATCGTGGTGCTCGGGGCGTTCGCGATGGTGCTGGGCGGCTCCGGCATGGGCAGCGACTTCGGCGGGGTGATCGCGTTCGTGCCGGGTATCGCGGTGACCGCGCTGCTGGTGGCCGGTAAGCGGGTGTCGATCGTGAAGCTGGGGGCGTTCTGCGTGGCCGGGGCGGTGATCGTGATGACGTTCGCCGTGCTCAACTACCTGCGTCCGCCCGACGAGCAGACGCACCTGGGCCGGTTCGTGGGTCAGGTGATCAGCGGCGAGGCGTTCGAGGTGATCTTCCGCAAGCTCCAGGCCATGCTGGCCACGCTGCTCAGCCCCAACCTCATGCCCATCGTGATCGCGGCCGTGGCCTTCCTCGTCTACGCGATCATGCGGCCCGAGCAGGCCAGCGCGGGCGTGGTGCCGGCGGCGTTCCGCCACTCCCCCGCCCTGCGCGCCGGTCTGATCGGCACGCTGGTCAGCGGGGTGATCGGGATGCTGGTCAACGACTCGGGGGCCGCGGTGTTGTCGATGGCGCTGGCGCTGGCCGTGCCGCTGCTGCTCGCGGCGGGCATCGGCGCGCTCGGCCGCGAACAGCCGGCGGAGGCGCCCGCCGCCGCCCATCTGGCCCGTGCGGCCGACTAGGTCAGCGCGCCCCGGCCGGGCGCCGGGTCAGCGTCCGGCCTGCGGGTGACGCCGCAGCACCACGAGGACGACCAGTGCCGCGGGGACGGCCAGCGCGAAACCGGTGACCATGCCGACGCCGAGCCCGGCGGCCTCCTGGAGCCAGCCCAGAGCCGCGTACAGCGCTCCCGCCGCCGCGGCGGACACCCCGAGAACCATCCCCGCGGCGCTCGCCGGCTCGCCGGGCGCCAGGTCCTGCGCGATGACGACGGTGACGGGGCTGCCGACGTACAGGAGGGCTCCGGCGAGCGCGGCGGCGAGGAAGTAGGGGACGCCGCCCGGTTCGAGCGTGACGATCGCGATCAACGGCACCGGCGCGGCGGCGAGCGAGCCGATCAGCACGCGGCGACGGCCGACCCGCGGCGCGAGCACACCACCGAGCAGCGCGCCGAGCCCCGCGGCCAGCGAGAACACGGCGAGCGTCCAGCCGAGCAGCCCGGCGTCGGCCGCCACGCCGTGCTCGCGGACCAGCCAGAGGGGCATCGAGCTGGTGAAGGTCACGAAGGCCAGGCTCGCCAGGGTCGCGGCCAGGGTGAGCCCGCCGATGGGACCGCGCAGCAGCCGGAACCGGAAGAGCGTCCGCAGGGGACGGCGGCCGTGCGGCTCCCAGTCGGGCAGCAGCAGGAAGACCAGGACGGCGAACAGCACGCCGGGAACCATCAGCCACGGCGTGACCTCGACCCCGAACGCCGAGACCGCGGAGAGGATCAGCACCGGCCCGAGGGCGAACCCGGCCATCCCGCCGGCGGTGAACAACCCCACGCCCAGCGTGCGATTCGGCACGGTGGGGCCACCGGCCACCGCCGTGCCCACGGGGTGCAGCGCCGCCGCCCCCATGCCGCCGATGACCAGCAGGGCGAAGACCGCCGTCAGCGCGGGCGCGACGCCGATCAGGCTGAGGAACAGCGAGGCCATGAGCACGCCCGTCGCCCCGACCACGCGCAGGCTGCGGTCCTCGGCCATCGCGCCGAAGAACGGCTGGGTGACCGACGACGAGATCGAGTAGACGGCGACGAGCACGGCCAGCAGGGCCGGTCCCAGCCCGAACCGCGCCTGCAACGTCGGCAGCAGGGCCCCGAGCATCGCGGTGATGGCGTCGTTGACGAAATGCACGCCGGCGAGGAAGACGGCGAGCGAGGTCCCGCCGAGGACGCCGGGCTTGCGGATCACGTGTGGCATGTCGGACTCCTTCGGTCGTGCCGGTAATACCATAGGGGGGTATGGTGTTATTCCGCACATCGGACCGTCCGGAGAAAAGGCCGATCGCCAGGGGTGGCGACACGGGGGCGGGGTATGGTGACGCTCAACCCGGGCACGCTTCGAGCTGGGCGCGCTCAAGCCGAGCACGCCCGAAACCGGACACGCTTAGGGCCCCGTCGAGGTCGGCGCTCGGCGGGGCGGTGTCAGGTGGTGGCGGTGCCTAGTCCGTCCAGGCGTCGGCCAGCAGTTGCCGGGTGTCGTGCAGGAGCTGGGGCAGCACCTTCGTCTGGGCCACCACGGGCATGAAGTTCGTGTCGCCGCCCCACCTCGGCACGACGTGCTGGTGCAGGTGGGCGGCGATACCGGCGCCCGCGACGTGGCCCAGGTTCATGCCCACGTTGAAGCCCTGCGCGCCGCTGGCCCTGCGCAGCGCGCGCAGCGACCGCTGGGTGAACTCGCCCAGCTCCACCACCTCGGCCGGGGTCAGCTCGTCGTAGTCGGACACGTGCCGGAAGGGCACGACCATCAGGTGGCCGGAGTTGTACGGGTAGAGGTTGAGCACGGCGTAGACGACCTCTCCCCTGGCCACGATCAGGCCGTCCTCGTCGCTCATCCGAGGGATCTCGTCGAACGGGCAGCCGTCGCCGGGCCCGGTGCCCGTCGGCTTGTTCTCGCCCTTGATGTAGGCCATGCGATGCGGGGTCCACAGCCGCTGGAAATTGTCGGGCGCCCCGGCTCCTGCCTGATCGTGCATACCAAGCAGCATAGGACCCCGGGCAACGGGCCGCTCTCCCGGCGCGACCCCGGCCTCGCACGGCGCTCCCTGCTTGTACAGCCGCCCCGGCCCCGAACTGCACGGCGATCCCGGGTGTCCACGGCGGCCCTAGGGTGGGGACATGGCACAGCGACTCGAACCCATGCCCACCGACTGGCGGCGCGCCCTGGCCGTCGTGGCCCACCCCGACGACCTGGAGTACGGCTGCGCCTCCGCCGTCGCCACCTGGACCGACGCCGGACGCGAGGTCTCCTACCTGATGGCCACCCGCGGCGAGGCGGGCATCGACACCCTCGACCCCGCCGCGTGCGGGCCGGTGCGCGAGCGCGAGGAGCGGGCCAGCGCCGCCGTGGTCGGGGTGTCCGGTGTGGAGTTCCTCGACCACGCCGACGGGGTCGTCGAGTACGGCACGGCGCTCAGGCGGGACATCGCCGCCGCGATCCGCAGGCATCGCCCCGAGCTGGTGATCACCCTCAATCCCGACGACACGTGGGGCGGCACGTACTGGAACACGCCGGACCATCGGGCGGTGGGCCGGGCCGTGCTGGACGCCGCCGGAGACGCCGGAAATCGCTGGATATTTCCTGACACCGACGCCGCCCCCTGGAACGGCGTCCGCTGGGTCGCCGTCGCCGGCTCCAACTCCCCCACCCACGCCGTGGACGTCACCGACGGGCTGGAGCGGGGCGTGCGGTCGCTGCTGGAGCACCGCGCCTACATCGAGGCCCTGACCGACCAGGACCCGGAGGTCTACGCCCGCGAGCTGATCGAGGGCGCCGCGCGGGAGGCCGCCGAACTCTTCGACGGCCGCCCGGCGGTCACGTTCCGCCTGTTCCCCCGCTAGCGGCCAGGGGCACCCCGGCGGCGCATCGGGAGGCGACCCGGTGCCCGCCCGGGGCGACCCGGCGGGAGCCTGAGCCGCCCGGAGAACGGCTCAGGCCCGGCGGATCAGACCTGGACGCGCTGCTCCACGGCGTTGACGATCTCGGCGATGGCCTCCTCGACGGGCACGCCGTTCTTCTGCTCGCCGTTGCGGTAACGGAAGGACACCGCGCCGTTGGCGATGTCGTCGTCACCGGCCAGCAGCATGTACGGGACCTTCGCCTTCTGCGCGTTGCGGATCTTCTTCTGCATGCGGTCGTCGGCCGCGTCGACCTCGACCCTGATGCCCCGCGCGCGCAGCTGCTTGGCGACGTCCTGGAGGTAGGGCACGTGGGCGTCGGCGATCGGGATGCCGACCACCTGCACCGGCGCCAGCCACGCGGGGAACGCCCCGGCGTAGTGCTCGACCAGGACGCCGAAGAACCGCTCGACCGAGCCGAACAGCGCCCGGTGGATCATGACCGGCTGCTGCCGGGAGCCGTCGGCCGCCTGGTACTGCAGGTCGAACAGCTCGGGCAGGTTGAAGTCGAGCTGGATGGTGGACATCTGCCAGGTGCGGCCGATGGCGTCGCGCACCTGGACGGAGATCTTCGGCCCGTAGAAGGCCGCGCCGCCCGGGTCCATCACCAGGTGGAGGTTCTCCGCCTCGGCCACCTCGCGCAGCGTCGCGGTGGCCTCCTCCCACGCCTCGTCGGAGCCGACGTACTTCTCCGGGTCCTTGGTGGACAGCTCCAGGTAGAAGTCCTCCAGGCCGTAGTCGCGCAGCAGTTCGAGCACGAAGCGCAGCAGCGAGGTCAGCTCGTCGCGCATCTGCTCGCGGCTGCAGTAGATGTGCGCGTCGTCCTGGGTCAGGCCGCGCACCCGGGTCAGGCCGTGGACCACGCCGGACTTCTCGTAGCGGTAGACCGTGCCGAACTCGAACAGCCGCAGCGGCAGCTCGCGGTAGGACCGCCCGCGCGCCCTGAAGATCAGGTTGTGCATCGGGCAGTTCATCGGCTTGAGGTAGTAGCGGGCACCCTCCAGCTCCATGGGCGGGAACATCCCGTCCTTGTACCAGTCGAGGTGGCCCGAGACCTGGTAGAGGTTCTCCTTGGTGATGTGCGGGGTGTTGACGAACTCGTAGCCGGCCTCCTCGTGCCTGCGCCGCGAGTAGTCCTCCATCACCTTGCGGATCACGCCGCCCTTGGGGTGGAAGACCGCCAGGCCCGAGCCCAGCTCGTCGGGGAAGGAGAACAGGTCGAGCTCGGCGCCCAGCCTGCGGTGGTCGCGCCGCTCGGCCTCCTCCAGCATGCGCAGGTATTCGTCCTGCTTGTCGCGGGACTCCCAGGCGGTGCCGTAGATGCGCTGGAGCTGCGGGTTCTTCTCGCTGCCGCGCCAGTAGGCGCCGCCGGAGCGCATGAGCTTGAACGCCGGGATCGACCGGGTGGAGGGCACGTGCGGCCCGCGGCACAGGTCCTTCCAGCACAGCTCGCCGCTCTTGGGGTCGAGGTTGTCGTAGATCGTGAGCTGCCCGGCCCCGACCTCGACGCTCTCCTCGTCGGCCGCGCCGCCCTTGAGCCCGATCAGCTCCAGCTTGTACGGCTCGGCGGCCAGCTCCTCGCGCGCCTCGTCGTCGCTGACGGCCCGGCGGGAGAACAGCTGCCCCTGCTTGACGATCTCCCGCATGCGCTTCTCGACGCGCTTGAGGTCGTCGGGGTTGAACGCCTGCTTGACGTCGAAGTCGTAGTAGAAGCCGTTCTCCACGGGCGGGCCGATGCCCAGCTTGGCCTCGGGGAACAGCTCCTGCACCGCCTGGGCCATGACGTGGGCGGTGGAGTGTCGGACGATGGCCCTGCCGTCCTCGCTGGAGACCTCGATCGGCTCGACGACGTCGTCCTGGGCCAGCGGGTGGGCCAGGTCGCGCGGCTCGCCGTTGACCCGGGCCGCGATGACCGTGCGGCCGTCGGCCTCCAGCGCCTCACCGGCCGTCGTGCCGGCCGCGACCACACGCTCGGCTCCGGCGAGGGTGATGCGTAGCTCGGCTGACACGGTGTCTCCCTTGGATCGCGCTCGATGCCCGGCACCGAGGCTGGTTCGATGGTGAACACCGATGCTATCGCGGGTGAAACCCCAGCCTTGTCAGGTCCTGGCGGCTGCCGTGGAAGACGTTCCGGTCGAGCGGGCTGCCGACATATTGGTGAATCGTCCAGTCGCGCCACGGCGGCGGCACGAGGGGCTCGCCGCGCGGTCGCTCCGGGGAGGCGATCCACAGCGGGTAGTCGGCCAGGCCGGCGCAGTTCCCCGCGCGGGCGAACCAGTGGAAGGTGTAGATGAAGGGCCGCAGGCCGGCGTGCCGCTCGACGTGGTGGCACCAGCGGCGCGCGTACCTGGCGACCTGCTCGGGCCGCTGCCCGTCGCCGGTCTCCAGGTCGAGCGCCACCAGGTCGCCCCTGCGCAGGCCGCCGGCCGACCTGAGCACCGCCAGGAAGTGCCGGGCGTGCTCGATCGGGTCACCCTTGGGCCGGGCGAAGTGGTAGGCGCCGCACACCAGCCAGCTCTCGCGCATGCCGGACCAGTTGCGGGCGAACCACCTGTCGGTCCAGTCGCCGCCCTCGGTGGCCTTGGCGAAGGCGAAGGAGACTCCGGCCTCGGCGTGGCCGGCCCAGTCGACGGAGCCCTGCCAGTTCGACACGTCTATGCCATGCAGCAAGCGCTTCATCTTGCCGGAGTTTATTGAGATGTCCCCCTATGAACCCTTCGACGCGCCGATGAGCAGCTCACGGGTGCGTTCCCGCTCGGCGAAGGTCGCGCCGACGAAGTCGGTCACCCCGGCCTCCCTCAGCCGCTGGAGCTGGGCGAGCACGGACTCCTCGTCGCCGACGACCGCGACGTCGCCCGGCCCGGCGGCCCCCTCGCGGTCGAGCATGGCGCGGTAGGAGGGGAGCGTGCCGTAGACGGCGAAGATCTCGTTGGCGCGCTCGACCGCGCCGGCGGGGTCGTCGGTGACGCAGACGGGCAGCGCGCAGACGATCCGCGGCGCCGGGCGGCCGGCCTCCGCGGCGGCGGCGGTGATGGTCGGGGCGACGTGCTCGGCCACCGTCCTCGGGCCGGTCATCCACAAGACCGTGCCGTCGGCCACCGTGCCGGCGAGCTTCAGCATGCGCGGGCCGAGAGCGGCGATGAGCACGGGGAAGCCCGCGCCCGGCGTAGTGAGCCGCACGTCGGCCCTGATCGTCTCGCCCGCCGATTTGACCTGCTCGCCCCGGCTCGCCGGGAGCAGCACGTCGAGGTACTCCTTCATGTGGCGGTAGGGCCGCTCGAAGCTGAGGCCGAACATGTGCTCGATGACGACCTGGTGGGACAGGCCGATGCCGAGCGCCAGCCGGCCGCCGAGCGCGGCGTTGGCCGTCATCGCCTGCTGGGCCAGGGCGGCCGGGTGTCGCGGGAAGGTGGGCACGACGGAGGTGCCGAGCTCGATGCCGGGCACCTGACTGCCGGCCACGGCCAGGGCGGTGAGGGCGTCGAGGCCGAAGATGTGGGACAGCCAGGCGGAGGCGAAGCCGTCCTCGGCCGCCTGGGCGATGTCGTCGCGGAGCGCGCCGAGCGGGTCGGGCCCTTGCCGTTCGTTCAGGAAATATCCGAAACGCATGGAAACAGAACTCCATTCTGGAGGCGGACGCGCCTGTATCTTCCCACGCCGCCCGGTGCGCTCACCCGTACGAAGGGGACGGATTTGTAAAGTGGCCTCATGACGCACGATCGCGCAGGACAGCCCGCCCAGCCCGCCGACCTGGTCGACGTCGCCCGGCTGGTGACCTCCTACTACGCCCTGCATCCCGACCCCGCCGAGGTGGCGCAGCGGGTGGCGTTCGGCACGTCGGGCCATCGCGGGTCGTCGCTGCGGACGGCCTTCAACGAGGACCACATCCTGGCCACCAGCCAGGCCATCTGCGAATACCGCGCGTCCCAGGGCACCGACGGGCCGCTGTTCCTGGGCATCGACACGCACGCGCTGTCCGAGCCCGCCCGCGTGTCGGCGCTGGAGGTGTTCGCCGCCAACGACGTCGAGGTGCTGATCGACGCGCGCGACGGCTACACGCCGACGCCCGCCGTCTCGCACGCCGTCCTGCGGCACAACCGGGGCCGCACGTCGGGGCTCGCCGACGGCGTGGTGGTGACGCCGTCGCACAACCCGCCCTCCGACGGCGGCTTCAAGTACAACCCCCCGCACGGCGGGCCCGCCGACACCGACGCCACCTCCTGGATCCAGGACCGCGCCAACCAGCTGCTCGCCGACGGCATGAAGGGCGTGTCCCGGATCTCCTACGCCAAGGCCCTCGACGCGGCCGGCCGCTACGACTTCCTCGGCACGTACGTCGACGACCTGCCGTCGGTGGTGGACCTCGACGCGATCAGATCGGCCGGGGTGCGCATCGGGGCCGACCCGCTGGGCGGGGCGAGCGTGGCCTACTGGGGCGAGATCGCCGAGCGCCACCGCCTCGACCTGACCGTGGTCAACCCGCTGGTCGACCCCACCTGGCGGTTCATGACGCTCGACTGGGACGGCAAGATCCGCATGGACTGCTCCTCGCCGTACGCGATGGCGTCCCTGATCGCCCAGCGGGACAGGTACGACATCGCCACCGGCAACGACGCCGACGCCGACCGCCACGGCGTCGTCACCCCCGACGGCCTGATGAACCCCAACCACTACCTGGCCGTCGCCATCTCCTACCTGTACGCCCACCGCGACGGCTGGCCCGCCGACGCCGGGGTCGGCAAGACGATGGTGAGCAGCGGCGTCATCGACCGGGTCGCCGCCTCGCTCGGGCGGCGCCTGTACGAAGTGCCGGTCGGTTTCAAGTGGTTCGTCCCCGGGCTGCTCGACGGCTCGCTGGGGTTCGGCGGTGAGGAGAGCGCGGGGGCCTCGTTCCTGCGGCGCGACGGCTCGCCCTGGTCCACCGACAAGGACGGCCTCATCCTGGCCCTGCTGGCCTCGGAGATCCTGGCCGTGACCGGCGAGTCGCCGAGCGCGCACTACCGCCGCCTGACCGAGCGGTTCGGCGAGCCCGCCTACGCCCGGGTCGACGCGCCCGCCACCCGCGAGGAGAAGGCGGTGCTGGCCAAGCTGTCGGCCGACCAGGTGACGGCGTCGTCGCTGGCCGGCGAGCCGATCACGGCGGTGCAGACCGCGGCCCCCGGCAACGGCGCGGCGCTGGGCGGCGTGAAGGTCTCGACCGAGAACGCCTGGTTCGCCGCCCGCCCGTCGGGCACCGAGGACGTCTACAAGATCTACGCCGAGTCCTTCAAGGGGCCCGACCACCTGGCCAAGGTGCAGGAGGAGGCCCGCTCGCTGGTCTCGGCGGCCCTGGGCTGACCCGGCCGCCTCAGCGGGGCAGCTCGCGGGCGGTGGCGGTGGGCATGCCGGTGCGCCCGAGGTCGGCGTGCCGGCCCGCCAGCACGCCCGCGCGGTAGCCCGTGCCGCTGGTCGTCGGGACCGACATGCGGATGCGCGGATAGTGGGCGGCCACCGCCACGTCCACCTCGGCCCGGCGGTCGGCCAGCACCAGCGCGGTGCCGGCCCCGGCCGCCTCGGCCTCGGTCTCGGCGCGCGACTCGGCCTCGCGCAGCAGCCGGTACACCTCGTCGGTGAACCCCAGCAGCCACGAGCGCCGGTAGGCCCGCGCGGTGGCGAGCTCGCCCGGCGGCGTCACGCGGGCCAGGCCGGAGGCCATCTGCAGCAGCAGCGACGTGGCCAGCACGTCGGCGCGTTCGAGGTCGGCGGCGAAGCCGAACACGTGCACACGCTGGCCGCCGTCGCCGCGCCCGATCAGCAGCGGGCGGCAGCGTACGGCCTGGGCGACCAGGCTGACCAGGCGGGCCTTCTCCCTGGCCCAGGGGGCGGGCAGGGTGACGATCCGGTCGCCGGGGGTCTGGCGGGTGCCGGGCGGCGGGAGGGTCTCGATGCCGTACTTGGCCATCAGGGCGGAGGCCGCCGCCAGGAAGGTGGCCCGCTCGTGCTCGTTGTCCGTGCGTTCGGCCTTGGCCAGGAGTTTCCTGACGCGTTCGAGCGTGCGCTCCCGCAACCGAGCTCCCCCTACTTGGCCAGCACCCGCCCGTCGTCGGCGATGGCCGGGAAGGCGCCGGTGTCGACGATGCCGTGCTGCTGGTACAGAGCCTCGATCAGGGCGTGTGCCTGCGGCTCCAGCTTCCACAGGGCACGATACTCGCGCGCGGTGGCCAGCGGGACGCCGATCTCCTGGGCGATGTCCAGCGAGCGCGGCACGATGCGCTTGGCGATCTGCCGGTCCCAGAACTCGCGGGCGGCCCTGATCTGGGCGGCGCGCTGGGCGGTGTCGACGACCTGGGGGGTGGCGTCGAACACCTCGACGTCCTCGTCGTCGTCCTCGACGAGCTCCACCAGCGCGGGCGGCAGCGCCGGGCGGGCGGGCACGGGACGGTGGTCGGCCTCGGGCTCCCACGGCACGCGCGGGTCGGCGTCGATGAGCGCGGTGGTGTTGTACAGGGCGGCGATCTGGGCCAGCAGCGCTTCCTGACGCTGCTGGTCGACGGCCAGGCCGGTGTGCTCGACGGCCTGGTCCATGGCCTTGTCGAGCCTGGCCAGCGCGGCGCGCATCTTGCGTTCGGAGCCGCCGCCGTCGCGCAGGGCCTTGGCCCGCTTGGCGGCCAGGGCGACGCGGGTGAGCCGGCGGTGGGCGTCGACCTCGGAGGCCGTACGGTCGCTGACCTCGGCCAGGCCCATGCGGACGAGCAGGCGTTCGGGGGTCAGGCGCCAGTTGATGCGGCCGGTGCCGCGGATGCGGTGGCGTTCGATGGCCATGCCGCGTTCCCAGAGCCAGGCGGCGACCAGGGGGGCGGCCAGGCGGAAGAGGGCTTCGGGGAGGCTGCGGGCGTCCATGCTGGACAGGACGGCGGTCAGGCAGGTCAGCGCCCAGACCGCGATGCCGTCGATGCCGGCGGAGAAGTTCTCCCGCATGTTGCGGCGGGCGCGGACGGCCGAGGTGATGATGGCGACCTCTATGAAGGCGAACAGCAGCAGCCGGAGCGGTCCGTCGAGGCCCAGCACGTCGCCGGAGAAGCGCCACATGCCCTGGGCGGACACGCCGGTGGCGATGGAGGCGGCGACGACGGTGAGCACGTCCTCGACGGGACGGGGGGCGACGTATCGGGCGAATAACCAGCTGCCTGCCCGCCAGGCCATCCTGAGCACCAAGAACGCCAGCACGAGCCCGGCCAGCCCCAGCAGGGCGATGACGGCGGTGGCGAACGGCTTTTCGGCGACGAAGGCTGCTATTTCCTCAAATGTCGGCATCAGTCACTATCCGCGAGGCTCAAGTCCAGCTTGTCTTGCGACGAGATCATCGCAGACTGTCGCCCCCTTGTACGCCAAACGCCACCGATTTCCCCTGTCTCCCACCGGTTGCTGTGACACACGCCGTACCGGAAGGGGGTTGTGGCTAGTCGGCGGCCTGCGCCGCGCCGCACAATGAGGTGAAAGGAGGGGATTGTGAGCGTGCGATCTCGCCGCCCCCGCGCTCTCACCGGCGGGACACCGGGCCATGGCCCGGCCGCCCCCTCCCCCGGGGCCCCTCGAAGAACGCGCCACACCCCGGCCGCGCCGAGCGACCGACGAGAGAGGCAGCCGATCAGAAGGCCGGACGGGTGGCCAGATGGACGACCGGGCGAGCGACCAGGTAGGACGTGAGGGTGAGCGGCAATTTCGTCCTTTCGGAGGGCAACAGTCGCCTGTCCGGATGGGACCATCTACCGAGGGATTTATCCCAACATAGTGTGATGTATCCCAGCAGGACGGATATCCATGTCTGACTCAGAGTTCCCCTTCGTCCAGTTCATGCGCGAGGACTTCGACCCGGTCGCCGAGCTCGGCCGCATCCGGGCCGAGCACGCCGTCTTCCCCATGAAGATCCCCGGCGACCAGACCGTGCACCTGGTCACCCGCTGGGAGGACGTGCGCGGTGTCCTCGGCGACCACGAGCGCTTCAGCAACGACTTCGCCGGCATCTCCGGCCTCGGCTCCAACCAGGAGGACCCCGGCGGCCTCGGCTTCCGCGACCCGCCCGAGCACACGCGGCTGCGCAAGTACCTGACGCCCGAGTTCACCATGCGCCGCCTGCGCCGGCTGGAGCCGCGCATCGAGGCGATGGTGGAGGAGCACCTGGACCGCATCGAGGCCAAGGGCCCGCCCGCGGACCTGGTCGAGGACTTCGCGCTGCCGATCCCGTCGCTGGTGGTGTGCGAGCTGCTCGGCGTCCCGTACGAGGAGCGCGCCGACTTCGTCAAGATCAGCAAGGACCGGTTCGACCTGTCGGCCGGACCCGAGGCGTCCCTGCAGGCGATCAACGACGCGATGGCGTACCTGGTGGACCTGGTCGCCCGCGAGCGGCGCGATCCCGGCGAGGGCCTGCTCGGCCAGCTCCTGCGCGACCACGGCGACGACCTCGACGACCGCACGCTGGCCAGCATGTCCGACGGCCTGCTCACCGGCGGCCACGACACCAGCACCAGCATGCTCGCGCTCGGCTCCCTGTGGCTCATGCGCAACCCGGAGCAGGCCGCCAAGGTGCGCGAGGTGGACGGCTACGTCAACGACGTGGTCGAGGAGCTGCTGCGCTACATGACGGTCGTGCAGGTGGCCTTCCCGCGTTTCGCCCGCGAGGACCTGGAGCTGCACGGTGTGCCGATCAAGAAGGGCGAGATGGTGCTGTGCTCGCTGACCGGCGCCAACCGCGACCCCTCACTGGGCCCGGACATGGACGAGGTGCGTCCCGGCCGCGAGACCGCCGGCTCGCACCTGGCCTTCGGGCACGGCATCCACCGCTGCATCGGCGCGCCGCTCGCCCAGATGGAGATGCGCATCGCCTTCCCCGCCCTGCTGCGCCGCTTCCCGGACCTGCACGTCTCGGGCGAGGTGCCGTTCCGGGAACTGGCCATCGTCTACGGCGTCAAGGAGCTACCCGTCGCCTGGTAGAGCGGTTACGTTCACAGTGTGAACGAGCCCGTCATCGACCTGGCCTCGATCGGCGCCGTCGTGTTCGACACCGACGGCGTGGTCACCGACACCGCTCGCGGGCACGCGGCCGCCTGGAAACACGTCTTCGACGCCTTCCTGCGCGGCCGCTCCCAGCCGTTCGACATCCGTGACGACTACCTCCGGCACGTCGACGGCCGGCCGCGGCTCGACGGCGTCCGCACCTTCCTCGCCTCCCGTGGCCTCGACGTGCCCGAAGGCGATCCCGGCGACGAGCCCGGCGCGCCCACCGTGCACGGGCTCGGCCTGGCCAAGGACCAGATCTTCATCGCGCAGGTGGACAAGTACGGCGTGGCCGCCTTCCCCGCCACCGTGGCGCTGCTGCACGAGCTGCGCCGCAGGGGCGCCCGCACGGCCGCCGTCTCGGCCAGCCTGCACGGCCGCAGGCTGGTGACCGCCGCGGGCGTGGCGCACCTGTTCGACCTGGTCGTGGACGGCGGCGACGCGGCCCTGATGAACCTGCCGGGCAAGCCGCACCCCGCCCTGTTCCTGGAGGCCGTGCGCCGCCTGGCGCTGCCCGCCGCCAGGGCCGCCGTGGTGGACGCGGCGCTGCCGGGCGTCGAGGCGGGCGCCAAGGGCGGCTTCGGGCTGGTGGTCGCGGTCACCCGGGACGGTCCCGGCGACGCCGCCGCGCTCACCGGGCACGGCGCCCACGTCGTGGTGCCCGAGCTGGGCGAGCTGGGCGTGCGCGGCAGGGTCCTACCCTTGAGGGCGTGACGGTTCTGATCGATCCCCCCAACTGGCCGGGGCCGCGCGGCCTGATGTGGTCACACCTGGTCAGCGACAGCTCGCTGGAGGAGCTGCACGCGTTCGCGGCTCGGCTCGGGGTGCCCGGCCGGGCCTTCGACCGGGACCACTACGACGTGCCGGAGACCGTGCACGCGCGGGCGGTGTCGCTGGGCGCCGAGCCGGTCGGCTCGCAGGAGCTGCTGCGCCGCCTGATCGCCGCCGGGCTGCGCCGCCGCAAGCGCCGCACGCCCTAACCCGCCGCGTCCAGGCGGGCCAGCTCGGCGTCCATGTTGGCGCGGGCGCGTTCCTCCCACAGGTCGCGGGCCCGGTCCGTACGGTAGAGCCGCGGCGCGGCCAGCAGCCTGCGCAGCACCTGCGAGCGGCCCAGCCGGAACAGGTCGTCGGGCACGTGCGCGTACTCGCGGCGGATGTCGGCGGCGTAGGCGTCGTAGCCGGGGCGGCCCAGCACGGCCAGGTCGGCGTCGCACAACACGGCCCCGTCGCGGTCGCCGGCGGCCACCGTGTCGTGGGCGGCGGTCAGGCGGACCAGCCGGGCGGTCGCGGCGACCCGGGCGGGCGGCACCCCGCAGCGTGGCAGGCGGGCCTGGGCGAGCTGGGCGCTGCGCTCCTCGTCCCAGCCGGGCCTGCCGTCGTAGACGGCGTCGTGGAACCAGGCGGCCAGGCGCACCGCGGCGGGGTCGGCGGCCTCCCCTGCCAGGTCGTCGACGGCGGCCAGCACGGCGGCCAGGTGGGCGAGGGTGTGGTAGCGGCGGTGGGGTTCGGCCCAGCGGGCGATCAGCTCGGCGCCGGCGGCCCGCGCGGCCGGCGAGCCGCCCGCCAGCGCGAGCCAGTCGGCGGCGAGCCTGGCCGACGTGCCGGAGGGCCCGGCCGGGCGGTCGTCGATCATGTCCCCACCGTACTGGCCGGGGCGGGGACGCCGGGTTTCCGGCCGGCCGTACGACGCCCGGCGGTCCCGTTTGTGTCCTTGAATACACCCGGTATTTACCCGCCTGTCCCACCGCTCTGCCTCTCCGTACGGGGACCTGATTCCCCCCGGAAAGGAGACAGCGACATGGCGACCGGTGAGTTCCAGGTGATGAAGGTCCCGGCCGAGCAGTTGAACGGCGTCCTGCACGGCCAGGTTGTCGACCCGGGCGCCCAGCCCACGAACGTCGTGAGATGCGGCGAGGGCTGGACCGTGGACGTGAGCTGGGAGGTCGGCGGCGAGTTGGTCGACTGGCTGGCGGGACGGTGGCACTTGGAGATCATCGCCGACCTGCTGGGAGGTGGTGAGACCCGCCACCCCACGCCTCCTGTGGAGATGACGTTCACCCCTGGATCGGGACGGTACACCGCGTCCGTCCCGATGCGCGGCCAGCTCGGCCCCGGCACCTATGACCTGGTGGTCAACCTCACGACGACGACGGCCGCCGGCTCCGCGGGGGCGCTCGGCGGCTTCGTCGTGATCAGCAAGATATCGGTGAAGGAATGACGGCCGCCGCCCCGGGCGCCTCCCGGGGCGGCCCGGCGCCCTGCAAGCACACCGCAAGTCGCCCGCCCTACGCTCCGGGCTGGCGGTCGAACGGGGTAATGCGCGACCGCCGCCCTGTATCTCACGTCACCG
Source organism: Nonomuraea sp. NPDC047529 (assembly GCF_040642995.1). Classification (NCBI taxonomy): domain Bacteria; kingdom Bacillati; phylum Actinomycetota; class Actinomycetes; order Streptosporangiales; family Streptosporangiaceae; genus Nonomuraea; species Nonomuraea sp. NPDC047529. Next base: position 64,337 of record NZ_JBEYTJ010000020.1, on the reverse strand, counting down.
GGTGCGCTCTGACCCGGTGAGGATCGACGGTCCCAGGGGGGACCACTGACGGGAGACCCCATGTCCGAAGTGGAACAAGCGCTTGCGCCAGGCGCTCCGATGACGGCTGACGACGTGCTCCGCATCGCCGCCTGCAAGGACAGGAACCCTGCTCTGGAGGCCATGGTCATCGCCCATGGCTACCACCGCGTCGCCGGGGACCTCGCCCAGCACCTGGGCCAGGACGCGACCAACTGGTACTGCTACGCCAAATGGACGTCCAAGGCGATCGCCGAGAGCCTCGACCTGACCCCCGGCTCGCCCTTCCTGACCGGTTTCGGCGACCGGCTGCACGTGCCCGCGCGCCTGCGCCGCCTGTTCCGCGCCACGTTGCTGACCCTGCTGGGCCCCAGCTACCAGCTCGGGCTGGCGCTGGCCAACCGGGCGATCTTCCTGGAGACCGCGAGCCTGGCGGCCAACCTGTGGAACGGCACGCCCGACTGCTACGTCAAGGTGAGCCCGGAGTCGGAGAACACGCCGATGCCGCCGGAGTTCCTGTCCGGGCTGCTGGAGGAGGCCGACGAGCGCTACCTGCGGGACGCGGCCCTGCTGCTGACCGAGGCGCACGCGTCCACCGACCCGGACGAGCGGGCCGAGCTGATGTTCGGGGCGAGCGTGGCGTTGTCGGCGTACGAGCAGAAGCGCGCGCAGAAGGCTCTGGAGCTGGTGCTGTACCGGCCGGTGCGGTGGCTGACGCGGGTGTCGTGGCGGTCGTTGCGCTCGCTGGTGACCCGGCGGCCCTTCCCCCGCTTCCCGCTGTTCAGCGCCCGGCACGAGGACCAGCCGTGGCTGACGCGGGTGTTGGAGGCCAAGTGGTCCTCGCTGTACACCCGCCACCTGTTCGCCGTGCGCACCCCGCTCAGCGACATCAAGGTCGGCCGGCCGCTCACCCCGCCCCCGGGCGTGGACATGGCGCTCGCCTGGCGGCCGATCCGCAACGAGAAGGTGCGCAAGCTCACCGAGGAGTTCATCCCCGACGACGTCGAGCAGGCCACGGCCGGGGTGGCCGACTGGGTGTCCTACCCCGACCGCATGCGCTTCATCGTCGGCTACTTCCGCATCTACCAGCGGGTGGGCGCGCTGTACGACCCGCCGTTCGGCCCGGAGCTGACCGCGGCCCTGGAGGCGGAGACGGCCCGCGGCACGCTGCCGGAGCCGGTGCCCGACGACGCCGGGACGCTCGCGGCCGGCCGGCTGCTCCCCGGGATGCGGCGCAAGGTCTACGCCTTCCCCGAGGAGACCGATCCCGACGCCTACGAGATGGCGCGCTTCGACTTCGAGCCCTTCCTGGAGGCGATCCCTCTTGACCGGTCAGGAAAGTAGGAGTCAGTCCAGGAAGTCCCTGGTGATCTCGCGGTCCTGCAGGAGGCCGCGCAGCTTGGCGAAGCAGCGGGCCCGGGTGGGGCCGATGCTGCCGACCGGGCGGCCCAGCCTGCGGGCGACGTCCACGTAGTGCGGCTCGGAGGTTTCCGTGAGTGCTCGAAACAGCACGCGCTGGGCCGTGGGCAGCTCCTCGACCAGCTCCTCCAGCGTGCCGGCCAGCCAGATCCTGGCCAGTTCCCTGTCGACGTCGTCCGTGCTGCCGAGGGTGTCGAGATCGGGCGTGCAGATCTCCCGGGTGCGCCTGGTCAGCTTCAGGCACTCGCGGAAGGCGATCGTGGCCAGCCAGCCGGGCATGCGCTGGGGGTCCTCGACGCGCTTGAGGTTCTGCCAGGCCAGCAGCCAGGTGGTCTGGAGCACGTCCTGGGCGTCCTCGTGGCCGAGCCTGAAGCGCCGGATCCTGGACCGCAGCATCGGCGTGAACTCCTCGACCAGCCGCTCCCACGCCTGGGCGTCGCCCTCCTGGGCGTCCGACACGAGAGTGGCGGTGTCGCGGCGCTCCAACGTATCCAACTGCATCATCGTCTCCCCGCCGGCCGGGGTCCTTGGGGGTCAACCTCGTTCGGCCGGCCCCCCAACGGTGCTCCCGGCGGTCCTCGCGCACTGTCGCGGACGACACAGTGCGGGTGTGGCGCTCGTCACATTCGGGAGATCGCTTACCACTTACTGCCCGATCGGCGTTCGCGTCCTAAAGTTCTTCCATGAGCGCCAGCAGCGGGGCGGTTCCGCACGACGTCCAGGCGGTGGCCGCCGTGCTGGCGGAGGTTCCGCTGTTCCGCGTGCTCGGAGAGGCCGGGATCACCGGCACCGTGCGCGCCGGGGTGGCGCGCCGATACCGCAACGGGCAGATCATCCTGCATCAGGGCGACCCGGGCGAGTCCCTGTACGTGCTGCTGGACGGCCTGGTGAAGGTCGTCTTCACCACCGAGCACGGCGACGAGATCGTGCTCAACATGCTGGGCCGCGCGGAGACGTTCGGCGAGATGGCGCTGCTGGACGACTCGCCGCGCTCGGCGTCGATCATCGCCGTGCGGCCCTGCTGGATCTTCGCGCTGCCCAGGGCGCGGCTGCTGGAGCTGATGCGGGAGCATCCCGGGCTCGCCGACGAGTTCCTGCGCATGCTCGGGCAGATGGTGCGCCGGCTCACCGGGCAGGCCGCCGACCTGGCCTTCCTCGACCTGGGCGGGCGCCTGGCCAAGCTGCTGCTGCAACTGTCGGTCAGGCGCGGCCAGGCCCAGGGCCCGGTCGTGGACATGCCGGGGCTGACCCAGTCCGACCTCGCCGCGCTCATCGGCGCGTCGCGGCCGGCGGTCAACCGGGCCCTGCAGTCGCTCGCCGCCCGCGGCCTCATCGCCGTCAAGGGGCGGACCATCACGCTGCTGGACGTCGAGGCACTGCGCAAACGCGGGGGCCTCTGACCAGATCTGGAGTACGGGGAACATGAACGAGCACGAGAAGGCCGCCGCCGAGCGCTGGCCCGCGGAACGTTTCCGGCAATTACGACAGCAGGCCGACCCGGACATCGACAAGATCGTGGCCGGTTACCTGGAGACCAGACCCGACGGTGACAACGCCCTGTCCATGCTGCGCGCGGTCGTGGTGGAGCTGGGCCTCGCCAAGCGGGAGGCGCGGGCGCCCTCGGGCGAGACCGGCCCCTCGGCCATCTTCGACGCCATCGACTTCAACAAGGACCTGCCCGAGTGGGGCGAGGACGCCGAGCTGCTGGCCCGCGGCCAGGCCGTCTTCTCCGACTACGGGCTGTACCAGGCGGTCGCGCTGTTCTGCAAGTGCCTGCCCATGGCCTACGTCGAGGTCTCCAGCGCCAAGGTGCTGGCCGGCGTGTCCGACCTGGCCACCCACAGCCTCACCCGCCGCGTCGCCGAGACCGGCCAGATGCTGGTGGACGTCATGGGCCTCAAGGCCACCGACAGCCTGACCCCGGGCCGTCCCGGGCACACGACGGCGATCGGGCTGCGCATCCTGCACTCCTTCGTGCGCGCCCTGGCCGCCGAGCACTTCGGCGACGACTGGGACACCGCCAGGTTCGGCCCGCCGGTCAACCAGGAACTGCTGCTGGCCACCATCTTCGACTTCTCGGTCGTCACGTGGGAGGCTCTGGAGAGCATGGGGGTGCGCCTCAGCGACGACGACAGGGCCGCCCATCTGTACACGTGGAGCGTCTTCGGCCACCTCATGGGCGTCGAGGCGTGCCGCGACCGGCCGCTCACCCTGCACGACGTGCCGCCGGTCAGCGAACGGCTCGGCCGCCTGTACGAGTCGAGCGAAGAGGGCCGCAGGCTGATGGCCGTGCTGCTGGCGGAGATGGAGGAGTTCATGCACCTGGGCTGGCGCAAACTGCCGCGCAGCCTGGTGCACTGGGTCTTCCGCGACGCCCGCTACAACGCCGCCCAGGTCCCGGCGCTGCTCGACGTGCCGCCGCCGGCGTGGTGGTTCAACGCGCTGTTCGCGGCGGCCAGGGCCGGCAACCGGTACGGCCGCCTGATGGGCCCGGTCGACGCGGTGGTGCGCTGGCTGGTGCGCCGGGCGGGCAAGCACATCGTCATCGCCATGATCGACCGCCACTCGGGCGGCCACGCCGCCTTCCAGATCCCGCAGGAGCTGGCCTCCCAGTGGCGGGTCAGGCAGTCGAAGGCGGCGCGCCGGACGCGCGAGCTGCGCCACAGCGTCCGCAAGGGCGTGCGCAGAAGCGTCGGCCAGGCCGCCAGGGCTCCGGTGCGGAGGGAGGGACAACCCGCGTGAGCACCCCGCACGAGCCGGGCACACTGACCACGGCGACCATCCTGTTCACCGACGTGGTCAGTTCCACCGCCATGCGGATCAGGCTCGGCGAGGAACGCGCCAACGTCGTCTTCCGCCGCCTCTACCAGCTCCTGCACTCGGTGGTCACGGCCAGCGGCTCGACGTTCACCAAGAGCCTGGGCGACGGGCTGATGGCGGTGTTCGGCTCGGCCACGGCGGGGCTCGACGCGATCATCGCCGTCGAGCAGGCCGTCGCGGCCGAGAACGAGCGCGCGCTGGAGAAGATCTCGATCAGGGCCGCGCTGGCCTCGGGCGACGTGTGCTGGGGGGACGACGACGTCAGCGGGCTGCCCACGGTGGAGGCGGCCCGCCTGGTCGCGGTGGCCGAGGGCGGCCAGGTGCTCTGCACCGACCTGGTGCGCCGGCTGGCCCAGGGCCGCAGCCGCCACGAGTTCAAGGACCTCGGCCGGCTGCCGGGCAAGGGCCTGCGCGAGCCGATGCACACCTACGAGCTCCACTGGCAGAACGCCGACAACCAGCACGCCGGCGGCCTGGCGCCCTGGCTGGACAGCGGGCACGTGCTGCCGTTCGTGGGCCGGGACGAGGAGCTGCGGGCGCTGGAGGAGGAGCTGCGGGCGGCCGAGTTCGGCAGCGGGCTGGTGATCCTCCAGGGCGATCCGGGGGTCGGCAAGACGCGGCTGGCCTCGGTCGTGGCGCAGCGGGCGCTCAAGCGGCAGTTCACGGTGCTGGCGGGGCGGTGCACCGATCCGGCGCGGCAGGCGTACGAGCCGATCGCGGGGGCGGTGGAGCGGCTGGCCCGCACGTCGCCGGCGTTGCTGCTGCGGGCCGGGGTCGACCAGCAGTGCGGGCAGCTCGTCCGGCTCGCGCCCTCGCTGGCGGCTCCCCCGCTGTCGCTGGCCGTGCCGCCCGCCACCGAGCCGGTCTCCGAGCGCTACCACCTGATGGCCGCGGCCCGTACGCTCATCGAGCGCCTGGCCACCGTGCGGCCGGTGCTGCTGGTGATCGACGACCTCCAGTGGGCGACGCTGGAGTCGTTGCAGATGCTGCACTCCCTGATGTGGGACGCCGACTCGCTGCCGCTGCTGATCCTGGCCACCTCGCGCCCGGTGCCGGTCGAGTCGGCGATGCCCGAGCTGCACAAGCTGACCGCCGACGGCCGCGTCGTCCAGGTCTCCTCCTTCGGCATGGACGAGGTCAGCCGGGCCCTGTCGGAGGTGCGCAGCGACGGCGACCCCGAGCAGCTCTACCGGATCACCGGCGGGAACGCGTTCCTGGTCACCGAGGTGGCCAGGGAGCTGTCGGCGGGCGCCGACCTCGACGCGCTGACCGTCCCCGACTCGGTCACCCGCATGGTCCGGGCGCGCCTGGCCCAGCTCCACCCCGACGCCCGGGACCTGGTCAGCCTGCTGGCCGTGGCCGAACGCATGGAGTCGGCCGCGCTGCGCCTGGGCCTCGGCCTGGACGAGGCGCGTTTCGTGGCCGCCGTCGAGGAGGCCATGGGCGCCGGCCTGGTGACCATGGCCGACGGCGGCCAGTGCCAGTTCTCCCACGAGCTGACCCGCACCGCCCTGTACGCCACGCTGTCGGCCCCGCGCGCCGGGCTGCTGCACGGCCGGGTCGCCGACGCCCTGTGCCGGGCCGACCCGCAGGCCATGGAGTCACGCCCGTACGTCGTGGCCACCCATCTGCTGGCCGCCGCCGAGCACGGCCGCGACCCCCGCCGTACGGCCGAGGCCGCCGAGGCGGGCGTGCAGGCGGCCCGCCACGCGCTGGCCGGGCTGGCCCACCGCGAGGCGGTCACCTGGTACCAGCGGGTGCTCGGCCTGCTGGAGGACTTCCCCGGCGCCTCCCCCGAGCGGCGCGCCGAGCTGCTGATGGACTGCGGCCGGGCGATGTGGCTGGCCGGGCACCCGGAAGCCAGGCAGACTCTGCACCAGGCCGCCGAGCTGGCCAGGGAGTGCGGACGCGACGACCTGATCGTGGTGGCCGCGCTCGGCGGCGACCGCGGCTTCTCCAGCATCTCCGCCGCCCCCGACCAGCGCCGCATCGCGCTGCTGACCGAGGCGCGCAAGCTGGTGGACTCCACCGACCTGAGCACGCGGGCGCTGCTGGCCGCCCAGCTCGCCTCCGAGCTCATCTGGGCGCCCGACGGCGAGCGGCGCTTCGCGCTGAGCGACGAGGCGGTCGCGCTGGCCCGCAAGTCGGGCGACCCGCGGACGCTGGCCAGCGTGCTCGGCATGCGCAGCCTGACGATCATCCCCGCCGACCCGCTGCACCAGCGCCACCGCGACGGCGACGAGATGCTGGAGGCGGCCCGCCGGACGGGCGACGACCTGGCGCTGTTCCACGCCTACGTGCAGCGCACCCCGCCCGTGCTGGACAGCGGCGACACCGTGCGCGCCGCGACGCTGCTCGACCAGGCCGACGAGCTGGCCCGCCGGCTGGCCCAGCCGCAGCTCAACTGGCTGATCGGCTACTCCAGGGCGGGCCTGACGCTCATGCAGGGCGACCTGGCCCAGGCCGAGTCCGAGGCGCTGTCGGCCATGCGGCTCGGCACCGAGATCGGCCGCCGCCTGGAGGCCGTGGCCATCTACTCCGAGCAGATCTCCGAGATCCGCCGCCTCCAGGGGCGGCTGTGGGAGCTGGGCGACCGGCTGCGCCGCGCCGCCCAGGCGCCCCGGGTGGACCCGGTGCACGCCGTGCTGCGCTACCTGTGCGAGATGGGCGACGAGGAGGCCGGGCCGTTGCTCGACCGCATCCTGGCCGACCGCGGCGGCGTGCCGCCGCGCAACATGGCCCACCGGCCCGCCCTGGACAACCTGGCCGTGGCCGCCGCGCACCTGCGCCGTCCGGAGCTGGCCGAGCGGTTGTACGCCTCGCTGGCCGCCGACGGCGAGACGTTCGGCCACGGCACGGTCGCCCACCACTGCGGCCACCACTACCTGGCCCACCTGTGCGTGACGATGGGCGACCCGCGGCGCGCGAGCGAGCACTTCGAGGCCGCCGCCGAGGTGCACGAACGCAGCGGGGTGCCGCTCATGCTGGCCGAGTCGCTGCTCGACTGGGCCGACCTGCTCGACACCTCCGACGCGGGCGGCCCCGCCCCGGCCGCGCTGCGCGAGTGGTGCGCCTCGCTGCTGCCCGGCCGCGGCGCGCTCCTGCTCGACCGCCGGCTGCCCGCGCACCCCGTTTAACCTGCGACGACATCGGGCAGCCCGGCACGGGGGAAGCGCGATGAAGGGGTACGGGGTTCACGGATGGCCGGGAGATTTCCGCCGATCGGGGCGTACGCGTTCCTGTCGGACTGCCACACGGCGGCGCTCGTCGCGCCCGGCGGGGCGGTGGAGTGGATGTGCGCGCCGCGCTTCGACGGCCCGAGCGTGTTCGCGCGGGTCCTCGACCGGGGGCTCGGCGGGGCGTGGGAGTTCGACGTGGCGGGCGCCCGGGTCGACGGGTGCGCCTACGTCGAGGAGACGCTGGTGCTGCGCACCCGCTGGGTCGGCCGCGAGTGCGAGGTCGTCGTGCACGACTTCTTCGCCACCGCGCGGCCCGAGGCGGGCGGCGACGGCGTGGTGCCCGTCCGGCTGCTGGTGCGGTGGGCCAGGTGCGAGCGCGGGCGGGCGGTCGTGCGCTCGCGGGTGCTGGCCAGGCCCGACTACGCCACCCGCGAGGGCCGCTGGACGCCGCGCGACGGCGTGCTGGCCGAGGAGTCCGGCATGCTGCTGACCGGCACGCCGGAGCCGGTGGCCGAGACCACGCTCGGCGAGGGCGAGTCGTGGGCGGTCGCGCTCGACTACGCGGGGCAGGGCCACGCGCCCGTCCGGGATCCGGAGCGGCTGCTGGAGGCCACGGTGCGGTCGTGGCGTTCGTGGTCGTCGCGCTCGGCGTACGGCGGGGCGGGGGCGCGGCAGGTGCGGCACAGCGCGGTCGTGCTGCGCGGGCTGCTGTTCGACGAGAGCGGCGGGCTGCTCGCGGCGCCCACGACGTCGCTGCCGGAGTGGCTGGGCGGGCCGCGCAACTGGGACTACCGGTACGTGTGGCACCGCGACGCCGCGCTGATGGTGCTCGCGCTGCTGCGGCTCGGCCATCGTGAGGAGGCGGGCCGCTACCTGACGTTCCTGCTCGGGCAGTGCGCGATCCACGAGGGGGACCTGCCGCCGGTGTTCGGCGTCGACGGCGGGCCGGTCGCCGGCGAGACGGTCCTCGGCCACCTGGAGGGGTACGCGGGCTCGCGTCCGGTGCGGATCGGCAACGACGCCGCCGGGCAGCACCAGCTCGACGGCTACGGCCACATCCTCGACGCGGCCCTGGCCTACCACGGCGTGACCGGCGAGCTGAGCGGCGGCCCGGTGCTGTGGCGGCTGGTGGAGCGGGCCCGCGGACGCTGGCGCGAGCCGGACGCCGGCATCTGGGAGGTACGCGGCGGCGAACGCCACTGGACCTACTCCAAGCTGTACGCCTGGGTCTGCTTCGACCGCGCGGTCCGGCTGGCGGAGGCGTCCGGCGAGCGCGGCCTGCCGCTGGCGGAGTGGCGAGCCGAGCGCGAGGCCGTCCGGGCCGAGCTGCTCGAACGCGGCTTCAACACCCGCGTCGGCGCCTTCACCCAGTCCTACGGCTCCGACCAGGCCGACGGCTCGCTGCTGCGGCTGCCGCTGCTCGGCTTCCTGGACGGCGACGACCCCCGCGTGCTCGGCACCCTCGACCACATCCAGTCGCGCCTGGGCGAGGGCGGGGCCCTGGTGCACCGCTACGACCCCGAGACCACCCGCGACGGGGTGGACGGGCCGGAGGGCGCGTTCCTGATGTGCTCGTTCGAGATGGTGTCGGCGCTGGTGCTGGCCGGGCGCACGGCCGAGGCCCGCGACCGGTTCGAGACGTTGTGCGCGCGGGCCGAGCCGCTCGGCCTGTTCGCCGAGGAGATGACCGGCGACGGGCACATGGCGGGGAACTATCCGCAGGCGTTCACGCATCTGGCGCTGATCGAGGCGGCGCTCAACCTCGACGCCTCCGGCACCGTCGAGGCCCTGCACGACTGGGCCGAACACGGAGGCTGATGATGGCCGCCTCGCGGGCGCCTCGCGGGCGCCTGTTAGTGTGCGGCGGGTGAGCGGTCGAGCGGTACTCGTCACAGGGGCGTCCAGGGGCATCGGGAGGGCGGTCGCCAAGGCGTTCGCCGACCAGGGTGACCGGGTCGCCGTCCACCATCGCGACTCGGCGGAGGCGGCCGGGAGCGTGCTCGGCGAGCTGGCGGGCTCGGGGCACGTCGTCGTCCAGGCCGACCTGGCCGATCCCGAGGGCGTGCGGCGCATGGCCGACGAGGCGGCCGGGGCGCTGGGCGGGATCGACGTCCTGGTCAACAACGCGGGCCTCTACCAGCTCCACCCGATCACCACCACGTCGTACGAGGAGTGGCAGGCCGCCTGGCGCCAGGCGTTCGAGGTGAACCTGCTGGGCGCGGCCAACCTCGCCTGGTGCGCCCTGCGGCACATGCGCGCCGGCGGCCGCATCGTGAACGTCACCTCGCGCGGCGCCTTCCGCGGCGAGCCCGACGCCCCCGGCTACGGCGCCAGCAAGGCGGGCCTGAACGCGATGAGCCAGTCACTGGCGGTGGCGCTGGCCCCGCACGGCATCGCGGTCGCCGCCGTGGCCCCCGGCTTCGTGGCGACGGACATGACCACCGAACACCTCAAGCCGCCCGCGGGGGACGCGATCCGCGCCCAGAGCCCGTTCGGCCGGGTCGGCGAGCCGGACGAGATCGCCGCCGCGGTGCTCTACCTGGCCTCCCCGGCCGCCGAATGGGCCAGCGGCACCGTCCTCGACCTCAACGGCGCCTCCTACCTCCGCTAGGGGCCGTGCCCCTGATCGACGAATTGTCGTGAAACGCCTCTTGTTCCGGTTTCGGTGGGTAGTTTGCCGCACGAAGGTTCCCGGGACGAGAGAGGAAGACCGGACTCGATGAAAACGCGCAAGCACATCGCACGGCTCATCGTCGGCGCGGGCACGATGGCGGCCGTGCTGGCCGTGAGCGGCGGGGTGGCCCACGCCGCCGGACCGTACCCGTACGCGGGCGCCGACGACGTCGGCCGCCGTCTGACGGTGTGCGCGGACGACCTGATGGTCCGCGACTTCGTCGGCAACCTCCGCCGCGGCCAGAGCTTCACCGTCAAGGGCTTCGACGGCGCGTACAAGGAATGGGTGTACGGCTTCGCCTACGGCAACGTCAACGCCAACGGCTGGGTCGAGAACGGCTGGTTCTGCGACGCCTGACGCCGCACCGTCCGGCGGGGCCCGTGACCAGGTTCGCCCTGGTCGCGGGCCTTTCTCGTGCTCGGCGTGGTAGCGCGACACTACTTCCGGCGTCGTAGTCGCGGCCGGCAATTGATCCCGCTGGGGTAGCGGCAGATGAGTCCGCAGGTGGGACGCCAGGAGGCTCCGGCCGGACGACGATTAACAGTCATGAGAACCCGAGTCAGGTACCTCCACGGCGCCGCGTTGGTGGCGACCGGGCTGCTGGCGGGCGCGTTCGGATACGGTGCGGCCAACGTGGTGCCCACGTTCGGAGCCGTGCCGCTGGACGTGCGGCTGACCTTCCACACCACGATGATGAAGGTCAACGAGCCGGTCATGCAGAGCGCGATGGCGCTGGCCATCCTGACCACCTTCGGCCTGGCGGTCGCCGCGCGCGACCTGCCGCGCAGGCTGGCCTCGGGCGCCGGTGCGCTGGCGCTGGCCTCGTTGCTGATCACGGTGTTCGGCAACATCCCGCTGCACGCGCGGTTCCGGGAGTGGGCCGCCGGTCAGGCGCCGGTCGGCCACGCCGAGATCTTCCAGCGCTGGGAGCTGTTCCACACGCTGCGCACCCTGACCGCGCTGGCCGCCTTCGTGCTGATCGTCGTCGCCGCGGTCGCCGCACGCCCCTCGACCCGTGCCGGGGTCGCCGCGCACCCCTCGACCTCTTAGGAGAACCGTCATGTTCCTGCGTATCGCGCTCGTCGCGCAGACCGTCGCCCTGCTGCTCCAGGCCGTCACCGCCGGGCTGCTGCTGAGCTCGCCGGACGGCCGGGCGGCCCACGGCGCCACGGCCCTGGCCGTCGCGGCCACCGTGCTGTTGTACCTGGTCGCCGCGGTGATGACCCGGCAGCGGGCCGCCATCCTGCCCGCCGTGGGCATGCTGGTGATGACGCTGGCCCAGATGGCGCTGGGCATGGCGCACGTCAAGAGCGTGCACGTGCCGCTCGGCGTGCTCATGTTCGGCGGGAGCCTGGTGCAGACCACGCGGATCTGGGCCGCCGGCCGCCTCCGGACGGCGTCGGCGGCATGACCGGCGTGACCGGCATGACGAGACGTCAGGCGCTGCGGCTGCTCGGCATGGGCGCGGCGCTGGGCGTCTCGGGGTGCTCGCTGCTGACCCGCACCCCGCTGCCGCAGCTCCTGACGAGCACCGCGCCGCTGCCCGCGCCGTACGCCGTGCCGCTGCCGCTGCCCGCGGTGGCGAAGCCGTCCAGGACCGACGCGGGCGCCGACTACTACGAGCTCGCCCAGCGTCCGGCCGAGGTGGAGATCCTGCCGGGGCTGCGCACCCCGATCTGGGGGTACGACGGGCAGTTCCCCGGGCCCACCATCCGCGCGCGCTCGGGCCGCAGGACCGTCGTGCGCGTCGCCAACAGCCTGCCCGCGCCGACGGTCACCCACCTGCACGGCGGGCACACCCCGCCGGAGTCCGACGGCTTCCCCACCGACCTGGTCCAGCCGGGCGCCCGGCGCGACTACGTCTTCCCGCTGGAGCAGCGCGCGGCCACGCTCTGGTACCACGACCACCGCATGGACTACACCGGGCCGCAGGTCTGGCGCGGCCTGGCCGGCTTCTTCCTCGTGGACGACGACGATCAGGACAAGCTGCCGCTCCCGTCGGGCGAACGGGACGTGCCGCTGCTGATCTGCGACCGGTCCTTCCAGGCCGACGGGACGATGCCCTACCCGGCCAGGCCCGACGGCCCCGGCTCCCGCGAGCCGTTCATGGGCGGCGTGCTGGGCGACGTCATCCTGGTCAACGGCGCGCCCTGGCCGCGGCTCGGCGTGGACCGGGCCCGCTACCGGCTGCGGCTGCTCAACGCCTCCAACGCCCGCACGTACGAGCTGGCCCTGTCGCCCGGCGGCACCCTGACCCGGATCGGCAGCGACGGCGGCCTGCTGGCGGCGCCGCGTCCCGCCCGGCAGGTACGGCTGGCGCCCGGCGAACGCGCCGACGTGATCGTGGACTTCGCCGCCTACCGGGTCGGCGACCACGTCGAACTGCGCAACCTCCTGGGCGAGGGCCCGCAGGCCCAGGTGATGCGCTTCACCGTCGAGCGCGACGCCCGCGACGACTCGGCGATCCCCGCGACGCTGTCCACCGTCGAGCGTCTCGACCCGGCGGCGGCCACGGCGACCCGCGACTTCGAGTTCAGCAGCGGCGACCTGGGCGGCCACACCGGCTGGCTGATCAACGGCAAGCCCTTCGACGTCCGCCGCGTCGATGCCCGGCCCAAGCTCGGCCAGGTCGAGGTCTGGCGGCTGACCAGCGACGTCGCCCATCCCGTCCATCTGCATCTGGCGCCCTTCCAGGTGCTCTCGGTCGGCGGCGAACGGCCGGAGGGCCCACCGGAGTGGAAGGACACCGTCGAACTGCGGGAGGCGCAGACCGTCGAGATCATCACCCGTTTCACCGGCTACCGCGGCCGGTACGTCATGCACTGCCACAATCTCGAACACGAGGACATGGCCATGATGAGCACCTTCGAGGTGGTCTGATGCCCGACTTCCACGCTTTTCTGACGCGGCTGCCGCACGAGCTGGCCTTCAGCGAGGAGGACCCGGCCGCGATCGTGGACCGCTACTACACCCCCGACCTCGAATACCGCAACGACGGCGTCGTCCTGGACCGCCGGCGGCTGATCGACCACGCCGGTCCGGCCCGCAGGAACGCGCGCGAGCTGGACGTCCAGGTCCACGAGACGCTGCTCGACGGCGACCGGGCCGCCGCCCGCTTCACCATGACCGTCCTGACCAGGAAGGACAGGACGCTGCGGATCGAGGCCCACGTGTTCGCCTGGCTCGCCCCCGACGGGCGGGTCCGCCGCGTCGACTCGATCACCCGGACGGTCTCCTGACGCCGCGCCCGGTCGTTCTAACGGGGGTTGCCGGCGCGCCAGGCGACGTAGTCGGCGACCGCCTTGACCAGGTCGAAGGCCGGTTCGAAGCCGGTGTCGCGGGTGAGCCGGGCGATGTCGAGGAACGGATTGTCGCCGGGGCCGCCGGGTCTTCCCGGCAGGAGGTCGAGCGGTGGGCCGGGGACGATCGCCCGTACGGCTTCGGCGAGGTCGCGGTTGGTGAAGGGCCTGCCGCTGGAGACGTTGTAGGTGGTGTGCGGCAGCGCCCGCGCGGTCGTCAGCAGGGCGATCGCGCGCCCGGCGTCGGGCGCGTAACAGCTGTCGCCGCCGTCGCCGGTGTGCGGCGGCGGCGGTGACTCACCGCGGAGCACGGCGCTGATGTACGGCGGGATGTGGTTGAACGGCGACTCCGGGTCCATCAGCGGCCCCCAGATGCTGCCGATCCTGAGCACGACCGGCTGTACCCCGCTCCCCCGCAGGCCCTGCGTGGTCAGGGGCTCGACCGCCTTCTTGAAGGCGACGATCGGGTGCGGCAGGTCCGCGGCGGGCAGCGCGAGCTCCTCGTGCCACCGGCTTTCCGGGCGTCCGGCGTAGACGCCGAGGCTGCCCGCGACGGCGAACCGGCGCACCCTCCGGACGCGGGCCACCTCCAGCGCGTTGAGCAGGCCGGTCGTGTCGGTGCGGAAGAAGTCCAGCGGGTCCTCGCCGGGGATGCCGCCGGCCAGGTGGACGATGTCGCCGACGTCGTGGCGGGCGGCCAGGGCCAGGAAGGCGTCGCGGTCGGTGACGTCGAGCGGTTCCACGGTGACCCGGCCGGCGAGGAAGGAGGGGACCTCGGTCCGGCGGTGCGTGGTGACGACGACCCGGTGTCCGAGGTCGGCGAGCGCGCGGGCGGTGTGCGCGCCGATCATGCCCAGCCCTCCGGTGACGAGGATCATCGGGTCACCTCGTAGCGCAGGTGGGTCACGCCCGGCGCGGGGACGACCTCGGCCAGGCGCAGGCGTACGTGCCCGGGAAGCTCCTGGAAGAACGGCCGGCCGCCGCCGAGCAAAACGGGCACCTGGTGTAGGACCACCTCGTCGACGAGGCCCGCCTTCAGCGCCTCGGTGACCATCCCCCCTCCCATGAGGCCGACGTCCTTGCCGCCGGCGGCCTCGCGGGCGGCGGCGATCGCGTCCTGGATGCCGGTGCTGACCAGGGTCTGGCGGTCGGTGATCTCCGGCGCCGGGCGGTGGCTGAGGACGACCAGCCGCACGCCCGGATGGGGGCCGCCGCCGCCGAAGTGGTCGGAGTCGTCGTAGGTGTGGCGACCGGCGACGACCGCGCCGACGCGGGCGGCCAGGGTGTCGAAGAACCGGGCGCTGGGCCCGCTCAGTTTGAACCCGTCGAAGACCTGGCTGGGGGTGTCGCCGTCGAAGTACCAGTCGAACAGCGTGCTCCCGTCGCCGAGGCCGCGTCCGGCGCCGGGGTCGCGGCCGGTGATGTAGCCGTCGACCGACACGGCGTGGGCGCTGATGACCTTGCTCATCTCTGTGATCCTTTCCGGGGTTCCCTGAGGAGACTTCACGACCGTACCATTCGGAGTTCCCTCAGGGAACTGTGAAAGTGCCGGGAAGCCGTCGTCGCCGGAAAGTGTCGTCGCGCCGCCGCGCGACCGGCAGATGCAGAAGTGGACGATTGGGGGATTAGAAAACGAAAACCCGAAACCCCCCCGGCCGGGGGCCGGGACCCGCCCCCGCCCCCCACTTCGACAGGGCGCCGCCCCCCGGCCCGCCCCTCAGCGCGCCCCCCCCCCCCCCCGCCCCCGCCAGAAGCCCTCGTCCACGAGGGGCAACCACACACCACCCCCCCCAACGCCCCCTGGCCGTCGGCCGGAGAACGGCCCGCGCCCGCCAGACCGTCGTCGCGATCCAGCCGACGGTCTCGACGGCGTGGTAGCCGCCGCTCTTGACGGTGCCGGTCACCAGGACCTCGTTGAAGCGGATCTTGAAGCCCTGGTGGGCGCCTGAGGCCCGGCGTGTACGGGCCGTCGAACGTCTGGACGGCGGGGGTGACGACGACCTGGGTCCCCGGTCCGGATTCTCGACTTGGTGAGCGGGGTGGGCACGACTGCCGTCACGATGACGGCCCCGGCGGCGGACGGTCACTCCCCCGCCAGTACGTCCGCCCCGAATTTCGTGAAATAGGCGGCGGTCTCGGCGTCGGCCGGATAGTACGACTCGATCGAGATCTCGTCCAGGGTGATGTCCATCGGGGTGCCGAACGTGGTGGTGGTCGAGAAGAGCCGCAGTTCGACGTCGCCGAACCGGAAGATCATCGCAACGGTGACCTCGGACCCGATCGACCGGCCCGGCTCCTCGAAGCCCCGCGCGGGCTGTTCCTCGGGACCCGGCGCGAGCAGTTCCTCGTAGATCGCGTGGAGTTCGGCGTCGGGCGCGACGGCGAGCTGGCGCGAGATCCGGGCCCGGAGCACCGCGCGCACCTCGGGCAGGTTGACGATCCGGGGAGCGAGCCCGCGGCCCTCCAGCCCGAGCCGCAGGATGTTGATCGGCGGACGCAGCAGGTCGGGCGCGACGTCCACGAGGAACGCGTCGATGGCGCGGTTGGCCATCACGATGTTCCACCGGCGGTCGAGGACCACCGCCGGGTACGGCTCGTGGGCGCGCAGCACCCGAGCGATCGCGTCCCCGGCCGTCGCCAGCGCGTCCCCGGTGAGCGGACGTTCGGCGTACCGGGGGGCGAAACCGGCGGCCAGCAGCAGCCGGTTGCGTTCGCGCAGCGGAATGTCGAGCTGGTCGGCGAGCCGCAGGATCATGTCGGCGCTCGGGTTCGACTTGCCGGTCTCCACCAGGCTCACGTGACGGGCCGAGACGTCGGCGGCGATCGCGAGATCGAGCTGGCTGAGCCTGCGGCGGTGCCGCCAGTGCCGCAACATTTCCCCGACAGTGCGCATGGCCGTCGAGATTACTCGCCGCCCGCCATGAAATCCCTTTTCATCGACATCCTCCGCAGGGCTGGAAACACTGTTTCCATGACGACCGACAACAAGGCCATCGTTCAGCGCGCGCTCACGCAACTGATCGGAACGGGCGACGTCGACGCGCTCGCGCCGCTGCTCCACGACGACTTCCTCCATCACCGGCCCGATGCGGAGAACTCGACCAAGGCGGAATGGCTGGACGCCGTGCGTTCCGCGCTCACCCCGCTGGCCGGCATGCGCGTGGAGATCGACCACGTGCTGGCCGACGGCGACCACGTCGTGATGCACTCGCGCCGGTGGGCGCCCGGCGGCGGGCCGGAGATCGTGGTCGTCGACATCTGGCGCCTGGACGGCGGCCTCATCGCCGAGGCGTGGGAGATCATCGAACCGGTCTCCCAGGCCGCCGCCAACCTGACATGGTGGGCCCCGACCACCCCCTGAGCGCGCACGCCGCGTCCTCTCACCGGGGCACGGCGGCGTCAACCACTGGGTGGGAGCATGTCCTGGCGCCCTTGTGCGGCAGGGGAGCGGATCGTCATGCCGCCGTCGACGACGAGGAGCTGGCCCGTCATGTACCGCGATTCGTCGGAGGCGAGGAAGACCATGGTGTGGCCGATGTCCTCCGGGTCGCCCAGATAGGGCAGGGCGTTCACCCGCTTGAGGCTCTCGACGACCCCCTCAGGGAGATTGCCCAGCAGGGCGGGGGTGACCACCGCGCCCGGCGCCACGGCGTTGCAGCGGACGCGCTGCGGGCCGTACTGCACGGCGATCGACTTCGTGATGTTGATGACGGCGGCCTTCACCGCGCCGTAGGCGATCTGGAGCACGTCTCCCACCAGACCGGCCACCGAGGCGGTGTTGACGACCGAGCCGCCGCCACCTTTGATCAGGTGCGGAAGTGCGTGCCGGGTGCCCAGGAGCGTGCTTCGTATGTTGAGGTCGACGGCACGGTCGAACTCGGTCATGTCCAACCGCATCAGGTCCAGGTCCACGCGCGGATTCGTGCCGCCGACATGGTTGCAGAGCACGTCCAGGCGGCCGAACTCGCGGACGGCGGCATTCACCATGTCGGCCACGGAGCCCTCGTCCGTGACGTCGACCGTCAGCGCCAGCGAGCGGCCGCCGGAGTCCTCGATCCCCTGGGCCGTCTCCTCGACGCCGTTCCGGTCACGGTCGGCCACGGCGACGAGCGCACCCTGCGCGCTCATCAGCCGCGCGGCCGCGCGGCCGATGCCGCTGCCGGCCCCGGTGATCAGTGCGACCTTGCCCTTCAGACGGTCCATCGAACAGCCCCCCACTCTTCCCGGCGGCTTGTCATCGGCGAGAACAAGCACAGGTGACCAGTACTACAGCCAGGCTTCGTGATGTCCCGGGCGACCCGCCCTTCGGCTCGGCCCCGATGGCGCCCCTGTGCCTCGACGCTCTGCGGCAGTCCGGCGGGGGTCGTCCCAGGAAAGTTCATTGACCGAAGTAATGGCCGGGGGTGTGGGGATCACGGCGGAGATACGGATCGAATGGCCGGATCCGGCGGGCCAGGAGATCGTGGAGCGGCTGTTCGCCGCGAACGCGGCCCTGCGGGCCCACTTCGAGCTCCTGCAACTGGATCACCGTGTGAGCCTGGGGCACAGCCCCAACGCATGGGGACGGTGGCCGGCCACCTGCATTGTGAGCCCTCGCACGTCACCGCGATCGCCGACTCCCTCGAAGCCGGCGGCTTCCTGCGCAGAGAGCCGGATCCGGACGACCGCAGGGCCAAGCGCCTCTTCCTCACGGAGGCCGGGCAGGAACTCAGAGGGCGCCTCCTGAAGCATCTGTTCGAGGAGGCGCCGATCATCTCGGCGCTCGACGCCGACCAGCGAGCCGGTCTGCTCGCGATGCTTCGTACGGCCCAGTCGAACGACGGGCGCCAGGCGTGGCGCCGGCTCCCGGCCGCTCTCGCCCTGGCCGCCCTCTGAGCACGTCGTCTATGCGGAGGGCGCTGCGGCTTCCGTGCGGAAGAAGCGGGCGGTGTCGTCGTCGGCGGGGAAGTACGCCTCCACGGCGATCTCTTCGAGCGTGACGTCGAAGGCGGCGCCGAACGTCGTGATGGTGTTGATGAAACACAGCTCCGCTCCGTGATGGCGGATGCGGATGGGCAGTGCGATGTCGGCGGGATCGGGTGGCGGCGGATCGCCCGCGGGGCCGTAGGACAGCAGTTCCTCATAGAGCGCGCTCAGCTCGGGATCACCGCTCTGCGCCACTTGACGGGCGAGCCGGGGCAGCAGGTAGGCGCGGACCTGTCCGAGGTTGCGCAGCCGCGGCGCGAACCCGCCCGGATGCAGGCCGAGCCGCATCATGTTGACCGTTCGCGGACGACGGGCGCGTGCCCGGCCGCGACCAGCAGACGGTTGCGTTGCCGCAGCGGGATGCCCAGCTGCTCGGCCAGGCGCAGCACCATCGCGCTGCTGGGAACGGTCCGTCCCGTCTCCACGAAGCTGACGTGCCTGGCGGACACGTCCGCCTGAATCGCCAGGTCGAGCTGGCTGAGACCTCTGCGGTGCCGCCACTCGCGCAGCAGCTCGCCGACCGGCCGGTCCTGAGTCATGCGGCGATTATCCCCGCGCCTCGTCGATCATCTCGATGACATGGCATGTAATCGACAGGGCCGGGTGGCTGCCGCGACGGTGGCCCGCATGAACGACAGCAGCAAGGCCACACGCAACAAGCACCTGGTTCTCGACGGCTTCACCCGGTTCGCGGCGGGGAACATCGACGTGCTCCGCACCCTCCTGCACGAGGACTTCGTCGAGCACAGCCCGGGCAACCCCTCGGGGCGGGAGGCGTTCATCGAGTTCATCGCCGAGGCGCCCGTGGCCCGCGCCCGGCTCGACCTCAAGCGGGTCATCGCCGACGACGATCACGTGGTCATGCACTACCTCATGGTCACGGACGACGACCCGCGCGGCGTCGCCGTCATCGACGTCTGGCGGCTGGCCGACGGGCAGATCGTCGAGCACTGGGACGTGGTCCAGCCGGTGCCGGAGGCGGCGCAGGTTCCCCACGGGATGTTCTGAGGCGACGGCATGCAGCAGACATCCATCTCGATCGCGATCGGCGTCCCGGCGCCGGAGGTCCCATGAAACTCGCGTCCCACCTGCACCGCCTCGGCAACGACATCGTGGCCTGCTACCTCGTCGACACCGCCGAGGGCATCACGCTCATCGACGCCGGGCTGCCCGGCCACTGGCGGGACCTGCAACGCGAACTTCGCTCTCTGGGCAAATCCGTGAACGACATCCGCGGACTTGTCCTGACCCACGGCGACTCCGACCACATCGGCTTCGCCGAACGGCTGCGAAGCGCCCACGGCGTGCCGGTGTTCGTGCACGCCGCCGACGCCGTCCGCACCCGTACCGGGGAGAAGCCCAAGGTCACGGCCGGGCCCATACGTCCCGGGCCCACGCTCGACTCCCTCGACCGGATCGCCGGACTGCCGGCGTCCTGGGTGCTCCCCGGCCACGGCGCCCCCTGGCGCACCTCACCGGACCGGGTGCGCCAGGCGGTTCAGCCGCACCCCTTTACAACGTAGATCATGTGGCGGAAGCGGCGCGCGAGCGCCAGAGCAACCACACGAAGTACGGCGTGCCGAGCAGCGCGGTGACCAGCCCGGCCGGCACCTGGGCGGGTGCGATGACGGTACGGCCCAGCGTGTCGGCCAGGCTCACCAGCACCGCCCCGAGCACCGCCGCGGCGGGCAGGAGCCGGACGTGCCTGCCGCCGACGAGCGCGCGGGCGGCGTGCGGGGCGACGAGCCCGACGAACCCCACCACGCCGACGGCCGAGACCGCGGTGGAGGTGAGGAGCACGGCGCCGCCCAGCGCCAGCAGCCGCACGGGTTCGAGCGGCACGCCGAGCACCCGGGGCGTGTCCTCGTCCAGCGCGAGCAGGTCGAGGTCGCGCCGCAGCCACAGAGCCAGTGGCAGGAAGAGCGCGAGCGCCACGGCGACCGGCAGGAGCTGGGCGGGGACCCGTCCGTAGGTGGAACCGGAGAGCCACGTGAGCGCCTTGGCGGTGTTCCACGGGTCGGACCTGACGATGATCAGCACGGTGACCGCGTTGAACAGCGCGTGCGCGCCGATGCCCATGAGCACGAGCCGGTCGGAGCTGAGCCCGCCGCGCCAGGCCAGCAGGTAGACCAGGGCGAAGGCGGCGAGCGCGCCGAGCCCGGCGGCGCCGGACACCGCGGCGATCCCGGCCATGGGCACGAGGGTGAGCGTCACGACCGCCGCCGCGCCGGCGCCCGCGGTGATGCCGAGCACGCCCGGTTCTGCCAGCGGGTTGCGGGAGACGGCCTGGAAGGCCGCGCCGGAGACGGCGAGCGCCGCACCGGCCAGGACCGCCGCGGCGACGCGGGGCCAGCGCTGATCGAGCACGTACGTCAGCGCCTTGCCGGTCCTGCCCTGCAGCCAGTTGGCGACGTCGCCGAGCAGCAGCCAGGTGTCGCCGCCGAGCAGGCCCAGCACGACGGCGCCGGCCAGCAGCGCCGTACCGGACAGGAGGATCAGCGCGAAGGCGGCGCGGCCGGGGTCGGCGGTGCGGACGGTCGGCGGCTGCCTGGTCGGGCCGGCGTCGCGGTGCCGGCGGGCCAGCCACAGGAGCACGCCCGCGCCCAGCATCGCGGTCACCACGCCCGGCGGCACGTCCACCCCGGCCCGGGCGCCGAGCACGAAGCGCAGCGCGAGGTCGGAGGCGAGCAGGATGACCACGCCGGCCAGCGCCGAGAGCGGCACCAGGGCGCGGTGCCGGCTCAGCTCGGGCAGCCGCCGGGCCGGCAGGCGGACGATGACCGGCGCGCACAGGCCGACGAAGCCGACGGGCCCGGCGACGGTGACCGCGGCGGCCGAGAGCAGGACGGCGAGCACGATGACGGTCAGCCGCAGCCGCCGGACGTTGACGCCCAGCACCGTCGCGGTGTCGTCGCCCAGGCCGAGGATGTCGAGGCGGGAGCCGAGGGCGACGGCCGCCCCGATCGCCGGCACGACGACCGGGGCCATCTGGGTGACGCCGCCGAGGTCGCTCTGGACGAGCGAGCCGCTGCCCCAGGCGAACAGGCCGGTGTTCTCCTCCTGGAAGAGGATCATGAGCAGGGTGGTCACCGACTGCAGGGCCAGCGCGGTCGCGGAGCCGGCGAGGATCAGCCGGGTGGTGCCGGTCCTGCCGCCCGCCGACAGGGCGAGCACCAGGGCGGCGGCGGCCAGGCCGCCGAGGAAGGACAGGCCGCCGGACAGGAAGGCCGGCAGGCTCAGGCCGAAGGTGGCGGCCAGCACGACCGCCAGGTAGGCGCCGTTGCTGACGGCGAGGGTGTCGGGCGAGGCCAGCGGGTTGCGGGCGACCGACTGCAGCAGCGCGCCCGCCGCGCCGAGCGCGACGCCGACGCTGACCGCCGCCAGCAGGCGCGGCAGCCGGGAGGCGACCAGCACGTTCATCGCCTGGTCGTCGAGGGCGAACAGGTCGGTGTCGGAGGTGCCCTGCGTCAGGTGCAGCGCGGCGAGGGCGGCGATGACGGCCAAGGTCACGAGGAAGGCCCCCGCGACGCCGAGCCTGCGCAGCGGCGTCGTGGGGGCCTCGACTGCGGTGATCACCCGGTGTAGGCCTTCACCAGGGCGTCGGCGTACTGCCGGCACGACAGGGGGCCGCCGAAGGTCCAGATGCCGTCGGGGAGTTTGGTGACGCGGTTCTGCTTGACGAAGCTCAGCGACTTCCACAGGGCGTTGCCGGCCAGGTCGGCGAAGACGTCGGCGCCGTCGGAGGCGTTGTAGAAGAAGCGCAGGTTCTCGTCCTTGACGGCGGTCATGCCCTCGATGTCGGTGCTGCCGAGGCCCCACTGCTCGTCGACCTCGCCGGTCCAGGCGTTGGCCAGGCCGAGCCGCTCGGCCACGTCGGAGACCAGCGAGCCCTTGCCGAACGGGCGGATGGAGATCTTGCTGCCGTCCTTCCAGCCGTCGGCCATCATGAACTTCTGCCCGGCCGAGCCGGAGGCGGCGATCTTGGCCTTGCCCTCGGCCATCGCGGCGTCGAAGTCGGCCATCACCTTGGTCGCCTGCTCCGTCCGGCCGACGGCGGTGGCGAGCAGGGTGAGGTCGTCGCGCATGCGGGTGAGGTTCGCGGCGGCGTCGCTGCCCTTGGCGACGATGACCGGGGCGATCTTCTCCAACTGGCCGATGAGCCCGGAGTCGTCGGACTCCATGACGACGAGGTCCGGCCGGAGGGCGGCGATGGAGTCGACGCTGGGCTCCTGGCGGGTGCCGACGTCCTTGACGGAGGCGTCGAGCGGGGCCGCGGTGACCCAGGTGCCGTACCCCTTGACGTCGGCCGCGCCGACCGGCTGGACCCCGAGCGCGACCAGCATCTCGACCTCGCCCCATTCCAGGCCGACGACGCGGGTCGCGGGCCGGTCGAGGGTGACCTGCTTGCCGCGGGCGTCGGTCACGGTGACCGGAGCGGCGGCACCGCCCGACGGCTCCTGAGCCGCGGGGGTCGCGGGAGCCACGGGAGCCTCGGTGGTGCCGCAGGCGGTCAGCAGCAGCATGGCGGCCATGACCGCCGGGAGGGAACGCATGGGATCTTTCAGCCTTTCATCGCCAGATGGCGGCCCAGCGGCCTGGTGCGGACCAGTCCGGTGAGGGAGTCGATCGTGGCCTCGACGCGGATGCCGTAGGCCTCGGTGAGCAGGTCCTCGGTGAGCACCTCGTGCGGCGCGCCGTCGGCGCGGACCCGGCCGCCCTGGAGGAGCACGACCCGGTCCGCGATCTCGGCGGCCTGGTTGAGGTCGTGCAGGACGACGCCGACGGCCACGCCGTGCCGGTCGGCGAGGTCGCGCACGAGTTCGAGCAGTTCGACCTGGTAGCGCAGGTCGAGGAAGGTGGTGGGCTCGTCGAGCAGGAGCACGCCGGCGTCCTGGGCGAGGCAGGTGGCCAGCCACACGCGCTGCATCTCGCCGCCGGACAGTTCGTCGACGGGGCGTCCCGCCATGGCGCTGACGCCGGTCAGCTCCATGGCGTGCTCGATCGCCGCCGGTCCGCCGGGGTCGCCCGCGCGCCAGCGGCCGCGGTGGGGGTGGCGGCCGTAGCCGACGACGTCCTTGACGCGTACGCCGGTCGGGGTGGGACGGCTCTGCGCCAGCAGCGTCACCCGGCGGGCGAAGTCGCGGGCGGACAGGGCCAGGGCGTCGGCGCCGCCGGCCAGCCGTACCTCGCCGGAGTCGGGGCGGTGCAGCCGGGCCAGGGCGCGCAGCAGGGTGGACTTGCCGCTGCCGTTCGGGCCGACCAGGGCGGTGACGGCGCCGGTGGCCAGGCTGATGCAGGCGTCGTCGACGACGGGGCGGCCCGCGTAGCCGAGGCACAGGCCGGTGCCGGTGAGCGCGTGGTCGGAGCGGCCCGGGAGCAAGAGGTCGGTCACGGCGGGCTCACGCGTCCTCGGAGCGGCCCTGGCGCCAGTAGCCCATGAAGGCCACGGCCTTGCGGTCCATGCCGCGTTCGGAGACGAGGTGGCGGCGCAGGCGTTTGATCACGGCCGCCTCGCCGGCCAGCCAGGCGTAGCAGGGGCTGTCGCCGTCCTCGGGGACCTCCCAGAGGATCTCGGTGTCGACGTCGACCTCCTCGGGCTCGACGCCTGCCGCGCCCGCGGGCAGGAGCCTGGCGGCGGCCTCCACGACGGCGGGTTCCAGGCGGGCGCCCCAGGGGGCGTCGCCGCGGGCGAGCCAGGTGACCTTCACGCCCGACCCGGTGACGACCGGCAGGACGTCCTCCTCGTGCGGCACCTCCAGCAGGGCCTCGCCGGTGACGTGGGCGGGCAGGCGTTCCAGGATGCCGACGATCGCCGGGACGGCGGTCTCGTCCCCGGCGAGCAGCACGTTGCCGAAACCGGCGGGCGGCCGGAACTCCAGGCCGCCGTGGAAGCCGTCGTGGAGGCCGTTCGGGCCGAAAAGAGCCGCCTGGGAGCCGGGTGCGGCGGCGGCGATCCAGCGGGCGGCCGGTCCGGCGGGTCCGGCGCAGTCGTCGTGCAGGACGACGTCGATGTCGACCTCGGCGGCCTCGGGCCGGACCGCGCGGACGGTGTAGGTGCGCAGCGGGTTGCGCTCGTCGCCCTGGGCGTACCACTGCCTGAACCAGTCGGCGCCGCGCGGGAAGCGTGTCACGCCCGCGCCGGGGATCGGCAGGACCAGCTTGATGCGCTGGTCGTACCCGTTGTCGGCGAACTCGTGCAGATCATCCCCTGTGAAGGTCACGCGGAGAAACGACGGGCTCAGCCGCCGCAGGCCTCGAACCTGGACATCGAAGGCACGAAAAGGGTCAACCACCACAGGGCTCCTTACTTAGGTTAGGCTAACCTACATTGAATTCCCCGATCGGGGAACCAGGAGCTCCGGCGGGCCGTCAGGACAGATCGGCCCAAGGAGCGGGTGGAGCCGAGGCGAAGAAGCGGAGCAGGCCGAGGAGCCGGCTGGCCGGAGGGGCGGTCCAGTGGCGTTCGCCCGGACGCGGGACGGGATCCTTCAGGCGTCCCAGCGCCCAGGTGAGGTGGCACCACAACACGCGGGCCTCCCAGGTCGTCGAGCTCTCCTGGCCGGTTTCCCGCCGATAGCCGTCGAGCATGGACGGGACGCCGGTGAGGGGCATCTTGGCGAAGTCGGCAGCGGGGTCGGCCCATTCGGCGTCGCCCCAATCCACGATCCCGTTGAGCTGGGCCGTCTCCGGGGCGACGAGCAGGTTCTGGGGCGCGATGTCGCCGTGGATCAGGACCGTCGGCGCGCTCGTGGGGAGATGCGTTGAAAGCCGGTCGAGCCATCCGCTGAGCCAGCGGGCGGTCTCGGCGTCGATCCAGCCGTCCTTGGCGAGGCCGTCGGTGAGCGCCCAGGGGTCCGCGGCGCCGTCGTCCGCGGGGACGCCGGCAAGGGCCGGTGCGGTGTCCGGCGTGAGCCGATGCAGTCTGCCCAGCTCGCGCCCGACCTGCCGGTGGAGACGTTCGGTGTCCGCGTCGGACAGTTCAAGGCGCGCGAGATCCATTCCCCGCGTCCGGGTGAGCACCATGTACGGGACGTCCACCACCGAGCAGGTGTCGTCGAAGGCGACGATCTCCGGAGTGCGCACACCGGCGCGCAGGGCGTACGGGATGACCGCGGCCTCCTTGACCAGGTCCGGAAGGAACTGCTCGGCCCGTGGGACGCGCAGGACCAGGTCGTCCCCGAGAAGGAAGACCTGGTTGGCCACCCCCTGCGGGAGGGGCCGTACGTGCTCGGCGGTGGTCCCGAGCAGGCCGGCGATGGCGGCCAGGGTCGCGTCATTGGTCTCGTATCCCGACATGATCAATCATGCTGGCACGGACGGTCAGGAACTGTGAGTCCTGCCCGCCCCAGGGAGAGGTGGATCATCGTGCACGGGATGGCCGAAACGACCACGGCGGAGCGGTACCGGACGTTCGGGGAGATGGAGGCACGGGGTCACTCCCCCAGCTACGAGCGGCTGTGCGCCGGCGTCGCCGCCGACCCCGAACTCCTGGCCCTGGCCGATACGCTGCCCGCGGCCAAGCGGCAACCCAACCTCCTGTTCGGCGCGGTCCGCTTCCTCGGCGGCCCGGTGCATGATCTCGGGGCGTTCCGCGCCTGGGTGCTCGACCATTGGACGGAGGTCAGCACCGAGATGCTGTCCCGCAGCACCCAGACCAACGAGCCGGGCCGGTGTGCGACGCTGCTGCCGCTGCTGGCACGCCTGCCGCAGCCGCTGGCGTTGATCGAGGTCGGCGCCTCGGCCGGGCTGTGCCTGTACCCGGACCGGTACGCCTACCGCTTCGACGACCGGCCCGTCCTGGGTCCGGCCGGCCCGGTCGTCCTGACCTGCCGGACCAGCGGAGCGGTGCCGATCCCGCAGCAGGTGCCGTCGGTGGTGTGGCGGGCCGGGATCGACCTGAACCCCCTCGACGTCGCCGATGCCGACCAGTTGCGCTGGCTGGAGGCGCTGGTCTGGCCGGAGCAGCAAGATCGGCTGGTACGGCTGCGCGCCGCGGCGCGGATCGCGCGCGCCGAACCTCCCCACCTCGTCCGGGGTGATCTGAACGCCGGCATCGCCGACCTGGCCGGGCAGGCCCCGCCGGACGCCACGCTGGTCGTGTTCCACAGCGCGGTGCTGGCCTACCTGCCGCAGGACGAACGCGATCGGTTCGTCCGGACGATGCGCGGCCTGCCCGCCCGGTGGATCTCCAACGAGGCGCCCGGCGTACTGCCCGGCGTGGCCGCTCGGCTCCCCAGGAGCCCGTCGACCGACCGTGGCGCGTTCGTCCTGGCCCTGGACGAGGAGCCGGTCGCCTTCACCGGACCGCACGGCCAGTTCCTGGACTGGTTGCCGGAGTGACACCCTTGCGGCGGCGGAGGCGTCACGCCTCGGCCTTCTCCGGGGCGGAGGGAGCCGGCCGAGGCGCCGCGGACGCGCGGCGGCGGGCGGTCGTCAGATGGTGGAGCAGCGCCAGGGTCGTGACACCGGCGGCCGGCAGCCCCAGCGCGGCGGGCACGACGGCGAACCACTCCTGGACCAGCCCGCCCAGTCCGCCACCGAGAGCGATCCCGAGGTAGATGGCCGAGGAGTTGAGGCCGAGCAGAACCGGCGCCGCGGCCGGGCCGAGCGCGATGAGCCGGTGCTGTTGCGGAACGACGACAACGCCCAGGGCCGCGCCCCAGACCGCGGCCCACACCAGGGTGGACGCCAGCGTGGCGGTCGCCACCGAAGTGAGCGCGAGGGCGACGGCGGCGACGACGAGGGGACCGGTCAGCACGTGCGCGGGGTCGTGCCGGTCGACCAGCCGTCCGGCGACGATGTTCCCGGCCAGGACGCCGATCCCCCAGGCCAGCAGCACGACGGCGAGCAGCGGTCCGGAGCCGCCGGTCGCCTCCTGAAGCGCCGGGCCGATGTAGGTGTAGAGGGTGTAGGCGCCGAGGAAGACCAGCGTGGTGACGGCCAGCAGCGCGAGGACCCGGCCCTGCCCGAGCGGGCGCAGCCGGTCGCCCAGCGAGGCGGCGGGGAGCGTCACCTTGGGCAGGCCGGCGGCGATCCCGAGGGCCGCGACGAGGCCGATCCCGGCGACCGCCCACAGGGTGAGGTGCCAGTCGGTACGGCCGATCAGCGTACCGAGAGGAAGGCCCAGCGCCGTGGCCGACGTGAGGCCGCCCAGCACGAAGGCCAGGGCCCTGCCTCGGCGTTCCGGGGCCGCGATGGCCCCGGCGGCGCTGGAGGCGGCGGAGTTGATCATGCCGGCCCCGACCGCGGTGACGACACGGGCGATCATCACCACGCCGTAACCGGCGCCCAGGGCGGTGGCGGCGTTGCCGGCCACGAAGACGCCCAACGCGATCAGCAGCGCGGTCCGCCTGTCCAGCCCACTGGTGAGCGCGCCCATGACGGGCGCGGACAGGGCCATCACCAGGGCGAACACCGTCACCAACTGCCCCGCGGCGGGGGTCGAGACCCGCAGGTCGGCGGCTATGGCCGGAAGCAGGCCCGCGATGACGTAGCTGTCGGTGCCGACGGCGAAGGTCGCCAGGGCCAGGGGAAGCAGTCGTTTCAACACCGGGTGGTGCCGCCTTTCCAGAGGAACCTCGGAAGCAACGAGGGGAACCTTAGGCAATATATGGATGCTTGTCCATGTATCCATATATTGGTAGCGTGGCGGCCATGCGTGAGGTGTCACAACCGGCGACCGAGGCCATCCGACTGGTGGAGGTGCTGCGCGCCCTGGCCGATCCGGTACGGCTCGACCTCGTCATGCGGCTCGACCGGATGGGCGAGGACTTCTGCAACGCGATCGGCGCCGAGATCGACGTGCACCAGACGACGCTGTCGCACCACTACCGGGTGCTGCGCGAGGCCGGCGTCACCTGGACGAAGGTACAGGGCCGGTCCCGGCTGGTCCGGCTGCGCCGGGAGGATCTCGATGCGCTGTTCCCCGGCCTGCTCGACTCCGTACTGGGCGCACAACGCCGAACCCGCGACACCACGTCCTGAACCGCTTGAGGTGAGCAAGGAACCCCTTGCGCCTTTGCGCGATCACAGATAGTTATTTGCCAACTACTCAAAGTAAGGATGGCAAGTGACCCCCACATCGCGTCCCCGACGCCGCCTCGCCTCCCGCGTCAAGATCATGGCGACGGCGACCCTCACCGGAGCCCTCCTGCTCCCCCTGTTCGCCGCGACCTCCCCGGCGCAGGCCGCCGCCGCGCCGCGCCGAGTCGTCCACCAGGCCGCCGGTCCCTGCGTCCGGCACGGCCAGGCCAACTACCCCGTCGAGTACTACTGGAAGAACGCGCTCGGCTGGCGGCTCGGCAGCGGGACCATCTCGGTCACCACCTCGCCCAGTCTGTGGGGCGGCCAGATCGCACCGGGCAGCACCTTCACCCTCACCCTGCGGCACCAGACGGCGCAGTGGCCGGCCCTGGTCCGCACCTACACCACCATGTGGGACGTGTCGTCCCTGCTGGCCAGCGCCACCGTCGTGGGATCGGTCAGCAACGGCACCCTCAGCGGCAACACCCTGAGCGTCCAGTCGCCGGGCACCAAGACCGACCCGGGTCCGACCGTGATCACCTTCCGCGTCAACCCCGGCACCGTCGGACGCAGCATGACCATCCGGCCGAGCGGCATCAGCAGCGTCATCGCCTTCCCCGGCCAGCTCGGCAACAACACCGCGGCCCCGCCCATCCAGATCGTCAGCGGGAACTCCATCTCGCCCACCAACGCCGCCGACGACACCGCCACCACCACCGACAACACGCCCGTCACCGTGCCCGTCCTGGCCAACGACACCGGGACGGCCCCGACGATCAGCGCCGTCACCCAGCCCGCCTACGGCAAGGTGACCATCTCGGGGGACAAGGTGATCTACACCCCGGACAAGGACCGCGCCGGCACCGACACCTTCACGTACACCATCGAGACCGCCTGCGGCACCAGCACCGCCACGGTCACCGTCACCGTCGAGTGCACCCGCGAGCCCATCAACCTGGTCAACGGCAGCTTCGAGACGCCCGCCGTCGCCCGCTACGACTGGGACATCCCCGACGCCTCCACCAACCCCGCCGTCGGCTGGCACACCACCGCCTCCGACCGGAAGCTGGAGTTCTGGAACAGCGCCAGCGGCGTCCCGGCCGCCGACGGCCGGCAGTTCGCCGAACTGAACGCCAACGAGGCCTCCACCCTCTACCAGGACGTCCCCACCGTCCCCGGCACCGTGATGACCTGGTCGCTCTACCACCGCGGCCGCCTGGGCACCGACGTCATGCAGGTGCTCATCGGCGCCCCGACCGCCACCACCCCCCAGAACCCGGACGGGGCCGCCTCCCCCGACATCTCCGACGACAACAACGCCTGGGGCCACTACACCGGCACCTACGTCGTCCCCGCCGGGCAGACCGTCACCCGATTCGCCTTCGAGTCGGTCTCGGCGGCAGGCGGAAGGCCGACATTCGGCAACTTCCTGGACGGCGTCGTCTTCCAGACCCCGTCCTGCCTCCCGATGAACGGCGACGCCGCCTCAAGGAACGCCACCAAGGCACACCGGCGGTAGGGCTCAGGCCCACCCCTCTGTCCCGAGCCGCGACAGAGGGGTGGGCCCGCGTGGGCGCCACCCCCTGCCGGTGGTGGCCGGATGAGGCCACGTGAGGGCGATGTTTACGGTGATCTTTCCCCGAGGCCGTCCAGTGGGGGCCCAGGGCGGCTGCACCTACAAGGGCGCCCTGGCCGACATGCCCAGATGGAGCCGGGGGAACGCGCCCTCGGACATGCGCGGCGACTTCGACCACGCCGTGATGATCAACTCACCGGACCAGCTGCAGGACGAGACCTTGATCATCAAGGGCGACAAGGCGATGATCTTCCACTGGACCCTCGGTCCCAGGATCGTCGGCACCTGGGCCCAGGTGCCGTCCGGGCTCGACTCCCTGCCTGACGTGTACAAGAAGCCCGTGCGACCCGGCGAACTGACCGTCCAGCCCACGAAGCCACCGCAGAAGACACCGCCGCCCCCCGCCAAGAGCTCCCTCACCACCGCCACGCCCACCGTGGCCAAGGGGGCGCCCCTGACGGTGCGCTACTCCACCCCGGCGAACACTGTCAGCGGCAAGAACTGGGTCGGCGTCTACCCCGACAACAACGGCGCGACCATCACGAAGGAGGAGTCCTTCGTCTGGACGTACACGCCCGACGCCAGCGGCAGCGCCGCCCTGGACACCGGCAAGGTGCCCGGACCGGGCTCCTACGCGGCCTGGTACTTCCACGACGACGGCTACACCATCCTGGCCGGCCCGGTCGTCTTCACCGTGACCTGAGCCGGTTACGGCGCGGGGACCCGGCCGAGCAGTCACCGGGTCCCCGCGTCATGTGCTTTCCGGCGTCCTCACCGCCCCGGCTCCCGTCGATCCGGCGCCGGGCACGCCGGCCTCTGCCCCCATGGACCGGAACGGCCGTTCTTCGTCGACCTCGGTGTCACCGGGGTCGGGCAGGGCCAGGCACAGGGCGTCCAGCGCGGCGGCGAACGCGTGCTCAGCCGGTGTGCCGTACCCGATGACCAGGCCGTCGCGGGCCGGCATGGCGCTGTCCGGATGCCGGTAGGGACCCAGGCCGTCCAGGGCGAGGCCGAGACGGCGGGCGGCGCGCAGGGTGGCCTCCTCCGTACCGGCGGGAAGGTCGAGCACGGCGTGCAGGCCCGCGGCGATGCCGCTGACGGTGATGTGCGGGGCGCGCTCGGCGAGCGTGGCCGTGAGCAGGCTCCGGCGGCGCCGGTAGATCGCGCGCATACGGCGCAGCTGGCGGTCGTAGGCACCGCCGGCGATGAAGTCGGCCAGGGTGAGCTGGTCGGTGACGCCCGACCAGAACTCGCGCGCGCCCTTGGCGGCGAGCACGTCGTCCACCAGCCGGGTGGGCAGCGCCATCCAGCCGAGCCGCAGCGAGGGAGACAGGCTCTTGCTGGTCGAGCCGAAGTAGACGACCCGGTCGGGGTCGAGGCCCTGCACGGCGCCGACCGGTTCGCGGTCGTAGCGGAACTCGCCGTCGTAGTCGTCCTCCAGCACCAGGCCGCCCGTGGCGCGGGCCCAGTCGATGACCGCGGCCCGCCGCCGTGGGTGCAGCGCGCCTCCGGTGGGGTACTGGTGCGCCGGCGTCAGCAGGACCGCTCGCGCGTCCGTGGCGGGAAGGTCCTCGACCCGGGCGCCGTGGGCGTCCACGGTGAGCGGGACGGTGCTCAGCCCCGCCTCGGTCAGCAGAGAGCGGTGGAAGGCGAGGCCGTAGGACTCGACGGCGACCGGGCCGCGCAGCACCTGGCACACCAGCCGCAACCCGTGCGCGTAGCCCGAGCAGATCACGATGTGCCGCGCCGTGGTGCGCACACCTCTGGTGCGCGCCAGATAGTCCACCAGCGCCTGACGCACTTCGAGCCGGCCGCGGGGATCGCCGACGCCGAAGGCGTCGCTGGGCGCGGCGGTCAGCGCCCGACGGGCCGAGGCGGCCCAGGCCGAGCGGGGGAAGGCGGCCGCGTCGGGGGAACTGGGCATCAGGTCGTGGACGACCCGCGGGCGGGACGGACGCGCGGGAGCCCGCCACAGGTCCGGCTCCAGAGGCGCGGCGCGGTGCGCGACCTCGGTGCCCGAGCCCTGACGTGCGGTGAGCCAGCCTTCCTCGACGAGCTCGGCGTAGGCGGCGGCCACCGTGTTGCGGGCGATGCCCAGGTCGAGGGCGAGGGCGCGGTAGGGCGGCAACCGGGTGCCGGGGGCCAGCCGTCCCGAGCCGACGGCCTCGCGCAGGGCCCGCATCAGCCGCACGCGCGCGCCGCCGCTGCCGGTGAGCTCCAGATGCAGGTCGCTGCCGCTCACGAATTGGCCCAGAAAAGCGTCACGGGAATGCACCATACCGTGGGCCGATCACGCTCCTAGCGTGGTGGCCATGACGAACGTCGCCATCGCCGAACGAATGAACCTGTCGCGTGTCGCCCCCAAGGTCTTCAAGGCCGTGCTGGCCCTGGACGCCGTGGCCCGCGAAGGGCTGGACCCGGTGCTGGTCGAGCTGGTGCAGATCCGCGCCTCGCAGATCAACCGGTGCGCGTACTGCATCGACTACCACACCGGCGACGCCCGCCGGGCGGGTGAGAGCGAGGCGCGGATCTACCAGCTCAGCGCCTGGCAGGAGGCCGGCCTCTACACCGCGAAGGAGCGCGCCGCCCTGGCGCTGACGGAGGCGGTGACCCTGCTGCCGCGAGGAGTCGAGGACGAGGTGTACGACGAGGCCGCCCGGCACTTCGACGACAACGAACTGGCCCACCTCATCGCGCTGATCTTCACGGTCAACGCCTGGAACCGCATGAACGTGACCACGCGCAAGACCCCCGGCACCGAGTAGCCCCACCGCTTCCCCGCTTCCCCGCTTCCGGGCGGTGGCCGCCGCCCGCGTGGCCGCCGCCCGCGCCTTGACCACGCCTGGAAAGGCCCCCACCCATGACCACCATCGGCACCAGGCCGTCGGACGCGGCCCAGGGTCCCGGCCCGTCACCCGTCCGGGGGTGGTTCGCGATCCTCGCCGTCACGCTGGGCATCTTCGCCCTGATGACGTCCGAGCTGCTGCCCGTCGGACTGCTCACCCCCATCGGCACCGCCCTCGACCTGTCCGAGGGCACCACCGCGCTCATGGTCACCGTGCCCGGACTCGTCGCCGCCGTCGCGGCGCCGCTGGTCACCGTGGCCACCGCCCGGATCGACCGCCGCCTGGTGCTGGCCCTGCTGATCGGCATCGTGGGTGCGGCCAACCTCGCCTCCGCCTTCGCCACCAGCTTCGCCGTCGTCCTGCTGGCCCGCTTCCTGATCGGCATCAGCGTCGGCGGCTTCTGGTCCCTGGCCGGCGGCATCGCCCTGCGCCTGGTGCCCGAACGCCACGTCGCCCGCGCCACCGCGGTCGTCTTCGGCGGCGTCGAAACCGCGTCCGTGCTCGGCGTGCCCGCCGGCACCCTGGCCGGTGACCTCGCCGGCTGGCGCGCCGCGTTCGCCGCCGTCGGCGTGCTCGGCCTGATCTCGCTGGCCTGCATGGTCATCGTGATGCCGAAGGTGGCGCCGGAGCGCACCATGACGTTCGCGGACCTGCCGCGCGTGCTGCGCACCCACCGTGCCGTACGCACCGGCATCGCCATGACCTTCCTGGCCATCACCGGGCACTTCACCGCCTACACCTTCCTGCGGCCCATCCTCCAGGACGACGGCGTCGCCGACGGCCTGATCAGTGTGCTGCTGCTCGTCTTCGGCGTCGCCGGCATCTGCGGCAACTTCCTCGCCGGCGCCCTGGTCACCACGCGCCTGCGCCAGACCGTGTGCGGCATCGGCCTGCTGCTCACCGCCGCCATGGCCGCCGTCGCGATCGGCAGCCACGACGTCCGGTCCGCGGCCGCGATCCTGGTCGTCTGGGGGCTGGCGTACGGCGCCGTCCCGGTCACCTTCCAGACCTGGATACTCAACGCCGCCCCCACCGCCACCGAGGCCGCGTCCTCCCTGTACGTCTCGACGTTCAACCTGTCCATCGCCCTCGGCGCCTTCGCGGGCGGCCTGGCGGTCGATGCCGCCGGCCCGGCGAGCGTCCTGTGGATAGGCGCCACCCTGACCCTCCTGGTACCACCACTCATCCTGGCCACACACCGCCGCCCATGACGGCCCGCACAGCAAGCCGTCGAGGCATCACCAGATTCCCAAGAGCGCCCAGTCTTCGGCGAGAAGCCGACAGGTCGAGCAGCCGAATGGGACAGCTCCCGTCACCCCTCGGACATGAGAGAAGGGGCTTCGGATGATCACTGGGATCGAACCAGTGACCCCTTCGGCGTGAAGGAACGCAGGCCAGTCTGAACAGGTCGACGTGAGTCGATCGGGGCGCCTCTCACCTTCCGATATAGCCCCGAGAAGAGCGTGGGCACACTGATGGAGTCACAAGGTGGTGGCTCCCAAATTGACTCCCGTGACTTCTCTCACTTTCCGAAAAGGCACCAACGGCCCCTCTCCGTTGGCAGTCCGATGACAGACCGATCCCGCGCGTGCGGGGCCGACCCATTGCCGCCGGTACCGGAGGAGGTGGAGGCGGAACGATCCCCGCGCGGGGATATTCCGCGCCTGCCCAAGGCGAAGATCGACGGCGACTCGTTGGCCCCGCGAATGAGCCTCAAGCAGTGGCGGCCAGTCACCGAGGCAGGGTTCAAGCACAAGAAGTTCGCCATCTACGTCTGGCGGACCGTCCGGGAAGGAGGAGACACCAAGACCCGCAAGTCACGCCGCACGCTGGAGCTGCCGAAGCCGGCGGCCCAAGCGCTCAGACAGCACCACATCCACCAAGCCGCCCAGAAGCTCAAGGCCGGCGAAGCATGGGCGGACCACGATCTGGTGTTCTGCACGAACGTCGGCACCCCGCTCGACGCGTCGAACGTGCGGCGCACCTTCCGCAGGATCACCAGGCAGGCCAGGCTCGGAACGACATGGAGCCCACGAGAGTTGCGTCACTCGTTCGTCTCGATCATGAACGATCAGGGCGTACCGATCGAGACGATCGCGGATCTCGTCGGACACGCGGGCACCAGTGTCACCGAGGCGGTCTACCGCCATCAGCTCCGGCCGGTGATCACCAAGGGTGCCCAGACGATGAACACCATCTTCGGTGAGAAGCCGACGGGTTGAGCATCCGAGTGGGATGGCTCCCCGATTGGCCCCCGTCGACCCTCAGACATGAGAGAAGGGGCTTCGGATGATCTCCGAAACCCCTCCACCTGCACCTTACGAGTGGGCGATACTGGGATCGAACCAGTGACCTCTTCGGTGTGAACGAAGCGCTCTCCCGCTGAGCTAATCGCCCGCCCTGTCGGCGCCTTGCGGTGCTGACGGGGAAAACCATACCGCACTCTGGGGGTGCTGGCGAAACGGAGCGTCCGAGGGCGATCTTCGGGAGCTCCGGGTAGGAGGGATTCGAGCGAAAGGCGGCGGTTGCCCACCGGCATGGTGGGTCGGTGTCATACCATCGACGTGTGCCGTAAGGCACCGATCGCGATCTTTTCAGTAGAAACGTTCTTGGTCGGGCCCGTCGGGGCAGGCTCTACAACAGCAAAACCCTCGCAAATACGACCCGATTGATGCCGTTTAGCCAGGTAGATGCCTAAATGTCCAGCTGTGATGTGCGTTACAGAAGGCCCTTGAGGCGGAATCTTTCCTACAGGTTTCTTCGTTCCGCGTCATAGCTCAGGACGAAGTCCGTCAGAGCAGTGAAAGCCCCGAAGAGGGGACCTACGACGAAAAGGTTTGGCTGACGATGAACAGCACCACCGTCTCCGCCGAGCTTGGCCTTCGGCTAGTGGTCCCCGACCGTACTACCGTCCCCCTGCTCGCCGGACTGAGCTACACAGCCGACGATCCGTATGCCATCCGCATGGCCTTCCACGTAGGGAACGACGAGCCGGTCGAGTGGATCTTTGCTCGTGAACTGCTGACCGTAGGCATCGTGCGGCGGGTCGGCGACGGCGACGTGCAGGTTTGGCCCGCACGCGCCGATGGCGAGCGCACCCTGCACATCAGCCTCACCTCGCCGTTCGGGCAGGCGCTCTTCGAAGTGCCGCTGGCCCCCCTCACGGAGTTCCTCCACCGGACGTACGAGAAGGTGCCCGCGGGGCGCGAGACCGACTTCATGGACCTGGACGCCGAGCTCACCAACATGCTCTGGCCGTCCTGAACCGTTGCACCCGAGGCCCCGGCGTCCACCCCGACGCCGGGGCCTCGGCATGCGCGGCGTCAGGACGGGAGCGTGGTCCGGGCCTGGCGCATGCGTTCGATCTCTATGCTCTGGCCGGAGTAGACGTCCCTGGCGAGCAGGCGCATGCGGTGGTCGCGTCCGCCGGCCAGCTCCTCCCCCGCCATCTTCACCGCGCCCTGGTGGTGCCTGGTCATCAGGCGCAGGAACAGCTGGTCGAACGCGGCTCCCCTGGCGGCTCTGAGGGTGTTCAGCTCCTGCTCGGTGGCCATCCCGTAGCCGGTCGCCGCGCCGTGGGCGTGGTCGGCGGGGGCCGGGCGGCCGAGTTCGGCGAGCCAGACGGTCATGGCCCTGATTTCGGGGGTCTGGGCGGCGGTGATCGAGCGCGCGAAGGCGCGGATGACCGGGGTGGTCGTACGGGCCTCGACCAGGGCGGTCATCTCCAGCGCCTGCCGGTGGTGCGGGATCATCGCCTCGGCGAAGCGCACGTCGGCGGCCAGGGTCGGGGCGGGGCTGGGGCCGATCCGGTCGCCGGGCTTCGCCGTACGGGCCGGGGCTCCGGGGCTGCCGGGCACCAGGACGGGGGCGTCCGTCCCGACGACCTGGACGTCCGGGGCGGGTGGCTCGGAGCAGGCCGAAAGAGCAAATGTCATCACAACTGTGATGAAGACCGTACGCGGCCACCAACGTGCTGGCATAACTTCCATAGTGAGTCACGAGAGACAAAGGGGACGCGTGTTGATCTTCGCCAAGCTGCGCGGAGCGGTGTTGTGCGCGGTGTTGTTGCTGGCTTCGGCGTGCGCGGGGGAACCGCCGTCGGCCGGTGAGCCAGGGGCCGCCTCCTCACGCGAGAGCGGCACGGCGTCCGGTACGGCATCGGGCTCGGGCGACGTGCTGACCAGCCCCAACGTCAAGCACGTGGCGAACGTCCCGCGCACCGGCCCGTTCGCCGGGGATGACAATTTCAACACCGATCTGGCCTTTCAGGACGACTACGCATTCGTCGGGAACTTCGCCGGATTCGTGATCTACGACATCAGCGACCCGGCCAAGCCGAAGACGGTGAGCCAGGTGTCCTGCCCGGCGCAGCAGAACGACGTCAGCGTGCACGGCGATCTGCTGATCCTCTCGGTCGACGAGCCGCGCGGCAGCGCAGACTGCGACTCCAACGAGGAGACCCGCGACTGGGAGGGTCTGCGCCTGTTCGACATCAGCGACAAGAAGAGCCCGCGCTACGTCGGCGCGGTGCTGACGGACTGCGGCTCCCACACGCACACCATGGTGCCCACCGACGACAAGCTCTACGTCTACGTCTCCTCCCCCGGCCCTGAGCCGGACTCGCGGACCTGCTCGCCGCCGCACCAGAACATCCAGATCGTGGAGATCCCTCTCGACGACCCCAAGTCCGCCAAGGTCGTGGCGCAGCCGGACATCTTCCCCCAGCAGCAAGACACCGAGATGTTCGCGGGCTGCCACGACATCACCGCCTACCCGGAGAAGAAGCTCGCCGCGGCGGCCTGCTTCGGCGACGGCGTGCTGCTCGACATCTCCGACCCGGTCAAACCCCGGGTGATCCAGCAGATCCGCGACACCGAGAACTTCCAGATCTGGCACTCGGCGACGTTCAACAACGACGCGACGAAGGTCGTCTTCGGGGACGAGCTGGGCGGCGGCAGCCAGGCCACCTGCGACTCCGGCACCCCGCGCACCAAGGGCGCCGACGCCGTGTACGACCTGGTGAACGGCAAGCTGGAGCGCCGCGGCTACTTCAAGATCCCGCGCGAGCAGGAGCAGGACGAGAACTGCGTGGCCCACAACGGCTCGCTGATCCCGGTGAAGGGCAAGGACGTCATGGTCCAGTCCTGGTACCAGGGCGGGGTGTCGATCTGGGACTTCACCGACTCGGCCAACCCGAAGGAGATCGGCTTCTTCGAGCGGCGTCCGTA
Source organism: Nonomuraea sp. NPDC047529 (assembly GCF_040642995.1). Taxonomy (NCBI): domain Bacteria; kingdom Bacillati; phylum Actinomycetota; class Actinomycetes; order Streptosporangiales; family Streptosporangiaceae; genus Nonomuraea; species Nonomuraea sp. NPDC047529. The sequence goes on along the minus strand of NZ_JBEYTJ010000020.1, from coordinate 26,290 downwards.
CCCGGGGGGCGGCATCGCCGGCTCGTGGTCGGCCTACTACTACAACGGCTACATCTACTCCAGCGACATGCGCGAGGGCCTGGACGTGCTGCGCATCGACGACCCGATCACGGATCCGGCCAAGCAGGTGAAGATGGACGAGTTCAACGTCCAGACGCAGAAGTCGTACTGACGAGACCAAGGGACAGGGCCCCGGAGGCGGGGCCCTGTCGCCGGCGGGTCAGGGGTTGAGGTCGGCGGCGGCGCGCTCGGCGAAGATCCGCATGGCCTTGGCGGTGATCGGGCCGGGCGCGGTGGGCAGCTCGGTCCGGTCGACGAGCCTGATCGGCTGGATGTCGCGGGTGGTGGAGGTGAGGAACGCCTCCTCGGCCTCGTACAGGGCCTGCAGCGGGACGTCGGTCTCCTCGCCCCCGCACCATTCGAGCACCAGCGCGCGGGTGACGCCGGCCAGGCAGCCGGAGTCGAGCGTGGGGGTGATCAGACGGCCGTCGCGCACGATGAAGATGTTGGAGCCGGTGCCCTCGCACAGGTTTCCCGCGAGGTTGCCGAAGATCGCCTCGCCGGCGCCCTGGTTCTTGGCGTGCAGCAGGGCCTTGGCGTTGTCGCCGTAGGAGGTGCTCTTGACGCCGGACAGCGCGCCGCGCTCGTTGCGCGGCCAGGGGACGACGGCCACGTTGGCGGTCTCCGGGAACGGCTTCTGCTCGTCGACGATGACGATCGAGGTGGTGCCCTGGTTGCCGCGGTCGGAGCCGAGCGGGCCCGGGCCGCTGGTATAGGTGATGCGGATGCGGCCGAGCGACCAGGCGGGGGCGACCGCCAGGAGCTTGCCGACGCCTTCGGCGATGGCCTCGACGTCGGGGTCGGGCAGGTCCATGCGCTGGGCCGAGAGCGTGAGCCGGTCGAGGTGGCGGGTGAGCGCGAACGACTCGCCGTCGACGATCTTGATCGTCTCGAAGACGCCGTCGCCGACCATGAGCCCGTGGTCGAACACGGAGACGGTGGCCTGCGTGGGGTCGATCAGCTCCCCGTTGACCCAGACAGGGATGTTCATCGGTTTCCTCCTGAGGATGCTAGTGCGATGAGCCTGGCTGCCTTCAGCTCCGTCTCGGACCATTCACGCGCGGGGTCGCTGCCCCACGTGATGCCCGCACCGGTGCCGAAGCGGATCTCGCCTGCTGAGATCCAGAATGTTCTGATGCCCACGGCCAGCGCCGCCCTGCCCCGGTCGGCGTCGACCCAGCCCACGGCACCACAGTAGGGCCCCCGGGGGACCGGTTCGAGCTCATTGATGATGCGCAGAGCGGACGACTTGGGCGCGCCCGTGACAGATCCGGGCGGGAATGTGGCGGCGAACAGCTCCGGCCAGCCCGCTCCGGGCGCGAGCCTGGCCCGCACGGTGGAGACGAGGTGGACGAGACCGGGATGCTCCTCGACCGCGCACAGAGAGGGCACCTCGACCGAGCCGACCGCCGCGACCCTGCCCAGGTCGTTGCGGACCAGGTCGACGATCATGACGTTCTCGGCGTAGTCCTTCTCCAGCAGGTCGGCGGCGGTGACGCCGGTTCCCTTGATGGGGCCGGACTCCACGACGTCGCCCTCGCGCGACAGGTACAGCTCGGGCGAGGCCGACACCACGCTCAGCCCCGGGACGTCGATGACGGCGGCGTACGGGGCCGGGTTGCCCTCGGCCAGCCGGGCGGCCAGCGCCAGCGGGTCGGCGCCGGGCGGGACGGGGGCCGACAGGACGCGGCAGAGGTTGGCCTGGTAGACCTCACCCCGCTCGATATGGTCGCGGATCGCGCGTACGCCGCGTTCGTAGGCGGCGCGGTCGAGCGAGGTACGCCACTGACCGACATGTGGACCGTGCCAAGCGGCCTTGGGTTCGGGCAGCGCGGACGGGCGCACGCGGTCGAAGCGGGCGCACGTCACCGTGCCCTCGTAGTCGGCGACGACGGCCCACCAGCCCTCGCTGTCGAGCGCGGCCAGGTCGGTCGTCACGTCGCGGAGTCCGGTGGCGAGATGACCGTTTAAGTGGGCGAAACCGTCGTACACATCTCCCATTGTCCCAGCATTTCGACCAGTTCCAGCGCGGCGGGGAGGGGAATCTCGGGAAGGGCCGCGTACACCGTACGGATGGGGGTGGCGCCGCGCAGCGGTTTGAGCACGAGGTTCGGCGGCACCGCCCGCGCGGCCAGTTCGGGTACGAGCGTCACCCCGAACCCGGCGGCGACGAACCCGAACTTCCCCGACCATTCGGCCACCCGCAGCCCGCCTCGCGGTGTGAACCCGGCGGCGGCGCACGCGGCCACCAGCGGCGTCGGCTGCCCGCGCGGCGCCGCCTCGATCCAGCTCTCCTCGGCCAGGTCGCGCAGGTCCACGTCGGCGTCGGGGGCCAGCCGGTGGCCGGCGGGCAGCGCGACGAACAGCCGGTCCTCGCGCAGCCGCACGAGCCGGGCGCCCTCGGCGGGCAGCCCGGCCGGGTAGTCGCTGATCACGGCCACGTCGAGCGCCCCGGCGTGCAGGCGTTCCACGAGCCGCGCGGTCAGCCCCTCGGTCATCCGCAGCTCGACGCCGGGATGGGCGGCCATGAAACGTCGCAGTGTGTCCGGCATGAGGTCGACGTTGGCGGTGGCGAACGCGCCCACGCGCAGTGTGCCGCCGCGTCCGCCGTGGATCGCGGCCAGTTCCTCGCCCGCGCGGGCCAGCCGGTCGAGCACGGCGACGGCGTGCCGGTGCAGGGCCGTGCCGGCGGGGGTCAGGCGCACGCCGCGCGGCAGGCGTTCGAACAGCGGGCCGCCGCCGGTCCGTTCCAGCGCGGCGATGCGCCGGGAGACCGCCGACTGGGTGTAGCCGAGCAGCTCGGCGGCGGCGGTGAAGGATCCGCTCCTGGCCACCTCGTCGAAGAGGCGGAGGGCTTGGAGGTCGAAGGCATTCGTGTCATGCATGGCTGCCATGCAATCTAGTCGGTGGTGGAATACCTCGCATCCCTGTTGACTGTTCCCGTGATTGCATTTCTCGGACAGGGACGCATGGGCGTCCCCATGGCTCGGCGACTCGTGGAGGCCGGGCACAAGGTGACGACGTGGCGGCGTGGGACCGGCGTGCCGGCCGCCGAGGCGGTGGACGGCGCCGAGCTGGTGATCACCATGCTCAGCGATCCGGCGGCGGTGCGTGAGGTGCTGACGGCCGCGCTGCCCGGCCTGCGGCCCGGCGCGACGGTGGTGGAGATGTCCACGATCGGCCCGGAGGCGGTGCGTGAACTGCGCGCGCTGCTGCCGGCGTCGGTCGGCCTGGTGGACGCGCCGGTGCTGGGCAGTGTGGGCCCGGCGGCGGACGGCTCGCTGGTGGTACTGGCCGGTGGCGACGTCTCGGGCTGCCGCGAGGTGCTGTCGGTCTTCGGCAAGGTGCGCGAGACCGGGCCACTGGGGTCCGGCGCGGCGATGAAGATCGCCGTCATGAGCGCGATCGTGCCCGCGCAGGTGCTGGTCGCCGAGACGCTGGCGTACGGGGCGGCGCACGGCGTGGACCGGGACGCGCTGCTCGACGTGCTGGCGGGCACCCCGCTCGGCCAGGTCGCCGAACGGCTGCGCACACCCGCGACCGAGACCCGGTACGCGCTCGGCCTGGCCGCCAAGGACCTGGAGCTGGCGGCGTGGGAGGGCGCGTCGCTGGCGACGGCCGCCCGGCAGCGCCTTCAGGAGGCGCGGGCGGCCGGGCTGGGCGACCGCGACCTGACGGCGGTCGCCGAGCACGTCGGCGGCGCCCCGGCCACCCGGGCGGTGCCGCTGAACCTGTCCACGATCCCGGCCACGAACGGCGCCTACTCGCACGCGGTGCGGGTCGGCGACATGCTCTACGTCTCCGGCCAGGCCGCCTTCGACGAGCAGGGGACGGTGGTCGCCCCCGGCTCGCTGAAGGACCAGGCCGAGCACATCTTCGCGGTCACCACGCGCATCCTGGCCGACCAGGGCGCGTCCTGGCAGGACGTCGCCTTCATCCGCACGTACCTGACGGACATGGACGACATCCTCCAGCTCAGGGACGTGCGCAACCGGTACGTCACCGGCACTCCCCCGGCCAGCACGACCGTCGAGGTCTCGAAGCTGTTCCGGCCGGGGCTCGTGATGGAGATGGACCTGATCGTCGCCCTCCCCCGCTGAGCGGGACGGGCTATTCGAGCGGCCCGGTGACCGACTCCGCCGCGGCCACGACGCCGCCCTCGGCCACCAGCCGCACGGCGGACTCGATCTCCGGCGCGAGGAAGCGGTCGGGGCCCGGCGCGGGCACGTTCTCGCGCAGCGCCCTGACCACGGCCGCGGTCGCCGGCGCGGGCTCCAGGGGGGCGCGCAGGTCGAGCGCGCGGGCCGCGGTGAGCACCTCGACGGCCAGCACCCTCGTCAGCCCGTCGACCGACCTGCGCAGCTTGCGCGCCGCCGACCAGCCCATGGAGACGTGGTCCTCCTGCATGGCCGAGCTGGGGATCGAGTCGACGCTGGCGGGCACGGCCAGCCGCTTCAGCTCCGAGACGATCGCGGCCTGGGTGTACTGGGCGATCATGTGGCCGGAGTCCACGCCGGGGTCGTCGGCCAGGAACGCGGGCAGCCCGTGGTTGCGCGCCACGTCCAGGAAGCGGTCGGTGCGGCGTTCGGACATCGAGGCCAGGTCGGCGGCCACGACGGCGAGGAAGTCGAGCACGTAGCCCACGGGCGCGCCGTGGAAGTTGCCGTTGGACTCCACCCGGCCGTCGTCGAGCACGGCCGGGTTGTCCACGGCGCTGGCCAGCTCCCAGCCGGCCACGGTGGCGGCGTGCGCGATCGTGTCCCGGGCGGCGCCGGCGACCTGCGGCGCGCAGCGCAGCGAGTACGCGTCCTGGACGCGGGTGCACGCCTGCGGGTCGCGGTGGCTGGCCATGACGCCGGAGCCGGCCAGGACCTTGGTCATGTTGGCGGCCGACCTGGCCAGGCCCGGATGCGGGCGCAGCGCCTGGAGCTCCGGCATGAAGACGCGGTCGGTGCCGAGCAGCGCCTCCACGCTCATCGCCGCGCTGATGTCGGCGGTCCTGACCAGTTTGGTGAGGTCGGAGATGGCCAGGATGAGCATGCCGAGCATGCCGTCGGTGCCGTTGATGAGGGCCAGGCCCTCCTTGGCGGCCAGCTCGACCGGCTCGATGCCGGCCTGCTTGAGCGCGTCCCCGGCCGGCCGCAGCTCACCGGCGGCGTCGCGGACGACGCCCTCGCCCATCAGCGTCAGCGCCACGTGGGCCAGCGGCGCGAGGTCGCCGGAGCAGCCGAGGCTGCCGTACTCGTGCACGACCGGCGTGATGCCGGTGGTCAGCAGCGCGGCCAGGGTCTTGGCGGTGCCCGGCCGGATGCCGGTGTGGCCGGTGGCCAGGGTGTGCAGGCGCAGCAGCATGAGCGCGCGCACGACCTCGGTCTCCACCTCCGGGCCGCTGCCCGCCGCGTGCGAGCGCACCAGCGAGCGCTGGAGCTGGGCGCGCAGCGCGGGGTCGATGTGCCGGGTGGCCAGCGCGCCGAACCCGGTGGAGACGCCGTAGGCGGGCACCGGGCTTTCGGCGAGTTCGTCCACTCGCTGGCGGGCGGCCGCCATGGCGGCCACCGCGTCGTCGGTGAGCTGCACGGGGGCGCCGTGGCGGGCCACCCTGATGACGTCGTCGAAGCTCAAGGGCTCGGGGCCGACGTTCACGACTCCGTTGTCGCGCATGATCGTCTCTCTCACTTAGGTAACCGGCGTACCCGATGTTAGCTCCTTACTCGGGAAGATCGCCGCCAGCCCTTCCCTCCCTTCGTCGGTGAGGACCACCGCGCGGGGCACCGATCCACGCCGGTACCAGCCGCGTTCCAGCAGGACGTCGGTGATCGCGGCCCCCAGGGCGCCGCCGAGATGCGACCGGCGTTCGGTCCAGTCGAGGCATTCCGGGGCGAAGCGCCGCCTGGCCCTGCGGGCGCCCTCGACGTCCACGCCCAGGCCCATGAGCAGCCGCTCGCCGTCCGGGGTGAGGTCCTGGCGGTCGTAGTGGCCGCCGTCCTTGAGGTGGTCGAGCAGGGCGACGCCGGCGCGTCCGGCCAGGTGGTCGTAGCAGGTGCGGGCCTCCTCCAGCAGCCGCGCCTGCCGGGACTGCCGCAGGGAGCGCACCGGCGGGCGGGCGCTCACCCTGGCCAGCGTCTCCAGCACCTCGGCGATCTCGTGCCCGGCCAGCCGGTAGTAACGGTGGCGGCCCTGCCGGACGACGTCGACCAGGCCGCCGTCGAGCAGCCTGGCCAGATGGGCGCTGGCGGTGGCGGCGCTCACCCCGGCGACCCTGGCCAACTCGCCGGCGGCCAGCGCCCGGCCGCCGAGCAGCGCCGTCAGGATGGCGGCACGGGTGGGGTCGGCGATCAGCGCGGCCACGGGCGCGATGTCGGCGTCGCGAGCGATGTACTCCATGCTCACGACGCTAATACACCGACATTTCGCTCAGGAACGAAGTGTCAGCCGCGGTTCCCCAGGGCCTTCCTGATGATGTCGCGGGCCCGGTCCATCAGCGCGAGGGGCGTGCCCACCAGCACGTTCCTGGTCGCCGACTCCACGCCGGGACGCGGCCGCAGCGGCCCGACCGCCTCGGCCGCCCGCACCGCCGCGGCCATGGCCCGGCGTTCCACGACGGAGGTGTGGTGGCGGAGCTGGGCGAACTCGTAGCGCTCCTCGCTGCGGGCGTGCGCGGTGACCGCCGTACGCAGCTCGGCCAGTTTCTCCCAGAACGCCGGATCGTCCACGCCCGCCCGGTCGATCTCGACGAGCAGGTGTTTGGCGCGGTTCTCCTCGGCCAGCCGGTCGGCCACCACGCCGGGACCGCCGTCCACCTTCCTGCGCGCGTACGGGTGGACGATCTCCTCCTCGGCGGTCTCGTGCACGGCCAGCAGGCGGATCAGCCGCTCGAACGCCTCCTCCACCCGTTCCGGCGGCGCCTGCTCCACCTCGTCGAACAGGTCCCTGATCTGGCCGTGCTGGGCCATCAGCACGTCGATGACATCGTGTTCAGCCACGTCCAGCGGCCTACCCGGGCGCCGGTCCGGCACGCTCCTCCTTACCGAACGCGGGTCGTTCGGCGACGCAACGCGGAGGTTGCCCCACTATGGCGCGGGTAGGCGCAGCGACATGGCCTTCGACCCACTCCAGGAGCGGGGCATCCCGCTGGACGAGCAGTTGCGCAACTGGCGGGAGCTCGACGTCCCGCCCATCGATCCCGACCACGTCGATCCCTACACCCGCTGCCGGATCATCACGATGAACGGCATCGAGACCGAGGCGATCCTGTTCAGCCACCAGCTCGCCCGCCACTGCACCGACCTGGAGCTCAAGCGGCAGCTCGCCCGGGTGCGTTACATCGAGGCGCAGCAGCAGAAGGTGGTCAACTGGCTGCTGCCCGGCGTCTCGTCGGTGCTGGAGACCACGATCGCGTACGAGCAGGTCGCCGTGGACCTGACGGCGTGGGTGGCCCGGATGGAGCCGGACCCGTACCTGACGCAGGCGTACCAGTTCGGGGTGCTGGAGGACTTCGACCACCTCTACCGGTACGCCAACCTCTACGAGATGATCGAGCACCGCAAGGCCGAGAAGATCGTGGACGGGGTCACCGAGGTCATGCCGGGGCGGCCGACGTACCTGCACCACCGCGACCCGGTCGACAACGTGCGCGAGCCCTACGACCGGCACCGCACCGAGCCGCTGTCCAAGCTGCACGCCCTGACCGTGATGGCCGCCGAGCAGCAGACCATGAACTACTACATGAACGTCGGGCCGATGGCCATGGAGCCGATCGCGCGCCGCCTCTACCAGGAGATCGGCATGGTGGAGGAGGAGCACGTCACCCACTACGAGTCGCTGGTCGACCCGGGCGAGAGCTGGTGGGAGATGCTGCTCAACCACGAGTACAACGAGTGCTACCTGTACCACTCGTTCATGGAGACCGAGTCCGACCCGAAGGTGAAGGCCGTCTGGGAGCTGCACCTGAACATGGAGATCGAGCACCTGCGGCTGGCCTGCGAGCTGTTCAAGCGGTTCGACGGGCGCGATCCCGACCAGGTGCTGGCTCCTGAGCTGCCGCCGCCGGTGACGTTCGAGCCGAACAAGGCGTACCTGCGGGAGCTGCTGGCCACCCAGATCGACTGCACCACCCTGGGCACCGGCTACGTGCAGGAGGCCCACGAGCGCTTCTCGCGGATGCAGGAGGCGGTCATGGGCGGGGAGAAGCCGGCCTCGGAGCAGGTCATCGATGACAACCGGGCGGTGTCGGGGCGGGAGTACCGGCTGGAGACGGAGGGGCCGCATCCGGCGGGCATGCAACTGGGCCGCTGACGGGAGGTGGTGCCGCGGCACCACCTCACGCGGCCCCATGCCTTCACCTCCACGCTGGACCCGACGCCCTGCGGCCGTGCGCGCCCCCTCGGAACGGCCCGCTCCGGGGCGCGCGGGCGGCGTTGGGCGGGAGTTAGAGTGCGCGGCATGAGTGTCGTCCTCGTCACCGGAGCCTCGCGCGGCCTGGGAGCCGTGATCGCGCGCAGGCTGGCAGCCGACGGTCTGGCCGTCGCCGTCAACTACCGTTCCGACCGCGCGGGCGCGGAGAAGGTGGTGGCCGAGATCCGGGCCGAGGGCGGCGCGGCGGAGGCGTTCGCCGGGGACGTCACCGACGAGGGCCAGACCGCCGACCTGGTCGCCCGCGTCGCGACCCGCCTCGGGCCGGTGGAGGTGCTGGTGGTGAACGCGACCAGGCCGCAGCCGTCGGTGGCGGTCGAGGAGCTGACCTGGCAGGACCACCTCGACCAGCTCCTGTTCTTCGTCAAGAGCCCCACGCTGCTGGTGCAGGCCGTACTGCCAGGCATGCGCGAACGGGGACGCGGCCGGGTGATCCAGATCGGCTCCGACATCGTCGACCGCAAGCTGCCCGGCATGTCCGCCTACATCGCCGCAAAGGCCGCCCAGCACGCCATGACCCAGACCTGGGCGCGCGAGCTGGGTCCGTACGGGATCACGGTGAACGTCGTTGCCCCCGGCTGGATCCCGGTGGAGCGGCACGCGGGCGCCGACGAAGCCGACTCCCTGGCCGACTACCTGGCCGAGGTGCCGCTCGGCCGCATGGGCACGCCGGCCGACGTGGCCGCCACGGTGTCCTTCCTCGCCTCGGACGGCGGCGCGTTCGTCACCGGCCAGCGCGTGACCGTCAACGGCGGCCACACCTAGGACGACCTGCGCGGAAGCGCTCCGGTTTGGGGACTCGGCGAGGATTCGCTAGAGTTCTCTCGTCGCCCGGCACGAGCAGGGCGCACGCGGAAGTGGCTCAGTGGTAGAGCATCACCTTGCCAAGGTGAGGGTCGCGGGTTCGAATCCCGTCTTCCGCTCGGAGCTTCCGGCTCGGTGGCGTGGCCGAGAGGCGAGGCAGCGGCCTGCAAAGCCGTCCACACGGGTTCAAATCCCGTCGCCACCTCTGCAAGGACGATTAGCTCAGCGGGAGAGCGCTTCCCTGACACGGAAGAGGTCACTGGTTCAATCCCAGTATCGTCCACCATCTCTCATCAGCCAGGCCGGCGGATCGCCGGCCTGGCTGATGCGTTTCCGGCTGTTCCCGGACTGCGGGCCTGGTGTTGGCAGCAAGCGTTTGGTTCGATCAGGGGCATGGACGCTCAGGAAATCGCCGACCGCCTGGAGATCGCCGACCTGCTGGCCCGTTACTCGCGGGCCGTCGACTCCGGTGAGTGGGACCTGCTCGACGAGGTGTTCAGCCCCGACGCGGTCATCGACTACCGGTCCGCGGGCGGGATCAGGGGCGGTCTGGCGGAGGTCAAGAGCTGGCTCGCCGAGGTGTTGCCGCACTGGCCGGGACGCCTGCACCTGATCGGGGCCGCGCGGATCGTCCTCACCGGTGACCAGGCGCAGGTGAGCGCGCCGTTCACCGACACCCTCGCCCCGACCCGGGAGATGGCCGCGTCCGATGCCAGGGGGTTCGTGCACGGCGGTGGGTGGTACCACCACCGGATGCGGCGCACGGCCGGTGGCTGGCGGAGTGAGGAACTGGTGGAGGAGCAGAGCTGGCGCACGGCCCAGTGAGCTTGCCGGGGCCCGTACGGAGCCGCCCGGCCCTCGGTCTGCGCCTTGGCCGGTGGCGGAGCGGCTGCGTGGCCGGCTGTGGGTCGGCGTCTTGTCGGTGCATGCAGCCGCTTTGCGGCGGGGGCGTTCGGTGTGCCCGCTTCGGTGTGTTCAGTGGGGCTGGTTGGCGTGGGTTGTGGTGAAGGCCAGGAGTGGGACGGCGGTCCGTTCGGGGTCCTCAAGGATGGGGGTGTGGCCGAGGCCGGGCAGCAGTTCGACCTCCGCGCCAGGCACGGTGCGGTAGTCGGCGGCGGACGAGGAACGCCATCGGCGGTCGTCCTCGCCGAAGATCACCAGTAGCGGTTCGCCGAGGGGCGCCAGCCGGTCCGGGAGCGGCCGTTGTTGCAGGTAGTCGCGGGTGCCCTGCATGGTCGCGGCGAGCGTGTGGAGGGTCATGCAGCGCACCTCGTCCAGGAGCTCGTCCGGCAGTTGGTAGCCCGGACGGCTGAAGCCGGTGCTCGCGAACCGGCGGAGCTGTTCGTCGGTCGGCGGCCACTGTGAGGGGGTGAACGCGGCCGAGGCCGGGGCGATGAAGGCGTCCAGGCTGGGGCCGGTGTTGATGAGGACGAGCGCGGACACCAGGTCGGGACGTTCCTCGGCGAGGGCGGTGGCGACCGCGCCGCCGCTGGAGTGGCCTGCGATTACGGCCCGCCGTACACCGAGCCGGTCCAGTGCCTCGCCGACCCGGCGGGCCTGATCCGGGGTGGTGTAGTCACGGTCGTCCGGTTTGGCGGAGCGGCCGTGGCCGAGCAGGTCGATGCGGATGACGTGGTGGGAGCCCGTGAGCAGGGGGACCAACTGGTCCCAGGAGCGGGCCGAGGACGCGGAACCGTGGACGAGGAGGAGGGCGGGGGCGTCGCGGGGGCCGTCCCGGTAGACGTGGAGGTCGCCGTCGTCCAGGGAGAGGGTCGTGCTCTTGGTGCTGTCGCTGGTGAAACTGGTCATGGGGCCACTGTCTCGGCCGGGGTGCGGCGAAGGATTGGACGAATGTTCCCTCGTACTGGTCGGTGGCGCGGGGCGGCTGGGGGCAGCAGGGCCACACACTCCGGAACGCGGAGAGGGAGGCGCGTGGCTGACGTGGAGAAGGGCGAGGTCTATGGGGTCGGGAGGGGGCATTGGGTGGTGTCTGTGGCGTAGGAGAGGAGGAGGTCGCGGGCGGTTTCCGTGTCGAACGGCCGCACCGCGTCCAGCAGGTGCAACCCCAGCCCGTCCTCCAGCGCCACCAGGTTCCGGGCGATCGTCCTGGCGTCCCGCGTCAACGTGAAGACGCCCGTCGCCGAGCCCGCCTCCAGGATCGCGGCGTACAGGCCCACCTGCCGTTCGTACAGCCTGATGTGCTGGGCCGCGTACGCCGGGTCGCGCCGGGCGTGCGCCCCCAGCTCGTACAGCAGCACGCACAGTTCGTCGTCCGGACCGGCGGGCAGGCCGCTGCCGATGGTGATGACCAGGCGCCGCCGGGGGTCGGGTTCGCGCGCGGCGGCGGCCTCGCGGGCGGCGCAGAACCGGTCGACCGCCTCGCGCTGCACCTCCTGCAGCAGGTCGGCCATGCTCGGGAAGTAGTAGAGCACCGAGCCGGCCGACATGCCGGCGACCTCGGCGACGTCGCGCAGCCGCAGGTCGAGGATGCCGCGTTCGAGCACCGCCCGGCGGGCGGCGGTGACGAGTTCGGCCCGCTTCTCCCGGGCCCGGCTGGGTCGCGCCATGGCCGAGATTCTTCATAGGCCCTTCAAAAAACGCAAGCCCTCCTTGACGCAGGCCCCGGTTAGTTCTTTGATACTCGCTCAAGGAACCCCCCAAGGAGGCGTCGTGGCAACAACGGCCGCCCATCCACACCTGCACCGGGGACTCAAGCTCCTCGGCACCCTCCTCCTCACCCTGTCCGCCATCACCCCCGCGTCCTCGGTCTTCATCATCGCCCCCGGCGTGATCTCCCAGGCCGGCAGCGGCGCGATCCTCAGCTACCTGGCCGGCGCCGTCGTGGGCGTGTTCATGGCCTTCGTCTACGCCGAGCTGGGCTCGGCGTTCCCGCTCACCGGCGGCGAGTACGCCATCACCGCCCGGACGCTCGGCCGGCTGCCCGGGTTCGTGGTGCTCGGGCTGATCCTCATCACGCAGTTGCTCATCATCGCCGTCATCGCGCTGGGCGTGGGCGCGTACCTGTCGGTCGTCCTCCCCGGCCTGGACGGGCCGCTGGTGGCGGCCGTGACGTGCCTGCTCACCACGGTCGTGGCGGTCTTCGACATCAAGCTGAACGCCTGGGTGACCGGCATCTTCCTGGCCATCGAGATGATCGCGCTGGTGGTCGTGTCCGCACTCGGCCTGTTCCGGCCGCAGCGGTCGCCGATCGAGCTGATCGCCCACCCCGTGGTCGCCGGGGACGGCGGCGCGCTGGTGCCCGCCTCGCTCGGGCTGATCGGCGCCGCGACCGCCGTGGCGATCTTCTCCTACAACGGGTACGGCTCGGCGGTCTACTTCGGCGAGGAGGTCCACGACGCGCCGAAGAGCATCGCCAGGACCGTGCTGTGGGCGCTGGGCGTCACCGTGGCGGCCGAGCTGGTGCCGGTGACGGCGGTGCTGGTGGGCGCGCCGACGCTGGAGGGCCTGTTCGGCGCGGAGAACATGATGCAGTACTTCGTCACCGCCCGCGCCGGTTCGCTGGCCAACACGGTGATCTCCCTGGCCGTCGCGCTGGCCATACTCAACGCCGTGCTGGCCATCATCCTCATCACCTCGCGCATGCTGTTCAGCACCGGACGGGACCGCGCCTGGCCCGCGCCGGTCAGCCGCATGCTGTCGTCCATCCACGCCCGGTACGGCTCGCCGTGGGTGGCCACCGCGCTGACCGGCGTGGTCAGCGCGGCCTGCTGCTTCATCGACGAGCGCTTCCTGCTGGTGGTGACCGGCACCTCGATCGTGGCCGTGTACGCCGCGTTGTGCCTGGGCGCGCTCGCGGGGCGGCGCAACGGCACGACCGGCCACGCGGCGTACCGGATGCCGTGGTTCCCGCTCGCGCCGGTGGCGGCGCTGGCCGCGCTGGCGTACGTGATCTACCTCAACGCGCTGGACCCGGTGATCGGCCGGCCCAGCCTGTACGTCACGGCCGGGATCGCGGTGCTGTCGGCGGCGTACTATCTGGGGGTGCTGCGGCGGCGCGGCGGGTGGGATCTGGCTGAACCATGAGAGTGATCATCTTCGGGGCGACCGGCATGGTCGGGCGCGGCGTGCTCAGGGAGTGCCTGCTCGACGAGCGCGTGACGGCCGTGCTGACGGTCGGCCGGTCGCCCACGGGGACGGTCCACGGCAAGCTGCGCGAGATCGTCCACGCCGACCTGTCGGACCTGTCCCCCATCGAGGACGAGCTGTCCGGCTACGACGCGTGCTTCTTCTGCCTGGGTGTGTCCTCGGCGGGCATGAGCGAGCGGGACTACCGGCGCGTCACCTACGACTACACGCTGGCGGCCGGCACCACGCTGGCCCGGCTGAGCCCGTCCTCGACCTTCGTCTACGTCTCGGGCGCCGGCACCGACGCGCACGGCCGCGCGATGTGGGCCAGGGTGAAGGGCGCGACCGAGAACGCGCTGCTCGCGCTGCCGTTCCACGCCTACATGTTCCGTCCGGGATACATCCAGCCGATGCACGGCATCACCTCGCGCACCCGCTGGTACCGGCTGGCCTACGTCGTGGTCGCGCCGCTCTACCCGCTGCTGCGCCGGCTGTTCCCGGCGGAGGTGACGACGACCGAGCGCATCGGCCAGGCGATGATCACCGTGGCCGAGCGCGGCGCTCCCGAGCACATCCTCGGCCCGGCGGCCATCAACGCCCTGTGAAGGCGATCCCCGGCCGTCGACGCCTTGTGACGGCGGTCCCGGGCACCAGCGGCACGGCCAGCAGCGGGGCGAGCGCGGCCAGCCCCCACACCGCCTCCCACGAGGCGAGGGCGAGCACCACGGGGACGAGCAGCGGGGTCAGGAAGCCCGAGGCGAAGCAGGCGGTGCCCTCCAGGCCGAGCGCGGTGCCCGCCCTGGCCGCTCCCGCCATGGCGGCGATCTCGGTGTAGGCGATGCCGTGCCAGGAGTTGGCCAGCAGGCCGCCGAGCGCCAGGGCGGCGACGGTGACCGGCGTGGGCGCGGAGGTGAGCACCGCGGCGGCGGCCATCACGACCCCGGAGAGCGTCCCGATGGCGCGGATCCAGGTGCGCCGCCCGCCGCGGCGGTCGGTGCGCCTGCCGGTCCAGATGCGCGCGGCGCCGCCGCCGAGCTGGGCGATCAGCACGGTGAGACTGGCCAGGGCGGCGCCGGCCCCCTTGACGTCGTGCAGGAAGACCGCGGTGAAGGACAGCACGGCGAACTGCGGCACGGTGAGCAGCCCGCTGGCCAGCGCCAGGCGCCACACGTCCCAGCGGCGCAGCGGTGAGGGGCCGGGCTCGGGGGCGGCCGCGGCGGTCGCGTGGGCCGGCTCGTGCAGCCAGCGCCAGGTGGCCGCCGCCGCCAGCAGGCAGAACACGGCCGGTACGGCGTAGACGGCGCGGAACCCGTACCGCTCGGCGAGCCAGGGCAGCAGGGCGACCCCGACCGCGCCGCCGGCGGGGATGGCCGTCTGGCGGACGCTCATCGCCAGCCCGCGCTCGCCGTCGGCGAACCAGGTCATGACGGCCCGTCCGGAAGCGCCGTTCACGCTGCCGCCGAGCGCACCGGCGGCCAGCAGGCACGCGGCCAGCAGGGCCACCCCCACGTTCTCGGACGGCGTGACGGCGGCGGCCATCATCACCAGCAGCGCGCCCGTGGCGGTCAGGCCGGCGAGCAGCACGCGGCGGTCGCCCCACCGGTCGGTCAGCATGCCCCACGCGATGTCGGAGGCGGCCACGCCGAGCCCCAGGCAGGACAGCACCAGGCCGAGCGACCCCAGCGACAGGTGGTAGCCGGAGCGCATGAAGACCGCGGTCACCGGGATGCCGGAGAACATGGCCGAGAAGCCGGCCTGGGCGCCGACGCCCACGGACAGCACGACCCATCGGTGCCGCGCGCCGAAGCGGCGCGTCCCGCCGCGAGTGGTGATGAGTGTCGTCACGTACGCCCCCAAATAACCGCATTCAGTGGTTAGCAACCTTCGCAGCGCCGAAAGTAACTTGTCAATGCGGTTACCATCGGAGTCGTGGACTTCACCTTCGTCAGCGGCAACCTCGGCCTCGACCTCGCCGGCACCATCGGCCACCGCCGGGGCGCGCGCATCGACCTGATGGCCGCCCCCGCCGACCTCGCCCGCTGGACGGTCGCCGCCGGGCTCCTCGACGAGCCGCCCGCGACCGGCGACGACGACCTGGCGCGGGCGGCGGCCCTGCGCGAGGCGGTCTACCGGCTGGCCACGGCCGCCCGCGAGGGCCGCCCGTACGACCGGGCCGACCGCGACCTGCTCAACGAGACCGCCCGGCCCGCGCCCGCGGGCGTCGTGCTCGGCGAGCGCGGCCTGCGGCGCGGCGGCGGGCTGAGCGGCGCGCTGTCCGCGACGGCGCGGGCGGCGATCGAGCTGCTCGGCGGCCCGCAGGCGGCACTGATCCGCGAGTGCGAGGCCGACCCCTGCACCCGCCTGTACGTCGACGCCTCCCACCGCCGCACCCGCCGCTGGTGCGACATGCGCGGCTGCGGCAACCGGGCCAAGGCGGCGGCCTTCCGTGCCCGCGCGGGCGCCTGACGGGGACGCCCCACGAGATGATGGAATAACCGCACGCGGCCGGACGCTACGGTACCTGTCAAAGATTCAACAGTCATGGATGGTGACTAAAGTGCAGTTCGGAATCTTCAGCGTGGGCGACGTGACCATGGACCCCACCACAGGCAGGACCCCGACCGAGCACGAGCGGATCAAGGCGATGGTGGCGATCGCGCTCAAGGCCGAGGAGGTGGGCCTCGACGTGTTCGCGACCGGCGAGCACCACAACCCGCCGTTCGTGCCGTCCTCGCCGACCACCATGCTCGGCTACATCGCGGCCAGGACCGAGCGGCTGATCCTGTCCACCGCCACGACGTTGATCACGACCAACGACCCGGTCAAGATCGCCGAGGACTTCGCCATGCTCCAGCACCTGGCCGACGGCCGGGTGGACGTCATGCTGGGCCGCGGCAACACCGGGCCGGTCTACCCGTGGTTCGGGCAGGACATCCGCCAGGGCATCCCGCTGGCCGTCGAGAACTACGCGCTGCTGCACCAGCTGTGGCGCGAGGACGTCGTGGACTGGGAGGGCCGCTTCCGCACGCCGCTGCAGGGGTTCACCAGCACGCCGCGCCCGCTGGACGGGGTGCCGCCGTTCGTGTGGCACGGCTCGATCCGCAGCCCGGAGATCGCCGAGCAGGCCGCGTACTACGGTGACGGCTTCTTCGCCAACAACATCTTCTGGCCCAAGGAGCACTTCATCCGCCTGATCAACCTCTACCGCCAGCGGTACGCCCACTACGGGCACGGCACGCCCGAGCAGGCGATCGTCGGCCTGGGCGGCCAGGTGTTCATGCGCAAGAACTCCCAGGACGCCGTCCGCGAGTTCCGCCCGTACTTCGACAACGCCCCCGTGTACGGCCACGGGCCGTCGCTGGAGGAGTTCACCGCCGAGACCCCGCTCACCGTGGGCAGCCCGCAGCAGGTCATCGACCGGACGCTGGAGTTCCGCGAGTTCTTCGGCGACTACCAGCGCCAGCTGTTCCTCATGGACCACGCCGGCCTGCCGCTGAAGACCGTGCTGGAGCAGCTCGACCTCCTGGGCGAGGAGGTCGTGCCGGTGCTGCGCAAGGAGCTGGCCAAGGACCGCCCGGCCGGCGTCCCGGACGCGCCGACGCACGCCTCGCTGCTCCAGGCCCGTACGTCCCAGGCCGTCGAGGTCTGACCTCCAGAAAGGGAGATCCCCCCATGAAGCTCGTCGTCGTCACGGCCGGTCTGACCCAGCCGTCCTCCACCCGCCTGCTCGCCGACCGCCTGGCCGAGGCCACCCGGCGGCGGCTGGCCGGCGAGGCCGAGGTGCGCGTGGTCGAGCTGCGCGACCTGGCCGTGGACATCGCCAACAACCTGGTGACCGGCTTCCCCGGCGCCCGGCTGCGCGAGGTGATCGAGGCCGTGACGGAGGCCGACGGGCTCATCGCGGTCACGCCGACGTTCAGCGGCTCCTACAGCGGCCTGTTCAAGTCGTTCTTCGACGTGATCGACAACACGGCCCTGGCGGGCACGCCCGTGCTGGTCGCGGCCACGGGCGGCACGCCGCGCCACTCGCTGGTGCTGGAGCACGCGCTGCGCCCGCTGTTCGCGTACCTGCGGGCCATCGTCGTGCCGACCGCTGTCTACGCCGCCTCGGAGGACTGGGGCGGCGGCGGTGACGCCTTCACCGACGGGCTCGGCGAGCGCATCGACCGGGCCGCCGGTGAGCTGGCCGGCCTGCTGGCGGGCCGGGCTCCGCGGCAGTCCGGAGACGATGGGGAGGTCGTCCCGTTTGCGGAGCAGCTCGCGGCTTTGCGCCCGCTGCGCTAGTTTGCAGCGGTGCTGACCGCTACGTTCCTCTCGCTGTCCCTCGTCCTGACCGGCGCGTCTACCCCAGACCTTAACGATCCGCACAAGAAGGACATCGCCATGCGGCTGGTGTCCAGTGCGGAGAACTCCTCGCTGGACTGGAAGGCCCAGTACGGCTACATCGAGGACATCAAGGACGAACGGGGCTACACCGCGGGCATCATCGGCTTCTGCTCCGGCACCGGCGACATGCTGAAACTGGTCGAGCTCTACACCCGGCGCAGGCCAGGGAACGTGCTGGCCAAATACCTGCCGGCGCTGCGCAAGGTCAACGGCACCGACTCCCACAAGGGCCTCGGGAAGCCGTTCGTCAGGGACTGGAAGAAGGCCGCCGCCGACCCGGCCTTCCGGCGGGCCCAGAACCACGAGCGCGACCGGGTCTACTTCGACCCGGCCGTCCGCCGGGCCAAGAAGGACGGCCTGCGGGCGCTGGGCCAGTTCGCCTACTACGACGCCATGGTCATGCACGGCCCCGGCTCCGACAAGCTGAGCTTCGGCGGCATCAGGAAGGCCGCGCTGGCCAGGGCCGCCTCCCCCGCCCGCGGCGGCGACGAGGTCGCCTACCTCAACGCGTTCCTCGACGCCAGGAAGGCGGCGATGAAGGCCGAGGACGCCCACGACGACACCACCCGGGTCGACACCATGCAGCGCGTCTTCCTCAGGAAGGGCAACCTCGACCTCAGGCCGCCGCTGACCTGGAAGGTGTACGGGGACAAGTACACCATCAAGCGCTGATCGGGCGATCACGGTAGGTTGGTGAGCCAGCCGAACAAACGGGGTTAATCATGTCCAACGGTGCCCGTCATGGTCTGGGAGTGGTCGCGGGGCTGCTCCTTCCTCCACTGATCGCCGCCTGCCTCATGTACGGCATCGGCGAGATCGGCCTCACCATGGCCACCAGGTACACCATCTCGTGGCTGGGGCTCGGCGTGGTCGCGGCGGCCGGGGCCGGTCTGGCGTTCCTGGCCGGCTCGCGCCTGTCACCCATCGCCTCGCTCCTCGGCGGCCTCGCCCTCACCGCGCTCGGCCTGGTGCCCGCGGTGGAGCTGAGCGCCGGCGTCCGGGTGATCCCCGACGGGCTGGTCACCGGGACGCTGGCGGCGGGCATGCAGACCGCCCTGTACACCGGGGTCATGCTGTTCCTCGGCGTGGCCCTGCTGGTCGTGTCGCTGTTCCCGTCGCGGTGGCGGTCCCTGGGGCGGCCGTCGGTCCACACCTCCGACTACGGCTCCGACTACGGCTCCGGTTACGGGGCGGCCGGGTCGCCGTACCTGCCGCCGGGCACCGCGGCCCATGACGTCACCAGGCCGATGCACCGCGAGTAGCGGCGTACCGGGCCTGGCAGAATGCGGCCATGCGCGACTCGAAGATCGTCGACTTCCTGGCCGAGCTGGCCGACAAGGTGCCCGCCCCCGGCGGCGGGGCCACCGCCGCGTTGCACGCGGCGCAGTCCGCCGCGCTGCTCGGCATGGTGGCCCGCTACACCACCGGCGAGCGGTACGCCGAGCACGCCGAGACCGTCGCCGCGGTGATCGGCGAGACCGACGCCCTGCGGGCCGGGGCACTGCGGCTGGCCGAGGAGGACGCGGCCGCCTTCACCATGGTCTCCGACGCCTACCGGCTGCCCAAGGGCGAGGAGCGCAGCGTCTCCATCGCCCGCGCCCTGGCCGGCGCGGCCGAGCCCCCGGCCCGGGTGGTGGAGACCGCCACGCGGCTGGTCGAGCTCTGCGAGCTGCTGCTGCCGATCGGCAACCGCAACGTCGTCACCGACGTCGCCGCAGCCGCCGACGCCGCCCGCGCCGCGCTCACCACCGCCCGGATCAACGTCGAGGTCAACCTGCGCGGCATCAAGGACGAGCCGGTCCGCGAGGAGCTGACCGCCCGCCTGGCGGGGGTCGAGGCGGCCGTCGCCGGGGCCGACCGGATCACCGCCGAGGTACGCGAGGAGATCACCCGATGAGGACGCTGACCGGCCGCGACCTGGCCACCGCGATCAAGGCCCAGACGCAGGCCGAGGCGTCCGCCGGACCGCAGCCCAGGCTGGCCGTCGTGGTCGCCACGGCCGACGAGGCCAGCCTGTGGTACGTGCGCTCGATCGCCAAGGCGGCCGCGGGCGTCGGCGTCGCCTGCGACATCGTCGACCTCGGCGCCGACGCGGACCCCGACAGGATCCACGAGACGCTGGCCGGGCTCAGCGCCGACGGCGCCGTCCACGGGGTCATGCTCCAGACGCCACTGCCCGCCGGGGCCTCGGCGCAGGCGCTGGCCGACGCCATCGACCCGCGCAAGGACGTCGACGGCGCGAACCCGCTCTCGCTCGGCCGCCTGGCCGCCGGGCTGCCCGCGTTCCCGCCCGCCACCGCGGCGGCCGTCATGGCCCTGCTCGACCACTACGAGGTGCCGCTCGAAGGGCGGCGGGCGGTGGTCGTCGGCCGCTCGACGGTGGTCGGCAAGCCGCTGGCCCACCTGCTGCTCGACCGGCACGCCACGGTCACCGTCTGCCATTCGCGCACCCGTGACCTGGCCTCGGTCACCGCCGGGGCCGAGGTGCTCGTGGCCGCCGTCGGCCGCGCCGGGCTCATCGGCGCCGCGCACGTCGCGCCGGGCGCGGTGGTGATCGACGTGGGCACCAACCCCACCGACGACGGCGGGCTCACCGGCGACGTCGACTTCGCGGCGGTCTCGGAGGTGGCGGGCGCGCTGACCCCGGTGCCCGGCGGCGTCGGCCCGGTGACCACCGCGTTGCTGCTGCGGCACACCGCCCGAGCGGCGAACCTGCCCTGAACCCCGGACATCGGAGAGTGGAGACCCGCGATGGGTGACGTCCTGATCGTGCAGAACAGCAGGAGCGGCGGTCCGAGCCGGCTCGGCGGCTGGCTGGAGGAGGCCGGGCTGCGGCTCGACGTGGTGCTCGCGCACGAGGGCGCGCCGCTGCCCGACCGGCTGGACCGGCACGACGCCATGATCATGCTCGGCGGCGGCTACCTGCCCTCCGAGGACGACCGGGCCCCGTGGCTGGCCGGCGCCCGCCGGCTGGTGGGCCAGGCGCTGGAGGAGGGCGTGCCGCTGTTCGGCATCTGCCTGGGCGGCCAGATGCTCGCCGAGGTGGCCGGCGGCGAGGTGACCGGCGACACCGGCGCGCCGGAGAACGGCAGCCTGCCGGTCACGCTCCGGCCCGAGGCGGCCGACGACCCGCTGTTCCAGGGGCTGCCACCGGTGGTGCCCGCGATCGAGCACCACAAGGACGCCGTCACCCGGCTGCCCGCCGGGGCGGTGTGGCTGGCGGAGACGCGTGCCTGCCCGTACCAGGCGTTCCGGGTCGGCGAGCGGGCGTGGGGGGTGCAGTTCCATCCCGAGGTGCTGCCCGCGCGGGTACGCGAGTGGACGCCCGACGGCTTCGACCCCGCGGAGGTCTACGCCGGGGCGGTGGCCGACGAGCCGGTCTCCACGCCGGTCTGGCGCGAGGTGGCGCTGCGCTTCGCCAAGATCGTCAGCGGCCGGACGCCCGCCGACCGGGCCTGAGCGCCACGGCAGGACTGCGGGCCGGTGGCGCCGGCCTGGCGGGGGTCAGTTTCCCGTCTTCTTCAACGTCCCCGTGGTGGTGACCGCGCCTCGTATGTGGAAGTAGTTGTAGGTCAGGGTGCCGTTCGCGTGGCGGTCGAGGGCGATGTTCCCTTCGGGCGTGCACCCTGTGCCGCTGGTGAGCGTCTCGGCCAGTTCCAGGCTTTCGGGAGAGGCGCTCCGGAGTGTGAGCTCGCCGGCGCAGTGCAAGGGCTCGTACGCGACGGTTCCCACCGGCTCGCCCGCCTCTCCGTTCCGCAGTCGAAGCCGCACTCGGTACGAGCTGCCGCCTTGGGTGAGGGTCCCCGACCACACGCCGAGGAAGGAGCGCGGCAGGGTCTCGTGGACGGGCGGCGTCGGTGCCGGGGTGGGCGCCTGCGACGTGGGGCCGGACGTGGGGCCGGACGTGGGGCTGACGGTCGGGGCAGGCTCTGGCTGCTGAACCGCCGGCGACGTCCTGGCTCGGTCCCGCCGGGCCTCCGCCCGCTCCGCCTCGTCGCCCAGAAAGGACAGAATGCCCACCGCTGCGCTTATCGTCGCCAGGACCAGCCCCAAGCCGGTGACGACAGCCTTCCACGGGCCAGGAGAGCGCCCTGTTCGTGCCTCCTCGTTCATGGCGCGCCTCCTTCTCCTCACCGTGCGAACGGGGAGTCCCCCGAAGGAGTTCCCCGCTGCGCCCGCTCTCATGGGCCGTCGGCGACGCGGGCGCCTACGGAGCCCGGCCGCTGATCATATGACGAGATCCGGACGATCATCCCTGGTCCAGAGAGGCGTCAAGGCCGCCGCCGTGAGTTAGCGTCTGGCCATGAAGATCAAGTTTGCCGCCGCCCTGGTCGCCGCGGCCGCCGCCGTCTCGCTCACCCCCTCCGCCGCCAGTGCCGAGCCCCTCCCGTCCAACTGCCGCGCCGGGATCGGTTACAACGCCGCCTACTCCTGGGCGAACTGCACCGGCGGTGCGGGTTACGTGCGGGCCATCGCGACCTGCTCCAACGGTTCCTACACCGTCAAGTCCTACGGCTCGTGGCAGTGGGTCGGCACGCAGTCGGAAGCGCACTGCGCCTGGGGGTATGCCACGGCCGTGGCGGCTTCCTACGACATCAAGGCCTACTGACCCACCGCCACCGCCCGGCCCCTGCCACGGCGGCCCGAGCCGGGCGGTGGCGGCTCGGCGGTCCCGGCACGGGGACGGCCCGGTCCGGCGCCTTGCGGTCAAGGCCGGGCGCGAAAGGCCCTAACTTGGGCAGGGTGCGGGTAAACAGACTTCACCCCTGGCCGGGCGACGTCGCCGAGGCCGAGGCCGTCCAGGACCGGCTGTGCGGACGCGTCGAGCTCTCCGGGCCCACGGAGTTCACCCTGGTGGCCGGCCTCGACGTGCACTACCACGGCGACGACGACGTGACGGCGGCGGCGGTCGTCCTGGACGCGGCGACCCTGGAACCGGTCGAGCGGGCGGTGGCCCACGGCAAGGCGGCCTTCCCGTACGTGCCCGGCCTGTTCGCCTTCCGCGAGCTGCCCACCCTGGTCGAGGCGCTCGAACGCCTGGCCGTCACCCCCGACCTGCTGGTCTGCGACGGCCACGGCCTGGCGCACCCGCGCGGCTTCGGCCTGGCCTGCCACCTCGGCGTGCTGACCGGCCTGCCCGCGATCGGGGTGGCCAAGACGCCCTTCGTGGGCGAGCACGAGCCGCCGGGCCGGGAGCGCGGCGACTGGACGCCGATCGTCCACGAGGGCGTCACGGTGGGCCGGGCGCTGCGCACGCGGCGGGACACGAAACCGGTCTACGTCTCCCAGGGACACCGCATCGGCCTGGACACCGCCACGTCCCAGACCCTGCTGCTCACCCCCCGCTACCGCCTCCCCGAGCCCGTGCGCCAGGCCGACCACCTGGCCCGCCACCCCGGCGGGACCTGACCGCCCCCTCGGCCGGTCCCGCCGGGACGGTCACCGCCGCCAGGCCCAGACGACGAGCCACACGCTGAGCCCGAAGATCGTCATGCCCAGCGGCACGTGCGCGGCCACCGCCCCCGACCCGCCGAGCATCGACTGCAGGAAGCCGAGGAGCAGCACCCCCAGGCTGACCAGCGCGGGCCACCCGGCGCCGCGCCCCGGCCGCCACATCAGCACGGCCGCGACGAGCTGGAGCAGCCCGAGCAGGTGGACCGCGCCCGCCCCCGCCCCGTGCAGGCCCGTGCCGGCCCCGCTCATGAGCTGCCCCGCCGTGACGGCCTGCAGCAGCACCGCCAGCATGCTGAGCGTGGCGAGGGCCTTGAACGCGGTCCGGTACCCGCTCCCTTTGACGACCTGGGTGACCACTGGACTCTCCTTCGACCTCGGGTGGACGCCCCCAGGATCGCGCCGCCGCCGTCGCCGGGCATCCGCCCTCCGTCGTCATCCCGGCTACGCCCTGCGGCGTACGCTCACGACGGGTCGTGCGCCCCCGAGGAGGCCAGCGGGGGCAGGATCGCCTGGGCGTCCGCGCCGCCGAACCAGAGCCCGATCACGAACGCGGCCGTCGCCTCCAGCTGCGCCGCCCGGTCGAGGCCGCCGCCGTCCAGCGGGGTGCAGCCGAGGTCGCGGACCAGGCCCCGGACCAGATCGAGCGCCCCGGGGTCGTCGCCGCACAGGGGCACCGCCAGCGGGCGTCCGCCGAACACGGGCGGTGTCATCCGCCACACGTCCACGTGGCACAGGTTGAACGCCTTCACCACGTGCCCGCCCGTGAGGTCGGCGATCCGGCGGGCGAGCGGACGGGTGGCGTCGTACCTGTCGGGGGCGGCGGCGTTGGTCACGTCGATGAGCGGCTTGCCGCGCAGGGCCGGGCCGGCGGCAGCCAGCACGTCGGCCAGCCCCGCCTCCCGGACGCCCACCATGACCACGTCGCCGGACGCGGCCGCCTCCGCCCAGCTCCCCGCCCGTGCCGCCGGGCGTCCGGCCTGGGCGTTCATGCTCTCCGCGCGGGCGCGGGCCCGTTCCGGGTCGCGTCCGCTGACGGTCACCTCGTGCCCGGCCCTGATCCACTGCGTGCCGAGCGCGTCGGCCATGCCGCCGGCGCCCAAGATCCCGATCTTCATGGTCGTCCTCCGTGAGCTGAAAGGGCTTTACTAGGACAAGGACTGTAGAAATGTCGTCACACACCAATCGGTGCCTATCGGAGGGCTCACGTGTTCCTCGCCGACTGCCAGGCCAGACTGGCCTTCGACCTGATCGCCAACACCTGGAACGCGGTCGTCGTCTGGTCGCTGCGCCACGGCCCGCGCCGCCCCGGGGAACTGCGCGCGGAGATCGGCGGGATCAGCCCCAAAGTGCTCACCGAGACGTTGCGCCGCCTGGAGTTCAACGGCCTGGTCGACCGGCGGTCCTACGCCGAGGCCCCGCCCCGCGTCGAGTACGCGCTGACCGACCTGGGCCGCACCCTGCTGAGCCCGATCGAGGCGTTCGGCGTCTGGGCGCACGACCACGCCGACGAGGTCATGGACGCCCAGGACCGGTCGACGGGCTGCCAATCCCCCGCTTCATGAGGAATCTTTAACTCAGCGTTACTGGATGATTACTCTGGGTAGCAAGTCGGTGGTTGATTCCACCGTCCCCAGGAGGTACTCATGCCTGTCGTCCCACGCCGCGCCGCCCTTGCCGCGGCCGTCCTGACCGCCACTCTGACCGCCACTCTGACCGGCGGTCTGTCCGCCGCCCTGTTCGCGGCGCCCGCTCACGCCGTCGTCGACCCCGCCCACGCGGTGACCTGCGCCGCCGAGTCCGCCACCGGCCTGACCACGCTGGTGGACCCGATGGCCCCTCAGGCCCCGACGGAGATCCCCGCGGCGGGCTGCCTGCATCCCTGACCGGCCATCACGGGCCACCGCGCAAGGCGGTGCGGCGCGCCATGCCGCACCGCCGATCCCGGCCCTTCCCCCGTCCGACAGCGCCATCCCCGTGCCCGACCAGCAGCAGTCGAGGAGTCCCCATTGAAGTTCCGAATCCTGACCAGCGCAGCGGTCCTCGCTCTGGCGGCGGCGGCCGCCGTTCCCCCAATCGTCCTCGGGTCAGAGGGCCGAAACGAACCGGGGAACATCAATGTCCAGGCCATCGTCGACCGGGTCAACATCTTCACGTCGTAGTGAGGCCGCCACAGTTGACCGTGGCCGAGTCCGAGTCCGCTCCCCGGCCGCGGAGCATGCTGCACCACGTGGGCTACGTCATGTTCCTCAGCCGGTGGATACAGGCGCCGCTCTACCTCGGGCTGATCGTCGCCCAGGTCGTGTACGTGTGGCGGTTCATGGTCGAACTCGCCCACCTGGTCGAACTCGGCTTCGGCGGCAATCCTCCGGAGACCACGATCATGCTGATCGTCCTCGGGCTCGTCGACGTCGTGATGGTCTCGAACCTGCTGATCATGGTCATCATCGGCGGCTACGAGACCTTCGTCTCACGGCTGCGCATCGACGGACACCCCGATCAGCCCGAGTGGTTGTCCCACGTCAACGCAAACGTCCTCAAAGTCAAGCTGGCCATGGCGATCATCGGGATCTCGGGGGTGCACCTCCTGCAGATCTTCATCAACGCCGCCCGGCCGGCCATCACCGACAGGGAACTCGTATGGAAAACACTGATCCATCTCACCTTCGTGGTCTCGGCGCTCGCACTGGCCGTGATGGATCGGATCATGGCAGGCGGGCGGCACGTCCAGCAGGCGCACCGGGAACAGCAGCCCGGCGGTGTCGCGCAGGATCGGGTCGCCGCAGCCTAGCGGTCGCGCTGCTGACCGGCGCGGGGCTGCTGGCGTCCGTGGCGCCCGCGTACGCCTCGGCCTCACCGGGCGCGGCGCCCGCCCAGGGGCCGCGGCCGCTCATCGGCGACGTGATCGTCTTCAACGACGAGATCGTCGAGCCGGTGTCGCTTCCGGTGAGCACCTGCGGCGGGCTGCTGCCGGTGCTGAGCGGCGCGCCCACCGGCTGCAAGGACACGTCCCGGGTGTCGGACGACGACGCCTGAGACCTCCGGCGCCCCCCCCCCGGGGCGGGGGGGGTCGACGTGCCTAGTTGGAGGC